>NZ_JBHUUV010000002.1:0-400540 GCF_042670885.1 Streptomyces sp. NPDC057136
GCCCGGGAGATCCAGGGCCGGCCGTTCTTCGCTGCGGAGGGGGCGACGGTGATACGTCAGCCCAGCATCGGGGCCGACTGGTAGATGTTGTTGTAGAACGACTGGTAGCGCGCCCGCCCCGCCTCGTCGACCTTGTCGCTCCGCGGCCGGGGCTTGGCGACCCGGTCGGCCGAACGCTTCGCCCAGTCCTGGGAGTCGTCGATGGCCAGGAAGGAGCCGAGACGGGCGAGTTCGCCCTCCGGGTCCTGCAGCAGCTCCTCGTAGGCGATGCGGATCACGCGGTCATCAGGCAGATCGCGCAGAGCATCGTCGGTCTGACGGGCCATCATCGCCTGCAGGGCGATGAGGTTCATCATGGACGCCTCGCTGCCCGCCCGGTAGTCGAGCACCGACGGGGTGAGGTTCTCCGGCAGCAGGTGCTCCAGGTCCGGCGGCACCTGCGCGCCCGGCGGGCGGGAGCCCTTGACGAACGGGTCGAAGCCGCACCGCTGCTGGAAGCTCACGCTCAGGTCTGCCATCAGGAACATCGAGTGGTTCGTCATGGACAGTGCCACGTCCACGATGTCCCGGGTCAAGTAGACGATCCGCACCCCGGGGAACATCTCCAGCAGCTCGGAGACATACAGGCCGGAGGCGGCGGACTTCTCCACCCAGCGCGGCTTGCCGACGTACTGGGCGAGCAGCGTGAAGAGCCGACGGTAGTGGGCGCCGAGCTGCTGGGTGGGGAACTGCGTGACCAGGCCGGCCAGTTCTTCCATCAGCTTGTCGGGATCTTCGCTGATCGCGGGCAGGGTGAAGCCGAGCAGCCCGGACAGCTCCGGCGGGGTCTCGTGACGGCTGAGGTCGTAACGGACCTCCTTGGGTACGCGGCCGAGGCGCACCACAGTGTTCATGGACAGCCATGGCTCGGTCACCAGCTGCCAGAACTGCTCGCCGCTCAGGACCTCCTGCACCATGCCCGCCTGGTACTGGGAGCCGAAGAACTCCAGCAGGGGGACCATGGCGGAGTGTTCGGCGAGCAGGTCCGACACCAGAGTCGAGCCACAACGACCGCTGCACACGATGATGGTGCCTGGATCGGTGCCCGGTGCGATCTGATCGGTGGACATCAATTCATCACTTTCTCACTCGTCGTGTCGATGTCATCTGTGCATCGACGACAGGCCGGCCATGGCCGAAATGATGTGGTCGGAGACAAGATTGACGATCTCCGACTGGTGATCGTTCAAGTAGAAGTGGCCGCCGGGGAACACTTGGAAGCTGATGGGGCCCGCGGCGTGGTCGGCCCAGGCGCGGACTTCCGAGAGTGTTGCTTTCGGGTCGTCCTTCCCGGCCAGCGCATATACCGGGCAGTTCAGCTTCGGCCCGGGTTCGTACTGGTAGGTCTCGATGGCCTTGTAGTCACTTCTGATCGCGGGCAGCACCATCCGCAGCAGTTCCTCGTCGCCGAGAAGTTGCGAGTTGGTGCCGTTGAGCGTCTGGAGTTCGGCCACGATTCGGTCGTCCGTGCCCCGGTGAACGAACTCGTCGCGGTGGGTGGACGGCGCCCGCCGCCCGGAGACGAACAGGCCCAGCGGGTCGATACCCACCAGCTCCATCCGGGCGGCCACCTCGAATGCCAGCGTCGCGCCCATGCTGTGCCCGAAGAGGGTGATCGGTTGGTCGGCCCAAGGGCGCAGCGCCGTGAAGATCTGGTCGGCCAGTTCCGGAATGTTCTCGATCGGCCTGTCGGATCTTCGGTCCTGCCGGCCCGGGTACTGCAGCGCGAGCACTTCCGTGGAAGGCGACATCGCTTTGGAGAGCGGGTAGTAGTAACTCGCCGAGCCGCCGGCGTGCGGGAAGCAGACCAGACGGGTGGTGGGACCCGGAGACGGATGGAACCGGCGTATCCAGGCAGTGCTGGCCGCGGGTATTCCTGGCATGTGGGGCGCTGTCCTTCCAGAGCGGAACGCCAGCGTCGCAGAGGATGCGAATTCGGCCGAAAATATTCAGTGAGCGCTGGCCGTCGTCAATTTGTAGCCGAGTGAGACATTCCCATCATGCTCCGAAAAGACCAACCCCTATTTCGCCCCTAAAGCCCCCCTAGCCCCTGGAGAATAACTCCACCATTTGCTGCGCCATCCCGTTTCTGGCGTGTTTTGCTCAGACGGCTGCTTACCATTCCGGCAAGGAATTGGCAGATGCCGAAGGTATCGTGCAGAATTAGTTGAGAATTTGGGGGTGGGGTGGACGTGTCCGAGGTTTCCGGAATAGCGGCGGACGACGACCACAGGCTGGCGGCGGCCCTGGCGCGCGGCGCCGGGCGACTGCTGCTGGGCGTCCGCGAGGAGCAGCTGCTGAGCGGCGCCGCGCTGGGACGGGCGGGCGATGCCCTGGCCCACGCGTGGATCGCCCGGGTGCTCGCCGAGCACGGGGACGCGTTGCTGTCGGAGGAGGGTGCCCTGGACCCCGCCCGGCTGGCGCACAGCCGGGTATGGGTGATCGACCCGCTGGACGGCACCCGCGAATACTCCGAGGGCCGTGCCGACTGGGCCGTGCACATCTGTCTCGCCCTGGACGGCGTGCCCCTTGCGGCTGCGGTCTGCCTGCCCGCCGAGGACACCACCTTCACCACCGGGTCGCCGACGGCCCCGCCCCCGGTGCCCGCGCCCTCTCCGTCGGCCGGGCCCCTTCGGATCGCGGTCAGCCGCAGCCGGCCGCCTGCCGTCGCGACAGCGGTTGCGGAACGCCTCGGCGCGCAACTGGTCCCGATGGGGTCGGCGGGCGCGAAGGCGATTGCGGTGCTGCGCGGCACGGTCGACGCCTATGTGCACGCCGGAGGCCAGTACGAGTGGGACTCGGCGGCCCCTGCGGGAGTGGTGGCGGCTGCCGGGCTGCACGTCTCCCGGCTGGACGGTTCGCCGCTGCGCTACAACCGCCCGGACCCGTACCTGCCCGACCTGCTGGTGTGCCGTCAGGAAGCCGCGGAGCGGCTGCTGGAGACGATCGCCGCGGAATCTGTCGCGCTCACCGTGGAGGCCCGATGAGGACAATGGTGGACACCGCGCCGATACTGAGCCACCTGGAGCGGCTTGAGGCGGAGAGCATCCACATCATGCGGGAGGCGGTCGGCGACAGCGAGCGCCCGGTGATGCTGTACTCCATGGGCAAGGACAGCTCGGTCATGCTGCACCTCGCGCTCAAGGCGTTCTACCCGGGCAAGCCCCCCTTCCCGCTGCTGCACGTGGACACCACGTGGAAGTTCCGCGAGATGATCGAGTTCCGGGACCGGGCCGCCGCGGAGCTGGACATGGACGTGCTGGTTCACCGGAATCCCGAGTGTCTTGAGCTCGACATCAACCCGTTCACCCACGGCTCCGCCGTGCACACCGACATGTGGAAGACCGCCGGACTCAAGCAGGCGCTGGACACCCACGGTTTCGACATGGCCTTCGGCGGTGCCCGCAGGGACGAGGAGAAGTCCCGTGCCAAGGAGCGGATCTTCTCCATCCGTTCCGCCCAGCACCGCTGGGACCCCAAGCGCCAGCGCCCCGAGCTGTGGCAGCTGTACAACGTCCGCACCGCGCAGGGCGAGAGCGTCCGGGTGTTCCCGCTGTCCAACTGGACCGAACTGGACATCTGGCTCTACATCTACATGGAGAAGATCCCCGTCGTGCCGCTGTATCTGGCTGCCCGCCGTCCCGTGGTGGAGCGGGACGGGGCGCTGATCATGGTGGACGACGACCGGATGCCGCTGCGGCCCGGCGAGCAGCCGATGCTGCGCGACGTCCGGTTCCGGACCCTCGGCTGCTACCCCCTCACCGGTGCGGTGGAGAGCACCGCGGACACGCTGTCGGCGGTGATCCGCGAAATGCTGCTCAGCACCACCTCCGAGCGGCAGGGACGCATGATCGACCACGATTCCTCGGCCTCCATGGAGCGCAAGAAGCAGGAAGGCTACTTCTGATGGTCAACACCACGAAGCTGGTGTCCGGGGACATCGAGGAGTATCTGCGCGGGCACGAGCGCAAGGACTTGCTGCGGCTGATCACCTGCGGCAGCGTCGACGACGGCAAGAGCACCCTGATCGGGCGGCTGCTCTACCAGTCGCACCTCATCTTCGAGGACCAGCTCGCCGCGCTGGAGGCCGACTCCGCGCGCTCCGGCACCCGCGGGGGCGACCTGGACCTGGCCCTGCTCGTGGACGGCCTGGCCGCCGAACGGGAGCAGGGCATCACCATCGATGTCGCCTACCGCTTCTTCACCACCGACAAGCGCAAGTTCATCGTCGCCGACACCCCCGGGCACGAGCAGTACACCCGCAACATGGTCACCGGCGCCTCCACCGCGGACATCGCGGTGATCCTGGTGGATGCGCGCAAGGGTGTCCTCACCCAGACCAGGCGGCACAGCTACCTGGTCTCCCTGCTCGGCATCCGCACCGTCGTGCTCGCGGTCAACAAGCTGGACCTGGTGGACTACTCGCCCGATGTCTTCGACCGGATCGAGCGGGACTTCCGGGAGTTCGCCGGGGACATCGGCCTGACCGACATCACCTGCATCCCCACCTCCGCACTGCGCGGCGAGAACATCACCGAGCCCAGCGTCCACATGCCGTGGTACTCGGGCCCCACCCTGCTGCACCACCTGGAGACGGTGACACCGGCGGGCAGCGGCGACGCCCGCCCGAACGGCACCGGCTTCCGGCTGCCCGTGCAGTACGTCAACCGTCCCGACTCCGAATTCCGCGGCTTCTGCGGAACGGTCGTCGGCGGCACCGTGCAGCCGGGGGACCGGGTCCGGGTCCTCCCGGCGGGCACGGTGAGCCGCATTGCGCGGGTGGTCACCTGGGACGGCGACCTGGATGTGGCCGCCACCGGCCAGGCGGTCACGCTCACCCTCACCGACGAGATCGACGTCAGCCGGGGCGATCTGCTGTGCTCCGCCGACGACCCGGCCCAGGTCGCCGACCGCTTCGAGGCCCACCTGGTGTGGATGGCGGAACAGCCGATGCTCCCCGGCCGCCCGTACTTGGTCAAGACAGGCACCAGGACGGTCGGCGCCACCATCACCCAGATCCAGCACACCGTGAACGTCAACACCCTGGAACGCGACCCCGCCAAAGCGCTCCGGCTCAACGAGATCGGGCTGTGCGAGATTGCCTTCGACCAGCCCGTCGCGTTCGACCCGTACCTGGACAACCGGCACACCGGCGGCTTCATCGTCATCGACCGGCTGACCAACACCACCGTGGGCGCGGGGCTGCTGCGGTCCGCCTCCCGCCGCGCCGGGGACGTGCACTGGCAGAGTGTGGACATCGACAAGAGCGCGCGGGCCGAACTCGGCGGCCACCGGCCCTGCGTGGTCTGGCTGACCGGTCTGTCCGGTGCGGGCAAGTCCACCATCGCGAACCTGCTCGAAAAGCATCTGCACAGCTTGGGCAAGCGCACTTATCTGCTGGACGGCGACAACGTCCGGCACGGGCTCAACCGCGACCTCGGATTCAGCGAGGCGGACCGGGTGGAGAACATCCGGCGGGTGGCCGAGGTCGCCGGGCTCATGGTCGACGCGGGGCTGATCGTGCTGGTCTCGTTCATCTCGCCGTTCCGCGCGGAACGCCACATGGCCCGCGGGCTGGTGGCCGACGGAGAGTTCTGCGAGGTCTTCGTGGACACCCCGCTCGCGGTGGCGCAGGAACGCGACCCCAAGGGGCTCTACCGCAAGGCGCTCCGCGGAGAGCTGCCGGACTTCACCGGCATCGACTCGCCGTACGAGGCGCCGGTCCACCCGGACGTGCGCATCGACACCACCGAGTGCTCCCCCGAAGAGGCCGTCGAGGCCATCGTGGCGCAGCTGACCGGCATGGGCGTACTGCGCTGAATCCGGCGCCGGGACACGCCCGTCACCCCCAACAGACCATTTTCCTCCCCCGAGTGAGCGGCGCGGCCAGTGGGAACACCGGCCGCGCCGCTCACGCATCTGCGCCCGCGCTCAGACCCCGGTGGGCCGCAGTCCCACGAGCCGGGTCCGGTCCAGCGGCGCGGGCCGCCGTTCCAGCCGCGCCTCCAGCAGCGCCGCCGCCTCGGCGTGGTGTCCGGCCGAAGTGAGTGTGAACAGCAGCGTCTCCTCGATGACGTCGCGCTGTGCCGCGCTGCCGCCGAGCGCGCCGAGCCGAGGCCCCAGGTTCTGCAGGATCGGCAGCGCGCTTGCCCAGGACCGGTCGAGCACCGAGGTCAGCGCGGTGCACAGCGGGGCGACGACCTCACGGAAGACCGGCAGCGCGTGCCGCGCGGCGGTCCCGCGCAGCCGCGCCAGACCGGCCGGATCCTCGGCGGCCGCCAGCGAGAGCGCGCAGTGCAGCGCGGCGAACGCCGTCGGCGGCTCGGCCAGCCATCCCTCGGGGGCATGGGCCAGCACCTCATCGGCCGGCTGCGGGCCCTCCCAGGACCGGGTCATCCGGCAGCGCCACAGTAGGGCGCCGGAGTCGACCAGCGCACGGGCGCCGGTGACCGTCGGCGGGGCCAGCTGATCCAGGTAGCGGCTGCGCACCGCGTCCGCCTGACCGGTCATCAGCTCGTGCAGGGCGGCGTGCCAGCAGAAGTGCGCCCGGTTGTTGGCCCGCGGCCCCTCCACCCGTATCCACTCGTTCAGCCACGCGAGCCCCTCGGTGTGCTGCCCGGTCTCGTAGAAGACATGGGCGCGGGCGTGCACCGCGTGGCCGGAGGAGGGCACGGCCGCAAGCGCGCGGGCGGCCAGCGCCTCGGCCTCGTCCCACCGTTCCTGCTCCTGCCGGACGAACGCGAGCTGTCCCAGGTACCACCAGTCGTCCCCGTACGCCGGGGCCAGTCCCTCCACCAGCTGCCAGGTCTGCTCGCCGCAGGTCACCCCGCCGAAGGCGATGGTGGGCACCGCCAGGCTCACCGCGAACGCGTCGCGCGGGTGGTCCTCGATGTGCCGCAGCAGCGCGGTGTCGCCCTCGGCCGGGGTGCCGTCGACCCGGGCGGCGACCGCGGCGACGAAGCTCCGCTCCCGCTCGTCCGCCCCCCGGCCCAGGCCTCCGGCCGCGGCCGCGAGCGCCGCCGGCACGTTCACCTGCGCGCCCCACTCGTGGCCGAGCAGGGCGAGCGCCGCGTGCCCGACGGCGAACTCAGGGTCGAGGCGGACCGCCTCGGCGATGGGCCCCTCGACGCCGGACGCCACGCGCAGGATCCGGTCGAGCCCCTCGTTGTAGGCCGCCGCCGCTTCGGGGGTGGTGCTCAACCGCAGGCCGTGGTGGTCCGTCGGAGTACGGCGGGACCCCGGCCGGGGCCGGGGCGCGGCGGTCAGCGTGGCCACCACGGCGGCGGCGACCTCGGCGGCCTGGGTCCGGATCTCCGGGATCGCGGTGCTCTCCCACAGGCTGCCGCGGCGGGTGGCGCCGAGCGTCCACAGCGGGGCGTCGGGTGTCCCGGGCGCGGTCGAGACCCTGCCGTCGGGGCCGGTGTGCAGGCCGAGTCCCAGCGGCCCGGGGACGGCGAGGCCGGCCGTGAACAGCGCGGCGGCCAGCGGGTCCGAGGTCCGGCGCGGGTCGGCCTGGGGGCCGGTGCAGTTGACGACGGCGCCGACGGCGAGCCGCCGGCCGTCGGTGAGGGTGATCTGCGGCCCGCCTCCGGTGAGGACCGCACCGGCCACCTCCCCGGCGCCCACCGTCAGCCGCCCGGCTTCCCGCGCGTCCGTGACCCGGGCGGCGGTGACCGGCGGCATCCGGTGCCGGTGCACGTCCCACACGCGCGCGTCGGCGCGCAGGAATCTGGCGCGGTCGTGCTCCGGCAGCCCCTGCCACAGCGCGGCAGTCATCGGGCGCAGACCGTCGAGGGCGGGCCGCCAGTCCCCGTGATGGCGCCGGGTGCGTGCCACATGGCGCAGCACCGCACCGCGCAGTTCGTCCAGTCCGGTACAGCCGGTGAGGTCCGGCGGGGCGACGGGCGCCGGGGCGGCGGCATGCGGCTGGGGGAGCAGTCCGGAGCGGGAGACCGCGTGCAGGGTGCGGCCCGGCCGGTCGAGGGACATCGCGACGTCCACCATGGTCAGCCCGGTGCCGACCAGCAGCACGTCCGCGTCGTGCGGGACCCGGTCGAGTGCCCCGGGCGCCCACGGGTCCGCGATGAAGACGTCCGACTCGCGGAGCGCGGCCGGCGCCCAGTCGGCGCACGGCGGGTGGTTGCCGGTGGCCAGCACGGCGGCGTCCACGGTGGCGGTACTGCCGGAGGCCAGCCGCAGTGCCAGCCGCCGGTCCGCGCGCGTGGCCACGACCACGCGGTCGCGCAGCCGGACGAGGCGTCCGGGTCCGCGGGCCGACCGGTCGGCGAGGTGATCGGCGAGGTAGGCGCCGAAGAGGCGGCGTGGGACGAACCGGCCGGGGTCCGCGAGGTGGCCGGCGTGCTCGCGCAGCCAGCGCACGAAGTCGTCCGGATCGTCGGGGCTGGCGCTCATACGCCCGGCCGGGACGTTCAGCAGGTGGCGTTCGTCCGGCGTCGAGTAGGCGATTCCGCGGCCCGTCGTCTCCGCCGGGTCGATGAGGCCGATCTCCAGCGGCAGGCCGTGGGTGGTGGCTGCCTCCAGCAGGCGGGCCGCGGTGATTGCTCCCGCTGCCCCGGCGCCGATGACTGCGACGCGGTAGTTCGGTTCTCCACCGATCATTGGTGAGATACCCCCAGCTCAGAACCTATGTCTACTTTTTTGATAGACAAAGTTATCGGTGGTCCGAGGCTATGAGGAGAGGGCTCGCCCGGCCGCCCCGCGCTACCCTTAGCGACCCCCTAGCGGGTGACGCCCGAACCCGTCGGCTCCAAGGGGTAGGGCCCGAGCACGGTTCGCAGAAGGATTGATGACGTGAGGATCTCGGCCAAGGCGGACTACGCGTTGCGCGCCACGGCCCAACTGGCCCTGGACGCCGCCGGAGGAACCCCGGTCAAGGCAAGCCGGATAGCCGCGGAGCAGGACATCCCGCTGAAGTTCCTGCAAGGGGTGCTGGCGGAGCTGAAGCGGGCACGGATTGTACGCAGCACGCGGGGGCCCGAGGGAGGATTCCTGCTGGGGCGGCCGGCGGAGGAGATCACTCTCGCCGATGTGTACCGGGCGGTGGACGGCCCGTTGATCAATGTGCGCGACGCCCGGCTCACCGAGCTTCAGTACGCGGGCCCCGCCGAGCCCTTGCGCGAGGTCTGGATGGCTGCACGGACCAGTCTGCGCAATGTGCTGGAACAGGTGACCCTTGCGGAGATCGCCTCGGGCGGGCTGCCCGAGGCGATCACTCTGCTTGCGGATCAGTACCGGAACGACGTACGGATCTACCAGTAGCCGCTGTTCACTCCGACCTGGGCGGGGGGAACGTCCCCTGCGGATCGGCAGTCCTGTTCTTCATCCTCCTCGGCAGGAGGATCGGGGCGGAAGCCTCCTCGGCCGCGGCCACGATGCGCAGCTGCATCGTCATCTCGCCGAGCGAATCCCGGTCGGGTACGCGCCGTTGCGCATCCGGCGAGCCGAGCGCGTTGAAGTCGCTGAAGCGCAGCTGCATGGTCGTCTCGCTGAGCCGCTGCGGCTGGTGGTCCCCGGCGTTCTCCGTCGCCGGGGAAGGGGCGCCCGCGGTGGCCTTGACCAACTCCAGGCCCTCGGCTTCCGGAGCGTCCTCCTCGGGCGTCCCGGTGACCTCGTCGGCGTCCGGCGCCGTCCGGATCGGGACCTCCTTGATCATCAGGGCAGCCACGAACCCGAGCACCAGTACACAGGCCGCGATCAGGAAGACCAGGTCGATGGACTCGGTGAACCCGGCCCTGAACGGCCTGGCCAGGCGGGGATCGAGGTGCTCGAGGAACGACGAGTCCGACAGCAGGTGCCCGGTGTCACCGGTGTCCAGCGCTTTGAAGAACGGGGCGTTGTCCGGATCCGTGTGCACTGCGGGGTCCTGCATGGCCGCCAGGAAGTCCGGGTCATGGCGCGCAGCCTTGAAGGAATCGGTGATGTTGCCGCCCACGGTGTGGAACAGCACCGACAGCAGCGCGGCCACGCCCAGCGAGCCGCCGATCTGCCGGAAGAAGGTGACGAGCGCGGTGCCCAGCCCCATCGCCCGCACCGGAACGGCGTTCTGCGCGGCGGCGGTCAGGGTCTGCATGCAGTTGCCCAGGCCGAGACCGAAGATCCCCATGAACAGCAGTGGCTGCCACAGCGGAGTGTCCACCTCCACGGTGTAGAAGAGGCCGAGGCCGATGGCGGTGAGGGCCGCACCGACCACCGTGAAGATCTTGTAGCGGCCACTGCGCGCGATCCCGCCGCCCGAGATGATCGACCCGATCATGATGCCGAGCATCAGCGGAAGCGTCATCAGTCCCGCCTCCGTGGGCGACGCGCCCCGGGCGATCTGCAGGTACTGCGGGGCGAGCACGATGCCGCCGAACATGCCGACACCCACCAGCGCGGCGGTCACCATCGACATGCGGAAGGTCGGAATGGTGAACAGCCGCAGCGGGATGAGCGCCTCGTGCTTCATGCGGCGCTCGATCAGCAGGAAGGCGATCAACGAGACCCCGCCCAGCACGTAACAGGCGATCGAGCGGATCGAGTCCCAACCCCAGTCGTCGCCCTGCTCGGCGACGACCAGGACCGGCACCACACACAGCGGCAGCAGGGCCGCGCCCCACCAGTCGATCCGGTGTTCACTGCGCTGGTGCGGGAGCTTGAGCACCTTGGACACGACGATCAGGGCGAGGATGCCGGTGGGTGCGTTGACCAGGAAGACCCAGCGCCATCCGGTGATCCCGAGGATCTCGCTCTGACCCGACAGCAGACCGCCCAGCAGTGGCCCGAGCACACTGGATGTGCCCCACACCGCGAAGAAGGCGCCCTGGTACTTGGGGCGGTCCCGTGGCGGGACGATGTCGGCGATGATCGTGAGTCCGAGCGTGACCAGGCCTCCCGCGCCGACGCCCTGCAGTCCGCGGAACGCGGCCAGTTGGTACATGGAGTCGGCGTACGCACAGGCGATCGAGCCTACGATGAAGACCGAGATGGCGCCGATGAAGAAGGGCTTGCGCCCGTAGATGTCGGACAGTTTGCCGTACAGCGGCGTGGTCACCGCCAGGGCGACCAGATAGGCGGTACTGACCCAGGCTTGGACATCCAGGCCCTGCAGATCGTCGGCGATGGTCCGCATCGACGTGGACACGATTGTCTGGTCCAGCGAGGACAGGAACATGCTGAGCATCAGGCCTGCGATGATCAACCTGATCTGACGCGGGGTGATGTCCGGGCGGGGTGTGTCGTCCGCTGACGGGGGGCGGTTCATGAGTACGGCTCCCTCGGGGGCGGTTGCGTCTCTTGGGGGGTGGGGGAGGTGCCTCTTGGGGGGAGCAGAGGCGCCCGGTGCGGTCGTCTGCGGACCGCCGGGGACAGGTGACGGCCGGGCTCAGTAACGGCCGGCGGCGTGCCGGGCGGCCTCGGCCTTCTTCGCCTTGTCCTTGGCGTTGCTGGAGCGCACCATCTCCAGGTAGATCGGCAGGACCGAGAGCAGCGCGATGCCGATGATGACCAGCTCGAAGTGGTCGTGCACGAACGCGACCTTGCCGAGGTAGTACCCGGCGGCAGGGACACCCGCGGCCCACATCACGCCACCGATGGCGGAGTACGTGAAGTACCGCACCGGGTTCATCCGGCCGACTCCGGCCATCGTGGTGATGAAGGTCCGCACGATCGGCACGAAACGGCCGATGACAATAGCCCGCGCACCGTAGCGCGCGAAGAACTCATTGGTCCTTTCGACGTGCTCACGCTTGAACAGCTTGGAATTCGGCTTGCTGAACAGCGCGGGCCCGGCCTGCCAGCCGATCCAGTAGCCGACCACGTTTCCGAGGAACGCGGAGACGACCAGCAGGACACAGGTCAGCCAGAACGGTGTGTCGATCACGCCTTGGGCGCAGAACATGCCCGCGGGGAAGAGCAGGATGTCCCCGGGCAGGAAGAAGCCGATGAGCAGCCCGCACTCGGCGAAGACAATCAGGCACAGCCCGAGCAACAGGTACGGGCCGAGAGAGTCGGAGAGCTGGTCGAAATCCCACAGCGTTTTGAAACTGAATGATGCCAAAGTGGCGCTGAGTGCGACGGTCATGTGCCGACACAGTACAGACGGGAAAATGCGATATCACGGGGCTAGGGGAGGGCTAGGGGGTGCCCCGGCAACCGGTGGGGCGATACCCCTAGCACCGTGGTGGACATGGAGGACACGGCAGCCCCGGGGAAATGCCCGCCATTCCCGACACCCCTCGGAACGTACGGTCCCTGTGGGCACCGCGGTCGGCCGGAACGGGTCCACGGGCGGCCCGGCGACGGCGGCGGCGAAGAAGATCCGCAAGGTCGTCTGTCGTTCCGCTGTTCCGCGAACGCGATCGACCCGTCGACGCGCTCCTACGAAAGGCCGTCCGCGTACCCGGGGACACGTTCCGAACGAGTCGGCACCGCGATGGCGGTGAGGACCAGTCCCTCGCTCACCAGCCAGCGCCCTTCGAGCCGGTCCGGCAACGGGGGCTCACCGGCGGGAGGGGCGGGACGGGGTGCGAGCAGCTGCACCGTGAATGTCATCGCGGCCGGGGCGAAGACGATGTCGGCGTCCTCGAACCCCAGGCGCTGGCCCGTGCAGGGGTTCCAGGCCTTGTAGACGGACTCCTTCGCGCTGAACAGCAGGCGGTCCCAGAACACCCCTCGGTGCCGGGCCAGATGTTCCTCCACCCGCAGCTTCTCCCGCGGCAGTGCGATCGCTTCCAGGATCCCGGCGGGCAGGGGTCCGTGCGGTTCGGCGTCGATGCCCAGCATCCTGATGTCCGTGTCCCGCGCCAACGCCGCGCCCCGGTATCCGGCACAGTGCGTGAGGCTTCCGACGGTCTGCCGGGGCCAGCGGGGGGCACCGTGCCGACCGGGCAGTACCGGGCCGGAGGTCAGGCCCAGTTCACTCATTGCCTGCCGCGCGCAGTGACGGACGGTGGTGAACTCGCGGCGCCGTGAGTCCACCGCGTTGCTGATGAGGGCTGCTTCCTCCGGGAACAGCTCTGCCTCCGACAGATCGTCGCGCGATTCTGCGACGGCTATACAGGACGGCAGTATCCGCTGCAGCATGATCAGGCTTCCTTCTGCTGGGTTTCCCTGTGCCTTGCCCGATGGCCCGCCGGCAGGCGGCTACTTCGGCAGGATCCGGCGGGGCGGCACCGTGGGGCGGTGCCCGGGGCGCTGCCATTCACGGGGGTAGCCGAGCGAGACTTCCTCGAAGCGCACTCCGTCGTGCCAGGTCGTGCGGGGAATGTGCAGATGCCCGTAGACCACGGCCTCGACGTTGAAGCGCCGGTGCCAGTCGGCCGTGCGTTCCGTGCCGCACCACAACGCGAACTCCGGGTAGCGCAGGATCCTGGTGGGCTCCCGTACCAGCGGATAGTGGTTGACCAGCACGACGGGCAGATCCGGATCCAGGGCGGCCAGCCGCGCCTCCGTCTCCACCACCCGGTGCTCACACCACTCCTGGCGGCTGGCATACGGGTCGGGGAAGAGGAAGAACTCGTCGGTACACACGACCCCCTTCTCGTGCGCCTCGGCGAGAGCCTGCTCCCGGGACAGCCGGGGGTGGGTGCGGAAGGTGTAGTCGTAGAGCAGGAAGAGCGGAGCCACGACGACGGGCCCCTGCGGCCCCTCCCAGACGGGATACGGATCCTCGGGGGTGACGACACCCAGCTCGCGGCAGAGCCGGACAAGGTACTGATACCGCTCGACGCCACGCAGCTGAACCGTGTCCTGGCGGGGGGTCCAGAGCTCGTGATTGCCCGGCGCCCACACCACCTTGGCGAAATTCCGGCTGAGGGCGCGCAGGGCCCAGGCGATGTCCTCGGTCAGTTCGCCGATGTCTCCGGCGACCAGGAGCCAGTCCTCGGCGGTCCGGGGACGCAGCTCCTCGACGATCTTCCGGTTCTGCTCGTAGGCGATATGGAGATCGCTGATGGCCAGCAGGTTCCCGTGGTTCAAGATCACCTGTCCAAACAGAGGGTGGTACCGGCATGTTCGTCCTTGCGCGCACAGACTTGCGGCTTCGGGAATCCGTGCAGCTGTACGAAATTTATCGCGGCCACCATGGTTTCAGATTCGCCCTGTTCCGCCACCCCTAACCACGACCGCACCCCCGGTGAACCGCACCGGACGGGTGACCGTGAGTTCGGTGGGCACCCACCCCGCCGTCGAGGTGGTGCAGACCGCGGACATCGTCATCACCATGGGCTGCAGCGACGCCTGCCCGATCTTCCCCGGCAAGAAGTACCTCCTGGCCACTCGACGACCCCGCCGGGCAGGCGTCGAGGTTGTCCGCCCGATCCTTGATGAGATCAAGGCGCGTATCGAGGCCCTCATCGCCGAGATCGATGCGAAGAGCGAGTGACTCCCGCAGGTCAGGAAGGTAACAATGCCGGGTTCGAATCTCCTGGGCTCCACAGCAAAGTGCCCCCTGACATGCGAGAACGCATGTCAGGGGGCACTTTTTGCGTCGTGCCGGTCCGGCTGTCGTGCCGGTCCGGCTGTGGTCAGGGGCGGTCGTCGCGATCGGTGCCGTCCAGGCCGTTCGCTTCGGTGTCGGACTGCTTGGGCCGGGCGTCCGGGTCGAATCCCGTCTGCCCGCTGCCGTCGACCGAGGACAGCGGTGCGCGGTCGTCGGACACCTCCGTGGGCGCCGGCGGTTCGACGAGCCAGTCCGGGTTGGCCTGCTTGTCCCACCACCTCCAGGCGGCGTAGGCGCCACCGGCCACGATGGCCAGCACGGTGAGATTCTTGGCCAGCCGGCCTGCCTTGGCCCGCCGCTGGTGCTTCTTGACCAGCTTCCGGATGTCCTTGGCCGTCACCTGGCCGCGCAGTACCGCCAGCGCCGCCGCACTGCGTGCGGTGGCCTCCTCGGCCATCGGCTGGGCCACGGACACCGCGTGCTCGACGCGTGGCACGGTGTAGTCCGCGGCGCTCCGGGCGGCGTGGCGGGTGCGGACCACGGCGCGTTGCGCGGCCAGGTCCACCTTGGGCGGCACATGCGTACGTGCCTGTTCGATGTGTGGTGCGAGGTGTGCCACGTACTGGACACGAGCCTGGTGGGCTGCCTTGGACATCTTGGGCGCGAGTCGCACACGTGCCTCGTGTGCGTAGTGCGCTGCCTGTTCCTTGGTCATGTCGGCATAGGGCGCCACCACTTCCGCGGCGTGCTGCGCGCTCTCCTTCGCCGAGTCGGTTGCGGCGCGCACGCTGTCGATGCGGGTCACGAGATCCTCCTCCTTGGTGGCGGGTAGGTACTCCGCCTTTCCACCCATTTCGAAATCATGCCCGCCGGTGCCCCGCGTGGCATGCGGGGCGGGCATCCGGGTCATGAATCGCTTCTCGGACATTGCGGTGCAAGGGGAGCGTGCCGACGACAATGCCACGGTTCGGGCCGGCGCGCGCTGCGTCGTCGCGTACTCGGCCGTATGGGCCCCGGCGGCCGGATGTCGCGGTGGGTCCTCCGTGCGAGGATCGGTGGACGTCAGCGAGGACTTACGGAAGGCAGATTGTGGCCGAGCAGCTTTACGCCACCTTGAAGACCAACCAAGGCGACATCGAGATCCGGCTCCTGCCGAACCACGCGCCCAAAACGGTCAAGAACTTCGTCGAGCTCGCCAAGGGAGAGCGTGAGTGGACCCACCCGGCGACCGGGCAGAAGTCCACGGACAAGCTGTACGACGGCACCGTCTTCCACCGGGTCATCAGCGGCTTCATGATTCAGGGCGGCGACCCGCTGGGCAATGGCACGGGCGGCCCGGGGTACGAGTTCGGTGACGAGTTCCACCCGGACCTCAGCTTCAACAAGCCCTACCTGCTGGCCATGGCCAACGCCGGCCCGGGCACGAACGGCTCGCAGTTCTTCCTGACCGTGTCGCCGACCGCGTGGCTGACCCGTAAGCACACCATCTTCGGTGAGGTCGCCAACGACGCCGGCAAGAAGGTCGTGGACGCCATCGCGGCCGTGCCGACCAACCCGCGTACCAACCGCCCGGTCCAGGACGTGGTGATCGAGTCCGTCGTCGTCGAGACCCGCTGAATCCGGTCCACCGCTGATCGGTCCCGGCTCCACGGGGAACCAACCGCCCTGCTCGTCCGTACTGTTACATAGCGGACGAGCAGGGCGTCGGCATGTTCGTCGCCGTCAGGACCAGGACCGACCAAGGGGCGAGGACCGATGGACCAGCAGCCGCCAGCAGGCCAGGACCCGTCTGCGGTCTCCGGCGGTCCTCCCACCTGCTACCGCCACCCCGGCCGGGAGACGGGCATCCGCTGCACCCGCTGCGAGCGGCCGATCTGCACCGAGTGCATGGTCAACGCGTCCGTCGGTTTCCAGTGCCCCAACTGTGTCCGTGAGGGCTCCGGCACCGGTCACCACCCGGCCGCGAACCAGCCCCGTACGCTCGCGGGCGGCACGGTGGCGGCGGACCCGCGGCTGATCACCAAGATCCTGCTCGGCATCAATGTCGCGGTCTTCATCGCGGTGTGGGGCAGGGAATGGCTGCTCGATGATCTGCTGCTGTTCGGCCGGGCATCTACTTCCGACGGGCTGGAGGGAGTCGCCGAGGGGCAGTCGTACCGGCTGGTGACCTCGATGTTCCTGCACCAGGAGGTGTGGCACATCGCGTTCAACATGCTGGGGCTGTGGTGGCTCGGCGGCCCGCTGGAAGCGGCTCTGGGGCGGGTCCGCTACCTGGCGCTCTATCTGCTCTCCGGGCTGGCGGGGAGTGCCCTCACCTACTTGATCGCCTCGCCCCAGCAGGGCTCGCTCGGTGCCTCGGGTGCGATCTTCGGTCTGCTGGGCGCCACGGTCGTCCTGATGCGCCGGATGAACTACGACATGCGTCCGGTCCTCGCGCTCCTCGCGCTGAACCTGCTCTTCACCTTCACCTGGGGCGGTATCGCCTGGGAAGCCCATGTCGGCGGCCTGATCGCGGGCATCCTGATCGCGATCGGCCTGGTGCACGCACCGCGGGAGCGCCGGAACCTGGTGCAGTACGGGACCTGTGCGCTGGTTCTGGTCGCGGTGATCGGTATCGTCCTCGCCCGGACTGCAGCGCTCACCTGAGCGGGTCCTCAGCAGTTTCGACCCTTCGGGCTCCGAGTTGTCCACAGAGCGTGCCGAATACTGTGCATCCCGTGGGGAACAGGTGTGCCCCTTGTCGCTGAGCTGGGTTTCTCCAGTCAGGACAAGGGGCGAACCCTCCCCGGATGGGGGAAGGTGCAGTCACACCGGCGTCAACTTCGACGTAGGTTATCCACAGATCGTCTGACCTTTTCCCCCACCTGTGGATAACTCTGTGGGTAACTCAGGGCAGGGCTTGCGGAAGCGGGGCTGATCCGGGTGGGACTACTTCCACTGCGTGGACACACCGAAGCCGCCGGCGATGAAGCCGAAGCCGACGACGATGTTCCAGTTGCCCAGTGCCTTGATGGGCAGGTCGCCCTCGGTCACGTAGAAGACGACGATCCAGGCCAGACCGATCAGGAACAGCGCCAGCATCACCGGCGCCACCCAACTGCGGTTGGTCAGCTTTATGTTCGTGGCCGTCTTCGCCGGAGGGGGCGTGAAATCGGCCTTCTTGCGGATACGTGACTTCGGCACGAGGAACTCTCCTGTCGATGCGCTGCGTGACCGCGCAGGGAACTGTGGCTGACGCCGGGGCTGGGCACGAGGGGGGAATGATGCCGCCCCCGGGCGTCCGTTAGCGTAGTGCTTCCGTGGCGCCTAAGGAGATAAGGGTACGTTGAGCAATTCTGCCGACTCTCCCGAAGGCCCGGTCCGGCACGCCTCGCGATGGCCGGTCCGGGGGCTCACCGCTGCCGTTTTCGCCCTGGCCGGACTGATCTTCGTCACCAGTGCCAACACGGCCAAGGGCACCAACATCCGTACCGACTCCTCGCTGCTGAAGCTCTCCGATCTCATCCAGCAGCGCAGCCAGAACAACGCCGAACTGAACGAATCGACCGCCGCGCTCCGCGAGGACATCGACACCCTGGCCCAGCGCGACGACGGCAGTACCAAGGCCGAGGACGCCAAGCTCAAGGCGCTGGAGAGGGCCGCGGGCACCACGAAGATCACCGGAGAAGCAGTCGGCGTCACGCTCGACGACGCCCCTCCGAACGCCACGGCCAACCCCGGATACCCCGAGCCGCAACCCAATGACCTGGTCATTCACCAGCAGGACCTCCAGGCCGTCGTCAACGCGCTCTGGCAGGGCGGAGCCCGCGGCATCCAGGTCATGGACCAGCGGCTGATCTCCACGAGCGCCGTCCGCTGCGTGGGCAACACCCTGATCCTCCAGGGCCGGGTCTACTCGCCGCCGTACAAGGTCACCGCGGTGGGAGACCCGGACAAGCTCAAGCAGGCGCTCAACGACTCCACGTCGATCCAGAACTACCAGCTGTACGTGAAGGCGTACGGACTGGGCTGGAAAGTCGACGAGGACGACCGAGTGACTCTTCCCGGCTACTCGGGCACAGTGGATCTCCACTACGCGAAGCCTGTGGAGTAATCCCCCGGGGAGGCCGGCCGGTGTCGGTGCGACTGATCGTCAGAAGTTTCAGCGAGCTGTGCATCACCGTCGGCGCCCTGATTGTTCTCTTCGTCCTCTACGTGCTGTTCTGGACGGGCGTGAAGGCGGCCGGAGCCACCGAGGGCGAGATCGACACGCTCCGGAGCCAGTGGGCGCAGGGCGCCGTCGCCGCACCGGCACCCGCACCGGCCCCCACCCCTGATCCGGCTCCCGATTCGGGGCCGTCGTCTCCGGCGTACCGGGACGGAAAGCCCTTCGCGATGATGTACATCCCCCGCTTCGGTACGGGCTGGGAGTGGCCCGTACTGGAGAACACGAAGGTCAGGACCTTGCAGAAAGGGCTCGGCCACTACGCGGGGACCGCGCGGCTCGGGGCGACCGGCAATTTCGCGGTGGCCGGCCACCGGCGGACGTACGGGGACCCGTTCAAGGACTTCCCCCGGCTGCGCCCCGGGGATGCGGTCGTGCTGACGGACGGGACGACCTGGTTCACGTACCGCATCGGCAAGAAGCCCTACCGGACCGTGCCGGGCGACACCGCGGTCATCGACCCCGTGCCCCGCAAGTCCGGTTTCGACGGCCCGGGCCGCTACCTCACGCTGACCACGTGCGAGCCCGAGTGGGGCAGCAGCCACCGGCTGATCGCCTGGGCCCATCTGGACGCCACCCAGCCTGTGACCGACGGCAGACCGGCGGCTTTCCACAGCTGACCCACGCCTGAGCCCGGGCCCTTTAGTCTGGGTGCTGTACCGAATGGAGGGGACAGTATGTACGGCTGGATCTGGCGGCATCTGCCGGGCAACGCGTGGGTGCGGGCAGTGATCTCGCTCGTGCTGACCCTGGCTGTTGTCTATGCGCTCTTCCAGTACGTCTTCCCCTGGGCGGAGCCGCTGCTTCCGTTCGGTGATGTCACGGTGGACGGCGAAGGCACCAGTGGAGCGGGGACCGGTCAGTGAGCGCACGCATTCTCGTCGTCGACAACTACGACAGTTTTGTCTTCAACCTCGTCCAGTACCTCTACCAGCTCGGCGCCGAGTGCGAGGTGCTGCGCAATGACGAGGTGACCACGGCACACGCCCAGGACGGCTTCGACGGAGTCCTGCTGTCGCCGGGGCCCGGCGCTCCCGAGCAGGCCGGGGTCTGCATCGACATGGTGCGCCACTGCGCCGACACGGGCGTTCCGGTCTTCGGTGTCTGCCTCGGGATGCAGTCGATGGCCGTCGCGTACGGCGGTGTGGTGGACCGCGCCCCGGAGCTGCTGCATGGCAAGACGTCCCCCGTGACCCACGAGGGCAAGGGCGTGTTCGCCGGGCTTCCGTCCCCCTTCACCGCCACGCGCTATCACTCGCTCGCGGCCGAACCGGACACGGTTCCGCCCGAGCTGGAGGTCACGGCGCGCACGGCGGACGGCATCATCATGGGACTGCGCCACCGTGAACTGGCGGTGGAGGGCGTGCAGTTCCACCCGGAGTCGGTGCTCACCGAACACGGCCACCTGATGCTCGCCAACTGGCTGGTGCAGTGCGGTGACACGGGGGCGGTGGCGAGGTCCGAAGGGCTCGCGCCGGTGGTGGGCAAGGCCGCCGCGTGAGTGGACTCCGCCCCGAACGAGGTGCCGGAGACGAAGGCCCGTACGCGCAGGGTGCGTACGAGGCCGATGGCACGTTCGTGGCGGCGATCGACCAGCTCGCGGACCCGCTGACGGACCCTTTGCCGGGTCAGCACGCCTCGCCCTGGTTCAGGGCGGGTAACGTCCCGGAAAGCGGGGCGGCGCCCCAGGCGCAACAGGCCCAACAGGGGCTCCAGCAGCCCCAGGAGGACCCGAAGGAGTGGTACGACCCCGAGGGCTACCAACGGGACTGGTACCGCCAACAGGAGCCGTTCCAGGGCCCTGCTCCCACTCCTGTCCCTGCTCCTGTTCCTGTTCCTGTTCCTGCTCCGGCCGATACGCGGCGGGCAGCGGCAGCCGGTGAGCCGTCGCACGTGGAGCCTGCGGACGCGGAGCCCGCGCCGCCGTCGGCAGTCGCTGCCGAACCTCGTACCGGAGGACGCGCCGAGCGCCGCAGGGCGGCGAAGGGGCGAGGCAGGCGCCGTACGGAAGCCACGGCCGAGGCAGAGCCGGAAGCGGCCCGGCCCGCCGCCGCCCCGATGTCACGCGTGGAGGCGCGAAGGGCGGCCCGCGCGGCCAAGGACAGCCCGGCCGTCGTCGCCAGCCGGGTTGCGGGCGAGGTGTTCATCTCGCTCGGCGTGCTGATGCTGCTGTTCGTCACGTACCAGCTCTGGTGGACCAACGTCCGCGCCGGCCTGATCGCCGGAAACGAGACGAACAAGATCCAGGACGAGTGGGCGAACGGGGAGCGCAAACCCGGTGTCTTCGAGCCGGGCCAGGGCTTCGCCATCATGCACATTCCGAAACTCGACGTCGTCGCGCCGATCGCCGAAGGCATCGACAAGGAGAAGGTCCTCGACCGCGGGATGGTCGGTCACTACGGCGAAGGCAAGCTGAAGACCGCGATGCCGTCGGCGAAGCAGGGCAACTTCTCGGTGGCGGGCCACCGGAACACCCATGGGGAACCGTTCCGCTACATCAACAAACTGCAGCCCGGTGACCCGATCGTCGTAGAGACGCAGGACACGTACTACACGTACGAGATGACGAGGACCCTTCCCCAGACGTCGCCCTCCAACGTCTCGGTGATCGCCCCCGTCCCTGTCGGTTCGGGGTTCACCGGGCCGGGCCGGTACCTGACCCTGACGACCTGTACGCCGGAATTCACGAGTACGTACCGATTGATCGTCTGGGGCAAGATGGTCGACGAACGGCCGCGCAGCAAGGGGAAGCCCGACGCGCTCGTGGGCTGAACATCATCACGACAGGGGCGGTGCGGTGGCAGCGAGGACCGAGCACGAAGTGCGGAACAGCAACTCCGCGCCTCCGGCACGCCGCGGCGGCCGTCACCCTGTCGCCACCGCCGTCAGCATTTTCGGTGAGCTGCTGATCACCGCGGGCCTGGTGCTCGGCCTCTTCGTCGTCTACTCGCTGTGGTGGACCAACGTCCTCGCCGACCGCGCGGCCGACAAGCAGGGCAACACGGTCCGCGACCACTGGGCCGAGGCACGTGGCCCCGGAGCCCTGGACACCAAGGACGGCATCGGCTTCCTGCACGTCCCCGCCATGAGGAACGGCGAGGTGCTGGTCAAGAAGGGCACCACCACCAAGTCCCTGAACGACGGCATCGCCGGCTACTACACGGACCCGGTGAAGTCGGCCCTTCCCTGGGACGAGCCGGGCAACTTCACGCTCGCGGCGCACCGGGACGGGCACGGCGCCAAGTTCCACAACATCGACAAGGTGAAGACGGGCGACTCGGTCGTCTTCGAGACCAAGAACACCTGGTACGTCTACAAGGTCTACAAGAAGCTCCCGGAGACCTCGAAGTACAACGTCGACGTGATCCAGCCGGTGCCGAAGGATTCGGGCGTGAAGAAGCCCGGCCGCTACATCACGCTGACGACCTGCACGCCGGTCTACACGTCGAAGTACCGCTACATCGTGTGGGGCGAGCTGGTGCGTACGGAGAAGGTCGACCGGGACCGGACCAAGCCGGTGGAGCTGCGCTGAGCCGGCCGGCCTTCTGACGCCGCGGTACCGCAAAGGGCCCCGTTCACCATGTCGGTGAACGGGGCCCTTTGATCGTGCGGGGTCGTGCGGGGTTACGTGGTCAGTTCCGGGTGCCGGAGAGGCCGCCGAAGAGGCCGCCGCCGTCGTCCCCGCCGCCACCGTCGACGGTGAAGAGGGTGACCGTGCTGCCCTTCGCCACCGGGGTGTTGGGTGCCGGGGTGCTGTTGGCCACGATGGCGTTCGGCTTGTCCACGGAGGCGGGAGCGAGCGTGACCACCAGGCCGAGGCCCTCCAGCTGGCCCTTCACGTCCTGGTACTTCTTGCCGTAGATGTCGGCCGGGATGGTGACCTGTTCCGGCTGCGGCGGGCCCTTGGAGACCTTCAGGACGATCTGGACGTCCTTGGCCTGCTTGCTGGGCCCGGTCGGGGTCTGCTCCATGACCGTGCCCACCGGCTCGTTCGAGTCGATCTCGGCCTTCGAGACGTTGACGAAGCCGAGGGCGTTGAGCTGGGCCAGTGCCGCGTCGTACGTACGGGTGCGGACGTCAGGCAGGTTGAACATCTGCTCCTTGGCCACGGTGATCGTGACCTCGGACTCCTTCTCGGCCTTCGAGCCGCCCGCGGGGTTCTGCTTGACGACCGTGTCCGGCGTCTGCTCGGACTCGACCGACTTGACGATCACCGAGAAGCCCTGGTCCTCCAGAGTCTTGCGGGCGTCGGCCTCGGTCTCGTCGGTGACGTCGGGGACCTCGACCTTCGGCGCTCCGGAGGAGACGACGACCGTGACAGTCTCGTTCTCCTCCATCTTGCCGGTCTCCGGCGACTGGCTGCAGATCTTGTCCTTCGCCTGGGCCTCGCAGGGTTCCTTGCCGCCGACCTTGAGGGTGACACCGGCGTTGTCCGCGAGTCGCTGCGCTTCCGGCACGGTCGAACCGACCATGTTCGGCACCTTGACCTGGCCGCTGTCGCCGCCGTTGGAACCGAAGACGGACTTGCCGATCAGGATGGCGCCGATCAGCACCAGAATGCCCGCGACGATCAGGAGGATCGTCGAGGTGTTGCTCTTCTTCTGGCGCCGCCGGCCGGGGCGGTCGTCGTATCCGTAGTCGTCGTCCGCGTTGACGGGCGGCAGCATGGATGTCTGCGCACTGTTCGGGTCGGCCTGGTGCAGGGCGGTCGTGGGCTGGTCCTGGTTGTAGCCGCCGTAACCGCCGTAGCCCGCCGCGCCCATCGCCGCCGTGGCCGCGACCGGCTGACCGTCGAGGCACGCCTCGATGTCGGCCCGCATCTCGTCGGCCGACTGGTAGCGGTAGTCGGGGTCCTTGGTGAGGGCCTTCAACACGATCGCGTCCATCTCGGGCGTGATCTCCGGGTCGAAGTTGCTCGGTGGCTGAGGCTCTTCCCGTACGTGCTGGTAGGCAACCGCGACAGGTGAGTCCCCGACGAACGGCGGCCGGACCGCGAGCAGCTCGTAGAGCAGGCAGCCCGTGGAGTACAGGTCGGAGCGCGCGTCGACCTGCTCGCCTCTGGCCTGCTCCGGGGAGAGGTACTGGGCGGTGCCGATGACGGCTGCGGTCTGGGTCATCGTCATGCCGGAGTCGCCCATGGCGCGGGCGATGCCGAAGTCCATGACCTTGACCTGACCGGTGCGCGTCAGCATGACGTTCGCCGGCTTGATGTCGCGGTGGACGATCTGGGCGCGGTGCGAGTACTCCAGCGCCTGGAGGATGCCCACCGTCATCTCGAGGGTGCGCTCGGGCAGCAGTCTGCGACCGGAGTGCAGCAGCTCCCTGAGCGTCGACCCGTCGACGTACTCCATCACGATGTACGGGATGGAGACCCCGTCGACGTAGTCCTCGCCGGTGTCGTAGACGGCGACGATCGCGGGGTGGTTGAGCGAGGCGGCGGACTGGGCCTCACGGCGGAACCGGGCCTGGAAGGACGGATCGCGGGCCAGATCGGCCCGGAGCGTCTTCACAGCAACGGTGCGGCCGAGCCGGGTGTCGTGCGCGAGGTATACCTCGGCCATGCCACCACGGCCGAGCACCGAGCCCAGCTCGTACCGGCCGCCGAGGCGACGCGGCTCTTCCATACGTTCCAGCCCTCTCCGTCAGTCCCGACCGCACCCGTGTGTGGTCCGGCGGTGCGCTGTTCGCGCATACGCTACCGGGCACGCGCTATGTGATCGGCCCGCCCCCGTCAGCTGATATCTGACCGGTATCCCAATGTGCTCGTATGACGGCCGCTGTGACGGTGATCACTTGTTGTCGATGACCGCCTTCATCACATTCCTGGCAATCGGGGCGGCCAGACCACCACCCGAGATGTCGTCCCGGTTGGCGTTGCCGTCCTCGACCACCACTGCCACGGCCACCGGGGAGCCACTGTCGGTCTTGGCGTACGAGATGAACCAGGCGTACGGCTTCTCGCTGTTGTTGAGACCGTGCTGGGCGGTACCGGTCTTGCCACCGACTGTGACGCCGTCGATCCGGGCATTGGTTCCCGTGCCGCTGTTGACGACGGTCTCCATCATCTGCTGGACCTTCTGGGCGTTCTCACCAGAGAGCGGCTGACCGAGCTGCTCCTTCTCGTGGGTGTAGATGACGTCCAGGTTGGGTGCCTGGCGCTCGGCGACCATGTACGGCTGCATGAGCTTGCCGTCGTTGGCGATCGCGGAGGCGACCATGGCCATCTGGAGCGGGGTGGTGCGGTTGGACGCCTGGCCGATGCCCGCCATCGCGTTCTGCGGCCGGTTGTCCTTGGGGTAGATGCTCGCGTCGGCGCGGACCGGAGTGAAGATCTCCTTGTTGAAGCCGAACTTCTCGGTCTGCTCGATCATCTTCTCGTTGCCGAGGTCGTCGCTCATCTTGCCGAAGACGGTGTTGCACGACCAGCGGAGCGCTTCCCGGAGGGACGCGTTCTCACACGGGATGTTGCCCTCGTTCTTCAGCGGGACGCTCGTCTGCGGCAGCGTCCAGGGAAGCGGGGACTCGGTCTTCGCGTCGATGTCGTCGTACAGACCGTTCTCCAGCGCCGCGGCGGCGGTGACGACCTTGAACGTGGAGCCGGGCGGGTAGGTCTCCCGCAGGGCCCGGTTGAGCATGGGCTTGTCTTTGTCCTTGAGGAGCTTCTGCCACGCCGCCGTGTCCTTGTCGGAGTTACCGGCGAAGGACGAGGGGTCGTACGAGGGTGTGCTCGCGAGGGCCAGGATGGCGCCGGTCTGCGGATCGATCGCGGCGACGGCGCCCTTCTTGTTGCCGAGCCCTTCGAAGGCGGCCTTCTGAGCGGCGCCGTTGAGCGTCGTGACGACGTTGCCGCCCTGCTTCTTCTCACCGGTGAACATCGACAGGGTCCGGTCGAAGAAGAGCTGGTCGTCGTTGCCGGTGAGGATGCCGTCCTCGATCTTCTCGAGCTGGGAGGCATCGAAGGCCTGCGAGGCGTATCCGGTGACGGGCGCCCACATGGGGCCGTCCTTCCAGTCACGCTTGTACATGAAGTCGCCGCTCGTCGTTTTGACGGAGCTGGTGACGGGATTCCCGTCGACGATGATGTTGCCGCGCTCGTGGGCGTACCGGTCGATACGTACGCGCCGGTTCTCATCACGCGCGTTGAGTTCGTCGGCGCGCACGTACTGGAGGTAGTTGGTCCGTACGAGCAGCGCCATGATCAGGACCCCGCAGAAGATCGCGATTCGTCGCAGGGGCTTGTTCACGGCCGGACCACCTGGGTCATTTCGGCGTCCGTGGAGGGGGCGGGCACCGGAGCGGGGCGGCGTGCGGTGTCGCTGATACGGATCAGGATGCCGATCAGCGCCCAGTTGGCGATCACGGACGAGCCACCGGCCGCGAGGAACGGCATGGTCATACCGGTCAGCGGGATGAGTCCCATGACGCCGCCGGCGACGACGAAGACCTGAATGGCGAAGGAGCCGGAGAGACCGACGGCGAGGAGCTTGCCGAACGGGTCGCGGGCAGCGAGCGCCGTGCGGACGCCTCGCTCCACGATCAGACCGTAGATGAGGAGGACGGCCATCATGCCGGCCAGCCCGAGCTCCTCGCCGACGGTGGCGAGGATGAAGTCGGAGTTGGCGGCAAAGCCGATCAGGTCGGAGTTGCCCTGGCCGAGGCCGGTACCGAGGGTGCCGCCCGAGCCGAAGGCCATGAGGGATTTCGCCATCTGCTCGCTCGCAGCCACCTTGCCCCAACCCGCGAACGGGTCGAGCCAAGCCTCGACGCGATCCTGGACGTGTGGTTCGAACGAGGCGACGCCGACGGCGCCGGCCGCGGACATCACGAGGCCGAAGACGATCCAGCTGGTGCGCTCGGTTGCGACGTACAACATGACGACGAACATGCCGAAGAACAGCAGGGAGGAACCGAGGTCGGTCTCGAAGACGAGGATCAGGATCGAGAAGGCCCAGACCATGAGGATCGGTCCGAGGTCACGGCCTCGCGGCAGGTAGAGCCCCATGAAGCGGCGGCTGGCCAGAGCAAGGGCGTCGCGCTTGACCATGAGGTAGCCGGCGAAGAAGACCGTGATGATGATCTTGGCGAACTCGCCAGGCTGGATTGTGCCGACGCCGGGGATCTTGATCCAGATCTTGGCACCGTTCACGGCTGGGAAGAACATCGGCAGGATCAGCAGGAACAGCGCCACGACCATGGAGATGTACGTGTAGCGCTGGAGGAGCCGGTGGTCCTTGAGCGCCACCAGAACGACCACCAGCAGCCCCACGCCGACTGCGGAGAACAGCAGCTGCTTGGAGGCAGCGGCGACGAAGGTGCTCTCGGCCTGGAAGCGTACGGACTGGTCCAGGCGCCAGATGAGTGCCAGTCCCAGACCGTTCAGCAGCGTGGCCAGCGGTAGCAGCAGCGGGTCCGAGTACGGGGCGAACTTACGGACCGCCAAGTGGGCCACGCCGCCGAGCAGGGCGAGCCCGATTCCGTATCCGAGCATGCCGGAGGGCAGTTCGCCGTTGAGCGCGAGGCCCACGTTGGCGTAGGCGAACACCGAGATGACGACGGCGAAAACGACAAGCGCCAGCTCGGTGTTGCGGCGGCTCGGTGCGTCGATCGCGCCGATGGTGGTCGTGTTGGTGACAACGCTCATGTGCTGAGGCCCCCTACGGCTTACTGCTTACCGCACTGCGGGACCAGCTTTTTCTCTTCCTCCGAGAGGCTGGGGCCGGGAGTGGGAGTCGCTGCGGTCGGCTTGGTCCCCGTGGTGGAGGACGTGGCGGAAGTCTTGTCTGCGGGAGCACCGGCGGTGCCCCCTGCCTGGCCCTCGCCGGTGCGGGCGTCGGCCTCGGCCTCGGCTGCGCGGCGCTGGGCGTCCTTCTTGCATGCGGATGCCTGGGCGGCGAGTTCGCCGACCTTCTTGCGGGCGTCGGCGAGGCTGCCCTCGGCGATGGTCGCCTCGACCTGCTTGCGCTGGTAGGGCGGGAGGTACTTGAGTTCGATCTCGGGGTGGTCCTTCTCGACCTTCGAGAGCGACACCCAGGCAAGGTCCTGGCTGATGCCGCGGTACAGCGCGACGTTCTCGTCCTTCGCGCCCACGTAGTACTGCGTCTGCGTCCAGCGGTAGCCGGCGTACAGACCGCCGCCGATGACGGCGAGCGCCAGGACGACGTACAGGGACCGCTTCAGCCACTTACGGCCGCCGCGCGGCTTGGTGAAGTCGTCGTCGGTGTACGAGCCGAAGGCGCCGTCCGGCGCTCCGCCGTAGCCGTTGTCGTCGCCGCTGCCGGGCGGGCCGAAGCCGCCGGCGGGCGGCGGGACGGGGCGGCCGAGTCCGGCCGCGCGTCCCGCCGGGGTCTGCATGGCCCCGCCGTCGTTGTGCTGGGCGGCCTGGTTCTCGGCGACCGCTCCGACGATGACCGGGGTGTCGTTGAGCTGACCGGCCAGGGTGTCGTTGCTGTCGACGTCCAGGACGTCGGCCACGATGCAGGTGATGTTGTCGGGGCCGCCGCCGCGCAGAGCCAGCTGGATGAGGTCCTGGATGGTCTCCTGGGGCCCCTGGTAGCTGGCCAGGGTCTCTTCCATCGTCTGGTGGGAGACGACGCCGGAAAGCCCGTCGGAACAGATCAGATAGCGGTCGCCGGCCCGGACCTCACGGATGGAGAGGTCGGGTTCGACGTGGTCGCCGCTGCCCAGCGCCCGCATCAGCAGGGAGCGCTGCGGGTGGGTGGTGGCCTCTTCCTCGGTGATCCGGCCCTCGTCGACGAGACGCTGCACCCAGGTGTGGTCCTGGGTGATCTGCGTCAGCACACCGTCGCGCAGAAGATAGGCGCGGGAGTCGCCGACGTGGACGAGGCCGAGGCGCTGACCTGTCCAGAGCAGGGCGGTGAGCGTGGTGCCCATGCCCTCCAGCTGGGGGTCCTCCTCGACCATCAGACGCAGCTGGTCATTGGCCCGCTGGACCGCTGTGCCGAGCGAGGTCAGGATGTCGGAGCCCGGCACGTCGTCGTCGAGCTGGACGAGCGTGGAGATCACCTCTGAGCTGGCGACCTCTCCGGCCGCCTGGCCGCCCATGCCGTCGGCGATGGCGAGAAGGCGGGGGCCGGCGTAGCCGGAGTCCTCGTTGCCTTCCCGGATCATGCCCTTGTGCGATCCGGCGGCGAAGCGCAGGGACAAGCTCATGCGCACCTCGCCCGTCGGTTCGGGGTACAGCCGGTCTCGAGCCACACTGCCCACCCTCCGGTCGGGAGCCGGGCCGGGTCCGTCGTAAGGACCGCCGCGGCTCGCTCGCTCCGCTCGCTCATTTTCGTACTACTTCCGCAGCTCGATGACGGTCTTGCCGATGCGGATCGGCGCGCCCAGCGGAACAGGCGTCGGGGTGGTGAGTCGGGTCCGGTCGAGATACGTGCCATTGGTGGACCCGAGATCCTCGACGATCCACTGGCCGTCACGGTCCGGGTAGATCCTGGCATGCCTGCTGGACGCGTAGTCGTCGTCCAGCACGATCGTTGAGTCGTGCGCCCGTCCCAGGGTGATGGTCTGGCCCTGGAGCGCCACCGTAGTACCGGTGAGGGTGCCTTCGGAGACGACCAGTTTGGTGGGTGCCCCGCGGCGCTGGCGCCCGGGTTGCTGGCGCTGCTGCGGTGGAGCAGCAGCAGCGGATGGTTGGCGCCCCTGCTGCGGGCGTGCGTCGGCGGCAGTGCGGCGTGAGCCGCGCTGCGTGACGCGTGTTCCGAACAGGTCGCTTCTGATGACCTGAACGGCCACGATGACGAACAGCCACAGAACGGCCAGGAAACCTAGCCGCATGACCGTCAGGGTCAGCTCTGACATTGCCCCCGCTTCACCCTTCGGCTTGCCGGTAAACGATGGTGGTGCTGCCCACGACGATCCGCGAGCCGTCGCGGAGCGTAGCGCGGGTGGTGTGCTGCCCGTCTACCACGATGCCGTTGGTAGACCCGAGATCCTGGATCGTCGAGGGCGTTCCGGTCCGGATCTCACAGTGCCGGCGCGATACGCCGGGATCGTCGATCCGCACGTCGGCGTCGGTGCTTCGTCCCATCACCAACGTCGGGCGGGAGATCTGATGGCGGGTGCCATTGATCTCGATCCAGCGCCGTACCTGTGCGTCCGGCAGGGGGCCGGGTGCGGTCGGAGGGCGCCGGTCGGTCGAGGGGCCGCCGGGGCGCCCGGCGCCCGGCGGCGGGGCCGCGGGCATGGGCGGAGCGGCGGTCGGGGGGTAACCGTAACCGCCTGGGCCCTGCGGGGCGGCGGGCCGCCCGGGGCCGGGCCGGTTCGGCTGTGCGTGCTGGGCAGGGCCGGCCTGCTGTCCGGGCTGGCCCTGCTGTGACGAACTCGACGCGAGCGTCCGGCTGCGGACACGGTAGAGCCCGGTGTCGAGGTCGTCGGCCTTCTCCAGGTGGACCTTGATCGGGCCCATGAAGGTGTAGCGCTGCTGCTTGGCGTAGTCCCGTACGAGGCCGGACAGCTCGTCGCCGAGCTGGCCGGAGTACGGGCTGAGCCGCTCGTAGTCGGGTGTGCTCAGCTCGACGATGAAGTCGTTGGGGACGACGGTCCGCTCGCGGTTCCAGATCGTGGCGTTGTTGTCGCACTCGCGCTGGAGGGCGCCCGCGATCTCGACGGGCTGGACCTCTGACTTGAAGACCTTGGCGAAGGTGCCATTGACCAGACCTTCGAGACGCTGCTCGAAACGCTTCATGACTCCCATGGGGCACCTCCTCCGGTGTCGTCATCCCTGTACTGCCTACTGATCGTATCCACGCGTCGGGAAATCGGCTGGTTCCCCTTGTCTGCCCAGTGGATGAGTGTCACCCCTCACACGGATCGTAGAGGTGGCCTCCTCACAGTGTCCCGCACTCGGGGTGCGGTCAGGAGGAGTGGGGGGCGCAGGCTCCGCGTTCCCGCTTCCCCTCAGGTGTTCGCCAAAACAACGGATGTGAATCCACCCAGTCCATCGTGCTAATCTTCCGGATGTCGCCAGGCGCTCACACCAAACGGTGAGAGAGTCTCAAAACAACACTCATGCGCGAGTGGCGGAACGGCAGACGCGCTGGCTTCAGGTGCCAGTGTCCTTAGGGACGTGGGGGTTCAAATCCCCCCTCGCGCACAACGGAGCGCCGATGGTTGGTGCTTGGTAGTAACGCAGAAACGGTCGTCATCGGAATCACGATGGCGGCCGTTTCGTCGTTGTGCGGACGTGGTTGTTCAGCTGCGTGTTCCGCGGTTTGTTGCGCGGTTTGTCGCAGTGGTTTGTTTCACGTGAAACGCCCGGTTTGAGCCGGGCAGGCGGCTACTGAGCCGCTGTCTCGCCGGCGGAGTTGTAGCGCAGCAGATACTGCGCGAACTGGGAGAGATCTTCCGCTGTCCAGTCGCCGAGGCGTTGACGGTAGGCGGCCCGGCGGCTGGATTTCGTCGATGCGAGGGCCTGTATTCCGGCCTCGGTGGGGTGCAGTACCTGGATGCGGTGATCGGCGGGGTCCGAATGGCGCTCGACCAGGCCCAGCTTTTCCAGGGCTCCGATCTGCCTGCTGACGGTCGACTTGTCGAGCATGTAGTGCGCGGCCAGATCGGCGGCTCGGCAACCGTGCTGTTCGTCGATATGGGCCAGCAGTGTGTACGAGACCAGCGGTAGTTCCGGGTGCAGCCGCGCGGCCGCCGATCGTGCGCGGCGCGCGAAGGCGGTCAGTTCACGCTGAATGACGTCCAGCGACTCTTCGCGTTCCCCGGGTGTGTCTGTCACTGATCTGCCTTTCGCGCTTCTCGCTGGTGCGCCTTTGTCGAATTTCAGTTGTATAGTACAACGGAACTTGAAGTTGTAAAAGCCAACTACTGGAGCTGTTCTCGATGTCCGCAGGCCCGACCAACGCCTCCGGCTCCCCGGCCGCCGCGCTGCGCCATGTCCTCAGTCATCTCCTTACGCCGCTGCTGATGTGTGTGGGCATGGGCTTCGCCTACCTGGGGGCCTTCCACGCCCCGGCACCGCACGACATGAGGGTGGATGTGGTCGGCTCGGGACCGAGCGCCCAGGTGCTCGCGCAGACGCTGCAGGACAAGGGCGACGGCGCACTGAGCGTGCGTACGGTGGCCGACCGCGCAACCGCCGTGGACCACCTGAGCACGCAGGCGAGTTACGGGGCGTACCTGCCGGGGAAGAGCCCTGAGCTCCTCGTGGCCACCGCCTCGTCGGACACCAGCGCCATGGTGGTGGAGAAGGTCTTCACCAAGGTGGCGGCCGAGCAGGGGGCGCCGCTCACGGTCACGGACGTGGTGCCGTCGGCGGACGGGGACGCGACGGGGCAGGGCATTTTCTTCCTGCTGGTCGTACTGAGCATCGGCTCGTACGCGTCGGTCGCGGTGATCGGCGGCGCGGGTGCGGCGCTGGCGCTGTGGATCAGGGCCGCGCTGGCGGTCGGTGCCTCGCTCGTAGTGAGCGTGATCGGCATGGCGCTCGCCGGGCCGGTCTTCGGCCTCGTGGACCACGGGCTCGGTGGGCTCTGGGCGATGGCCTGGCTCTACTCGGCGGGCATTCTGCTGATCGGTGTCGGACTGCACACCTTCCTCAAGCGCTGGACGACGCTCGGCCTGATGGTGCTGTTCGTCATGCTCAACTTCACCAGTTCCGGCGGCATCTTCCGGCCCGAGGTGCAGCCCGGGTTCTTCGGTGCGCTTCACTCGTTCTGGAACGGCGCGGGCTTCGTCGAGGGCGTGCGCAGTCATGTGTACTTCGGTGGCCATGGGCTGGGCGGTCACCTGCTGGTTCTCACGCTGTGGTTCGTGGCGGGGCTGGCCCTCATGGGTGTGGCCGGGTGGGCGGAGGCGCAGCGGCGCCGGGTTGTCGCGGTGCCGGGCCCTGGGACTGCCGAAGGGGCGCGGTCGGAAGCAGGGTCGGAGACGCGGTCGGAGGCGCAGTCGGACGCGCGGGCGACCGATGCCGAGGCCGAGGAGGAGATGGAGGAGACCGTCGGCGTCTGACCGGCGGTGATCGTGGCCCTTGTCGATGTTGTCCACAGGGTGATGCGTGACTTGTCCACAGGGTCGGACGCTTGTCGGCGAACGGCGGTACCGTCATCGGGAATTGATGGCGGACGGCCGGGAGACGGGGGAGGCGGCGTTCCATGGGTGAGATCGATACGACTGCACTGGGGCAGCGGAGTGGGGCGGGTGCCGCGCGCATTCCGGTCGTGCCCGGGTTCGCGCGGCGCGCGGCACTGGGCTCGCCGGCCGCAGCGGGAGCCAACGGTTCGCTGAAGGCGGCGGGCAAGGCGCTGAGAGCCGAGGTGGCGCGGTCCGCGCACAGCTCACTGGTCCTTCCTCCCGGCCGGCCCGACGCCGTGCAGGCGGTCGAGGAGTCGAACCGGGGCCGCGTGCCCGGGTTGACGCCGATAAGGGTGGGGCGGATGGCGGCCACTCCGTTCGCCTTCATGCGCGGCTCGGCGGGACTGATGGCCCACGACCTCATGGGTACGCCGGTCACCGGGGTGGGTGCGCAGATCTGCGGGGACGCACATGCGGCCAATTTCGGTCTGTACGGCGATGCGCGGGGAAATCTCGTCATCGACCTGAACGACTTCGACGAGACGGTCTTCGGCCCGTGGGAGTGGGACCTCAAGCGGCTCGCCACCTCTCTGGTGCTCGCGGGCCGCGAGGCCGGTGCCGACGAGGCCACCTGCCGAAAGGGTGCGTACGACACCGTGGGTGCGTACCGGCGGACGATGCGGCTGCTGGCCGGACTTCCGGCGCTCGACGCGTGGAACGCGATCGCGGATGAGGAGCTCGTCTCGCACACGGACGCGCGGGACCTCGTCGGGACGCTGGAGCGGGTCTCGGAGAAGGCGCGCAACAACACGAGCGCCCGTTTCGCCGCCAGGTCCACGGAGGACTCGGGGGACGGCGGGCGCCGGTTCATCGACGCTCCGCCGGTGCTGCGCCGGGTGCCGGACGAGGAGGCGGCGGCGGTCGCTGCGGGGCTCGGTGGCTATCTGAGCACGGTCTCCGAGGACCGGGTGCCGCTGCTGGCGCGGTACGCCATCCACGATGTGGCGTTCCGGGTGGTCGGCACGGGAAGCGTCGGGACGCGGTCCTACGTGGTGCTGCTGCTCGATCACCGGGGCGAGCCGTTGGTGCTTCAGGTGAAGGAGGCCAGGCCTTCCGCGCTGGCGCCCTATCTTCCGGAGGTCGGTTTCGATGTGGCCGAGATCGCGCATGAAGGTCGCCGGGTGGTGCTCGGGCAGAAGCGGATGCAGGTCGTCAGCGACATATTGCTCGGCTGGGCGGAGGTCGACGGGCGGCCGTTCCAGGTCCGTCAGTTCAGGAACCGCAAGGGCAGCGTGGACCCGGCGGCGCTCGTGGCCGACCAGGTCGACGACTACGGGCGGATGACCGGTGCGCTGCTGGCGCGCGCCCACGCGCACAGTGCGGACCCCCGTCTGCTGGCGGCCTACTGCGGCAAGAACACCGAGCTGGACGAGGCGATGGCCTCCTTCGCCGTGACGTATGCCGACCGGACGGAAGCGGATCACGCCGAGCTGGTGCGGGCGGTCGCGGCGGGGCGAATAGCCGCCGAACTCGGCGTTTGACGAAGATCCCGGCGGCTGCGGGTCCTCGGGGTGCCGGTCCTGGCCATACGCTGGACGGGTGACCCACGAAGCCGCCGGGGTGCCAACCACCCGGAACGACGATGACCGGCAGGACAACGACCGGCAGGACGAACCGTCCGCTGCCCAGGGCGAGCCGCAGGGCGGCCGGCCCGAAGACGCGGAGGGTGCGGCGCCTCGTCCGGAGGAGCGGCTTGCCAAGGCGGTGCGGGTGGCCGAGCAGGCGTTGATCGAGTTCGAGATCGCGGTGGAGACCTTCCGGGTGGAGGTCGAGAACTTCTCCCGGCTGCACCACCAGAAGCTCGGCCCGATGTACGCGCGGCTCGACGAGCTGGATGCGCTGATCGCGGAAGCCCGTGCGTCCCGGACCGGGGATCCGGAGGATGTGCGCAAGGCCCAGGAGGCGCGGGCGATCGTCATGCCGATGCCGGGGGTCGAGGAGCTGTTCCACGACTGGATGGACTCCGACGGTCTGTCCCCCGAGGCTGCGGCGATGCTCACCGAGCAGCCCGTCCGGCCGCCCAAGCGGGTCAGGCCCAGCGAGGAGGCCCGCAAGCTCTACCGCGAACTGGCACGCAAGGCGCATCCGGACCTGGCGCCGGACGAGAAGGAGCGGGAGCGCCGCGACGAGTTCATCACCCGCGTGAACGCCGCCTACGGGCGCGGGGACGAGGCGCTGCTGAGGGAGCTGGTCCAGGAATGGGAGGCGGGGCCGGTCGCACCCGAGGCCCGGTTCAGCGAGAGCGAAGAGCTGTACTCACGGCTGGAGTGGCTCAGCCGGCGCAAGGAATTGCTGACGGTTCTGGCTCAGGAGCTGGAGCAGAGCGCCATCGGATCGATGCTGCGCATGGCGCCGGACGATCCGGACCGGTTGCTGGAGGACATCGGCGAGAAGCTGTTGGCTGAGGTTTCTCAGCGTGAGGCCGAGCTGGCGGACCTGGTGCAGTAGCGTTCCGGGTATCCCTGCCGCGTACGTACGAGAGAAGGCATGACCCATGAATTTCGCCCCGCTGCCCTCGGTGGATGTTGCGGCGGTGCCGTCGGAAGGCTTCGTGCTGGACGTCCGGGAGGACGACGAGTGGGCGGCCGGGCATGTCGAGGGCGCGCTGCACATCCCCATGAGTGACTTCGTGGGCCGCTTCGGCGAGCTGACCGAGGCGGCGGAGGACGGACGGCGTGTCCACGTGATGTGCCGGGTCGGCGGCCGGTCGGCCCAGGTGACGCAGTACCTGGTCCAGCAAGGCATCGACGCGGTGAACATCGACGGCGGTATGCAGGCCTGGGACGGTGCCGGGCGGCCGATGGTCGCGGACGGCGCGAGCCCGGCCTTCGTCCTCTGAGAGATCAGCCGAGGGGATGGGCGGCCAGCAGGTCGCCCAGTGCCTCCTCGTGGGCTGCTGCCGGTCCCAGCGAGAGCTCGATCTGCTTTGCCCAGGCGTGGAAGCGGTGCAGGGGGTAGTCGGTGTCGGCGCCGATGCCGCCGTGCAGGTGCTGTGCCGTCTGCACGACGCGGCGTACGCCTTCCGATGCCCAGATCTTCGCCACGGCGATGTCCCCGGCGGCGGGCAGGGCTCCGTCGGCTCCGGTGGACAGCCGCCAGGCCGCCTGCCAGAGGGTCACTTCCATGGCCCGCAGATCGATGTACCGGTCAGCGGTCTGTACGGCGACGGCCTGGAACGTGGCCACGGGAAAGCCGAACTGTTCCCGCTTGCCCGTGTACGCGCTCGTCATGGCAAGCACGCTCTCGCCCAGACCGAGTGCCAGAGCACAGGTCCCGGTCGTGAGGAGGTTGCGCAGCCATTCCCAGGCGCCCTCGGCTTCGATCAGCTCACGGTCGTCGATGCGGACCGCGTCCAGCCTGACCTCGGCAAAACGCTCGCCACTGGTGGACACCTGCTCGGCGAGATGGACGCCGTCGTGCGTACGGCGGACCAGGGCGAGGACCGCTTGTCCCTCAGCCGTGTGGGCAGGCACCGCGATCCAGTCCGCGCACTGAGCCCACGGCACCGCTGACTGCACCCCGTCGAGCACCCATCCCGCCCCGGCCGTGGCTTCGGCTGCGGTCCCGGTGTCACTCTGCGGGGCTCTGCGGGCCGCGACGGAGAGCTCTGCCGGGTCGTGGCCGGTGCGGCCGTTGGCGCCGACGGTGAGGACCAGCTCGCCCCGGCCGAACTTCGGCAGCAGCTCCGCCGCCAGAGCGCGGTCGCCGTACCGCTGAAGGGTCATGGCGACCGCGCAGGCCTCCAGCAGGGGCACCCGGGCCAGCACCCTGGCCGACTCGCGCAGCACCAGGCAGAGCGCGACCAGGTCGAGCCCGGCCCCGCCGTGTTCCGGAGCCAGCGTCAGGCTCAGCAGATCGGTGCGGGCGAGCCCGGCCCAGAGCGGCCGGTCCATGTCCTCGGCCACCGCCCCCGGGGTCAGGGCGGGGCTGGGGACACCGTCGGGTGCGACCCCGGCGAAGACCGACGTTGCCGCCTCGACGGCTGCCTGCTGTTCCTCGGTGAAGGTGAAGTCCACTGTCCCGGCCTCCCGCGAACCGTAGTGTCCCTGAACCGCTGGGCCCGCAACCGGACCTGACGGTTCGTCAAGATAGAACAGGTTCTAGGAGAAGGGAACAGGGCGAACAGGGCGGTGCTCACGCACCGGGGCGGTCACACCGGGGCAGTCACACCACGACTGTCAGCGGTCGAAGTCGAGCTCCACCTCCGGGGTGACCGGGTGCGACTGGCAGGCCAGGACGAAGCCGGCCTCGGTCTCCTCCGGCTCCAGCGCGAAGTTGCGGTCCATCCGCACCTCACCCGATACGAGGAACGCGCGGCACGTGCCGCACACCCCGCCCTTGCACGCGTACGGGGCGTCCGACCGGCTGCGCAGCACCGTCTCCAGAAGCGATTCCGCGTCCTGCACCGGCCAGCTCCCCGAGCGGCCGTGGAGAGTCGCGGTGAGGGTGCTGTCCGTGGGCACCTCGATCCGGGTGGCGGGGGCCGGACTGTCCTCGACGTGGAAGATCTCCTGGTGGATACGGGAACGGTCGACGCCCAGCTCCCGCAGCGCCTTGTCCGCACCCTGCACCAGGCCCAGCGGCCCACAGAGGAACCAGCCGTCCACGTCCGGGACGGACAGCAGGGCCGGCAGCAGGCCGGTCAGCCGCTCCCGGTCCAGGCGGCCCGACGGAAGACCGGCTGCCTGCTCCTCCCGCGAGAGGGCGGTGACCAGCTGGAAGCGGCCCGGGTAGCGGTCCTTGAGGTCGGCCACCTCGTCGAGGAACATCGTCGAGGCCGCGGTCCGGTCGCTGCGGATCAGACAGAACCGGGCCAGGGGTTCGCGGGCCAGCAGCGTCGACGCGATGGACAGCACCGGCGTGATGCCGCTGCCACCGACGATCGCGGCGAAGAAGCCCGGCCGCGGCCGGAGCACGAAGCGGCCCATCGGGGGCATCGCCTCAACCTGGTCACCGACGGCCAGTTCCTTGAGGGCGTACGTGGAGAACGCCCCTCCGTCGACCATGCGGATACCCACTCGCAGCACCGGGTCGGCCGGCGCCTCGACGGCGGGCGCGCAGATCGAGTACGACCGGCGGATCTCCTGGCCGTCGAGGGCGTAGCGCACGTTGAGGTGCTGACCCGGGGTGTGGCGAAAGGTCTCGCGCAGTTCGGGCGGCACGGCGAAGGTGACAGCCACCGCATCGTCCGTGATCCGTTCGATCGCGCTGACCCGGAGCGGATGGAACATCTACAACTCCTTGAAGTGGTCGAACGGCTCGCGGCAGGCCACGCAGCGGCGCAGCGCCTTGCACGCGGTGGAGGAGAAGCGGCTGAGCAGCTCGGTGTCGGTCGAACCGCAGTGCGGGCAGCGCACCGCCAAGGTCAGGGGCACCGGCCCGCCCGTGCCGCCCTGGGGGCGCGGGGGTGCGATACCGAACTCCGAGAGCTTGCGCCGCCCCTCGTCGCTGATGTCGTCCGTCGACCAGGCGGGGGCGAGAACGGTGACCACCGAGACGTCCTTCATTCCGTGGTCGTGCAGGACCTGCTCGATGTCGGCGGACATGGTCTCGATCGCCGGGCAGCCCGTGTACGTCGGGGTGAGCTGCACCGTGACGCTGTCCGGGCCGTCCACCCGGACGCTGCGCAGCACGCCGAGCTCCTGCAGGGTCAGTACGGGAAGCTCGGGGTCGGGAACGGCGCCCGCGAGCCTGTGCAGTTCCGCTTCCAGCCGGGTCTCGGTCACCATGACGCCCCCGGGTGGCTGCGGTGCAGGTGCTGCATCTCGGCGATCATCCTGCCGAAGGGCTCGGTGTGCAGTCCCTGCCGTCCGGCCCCGGCCTGCCACGCCCCCGACTGCGGTCCTGCCGGGACGGTGAGGGTGGCCCGTTCCACCACGTCTGTGACGGCGGCCAGCCAGCCGGCCCGGAGCGCCTGCCAGTCGATGCCGATGCCCTCGACGGGCTGGAAGAGCTCGCCGGTGAAGCGCCACAGGGTGTCGAGACCGCTCTGCATGCGCTCGTGGCTCTCTGCCGTCCCGTCGCCGAGGCGCAGGGCCCACTGCTCGGCATGGTCGCGGTGGTAGGCGACCTCCTTGACCGCCTTCGCCGCGAGGTCCGCGAACTCGCCGTCCCCGGCCGCCAGGCGCTCGTACAGCAGGTGCTGGTAGACGGAGAAGTAGAGCTGCCGGGCGATGGTGTGGGCGAAGTCGCCGTTCGGCTGCTCTACCAGCTGGACGTTGCGGAAGGCCCGCTCCTCGCGGAGATAGGCGAGTTCGTCCTCGTCGCCGACGAGGGAGAGCAGCACGCGGGCCTGACCCAGCAGGTCCAGGGCGATGTTGGCGAGCGCCACTTCTTCTTCCAGTACGGGGGCGTGGCCTGCCCACTCTCCCAGCCGGTGCGAGAGCACCAGCGCGTCGTCGCCGAGGGCGAGGGCCGCGGTCACAGGTGCTTCACCCCTTCCGGGATCTCGTAGAACGTGGGGTGCCGGTAGGGCTTGTCGCCGGCCGGTTCGAAGAACGAGTCCTTCTCGTCCGGCGAGGAGGCCGTGATCGCCGTCGACGGCACCACCCAGATTGAGACACCCTCGGAGCGGCGGGTGTACAGGTCGCGTGCGTTGCGCAGGGCCATTTCGGCGTCCGGGGCGTGCAGGCTGCCTGCGTGGGTGTGGGACAGTCCGCGCCGTGAGCGCACGAACACCTCCCACAGCGGCCAGTCGGTCGAGCTGCTCATGCCGTTGCCTCCCCGGGCTGTGTGGCCGTTCCGGTGGGCCCGGGCCGTCCTGTGGTGTGTTTCGTGGCGTAGGCCGCCGCCGCGTCGCGGACCCAGGCGCCCTCTTCGTGAGCTGTGCGCCGCTGGGTGAGGCGCTGCTCATTGCAGGGCCCGTTGCCCTTGAGGACCTCCTGGAACTCCGTCCAGTCGATGTCGCCGAAGTCGTGCCGGCCCAGCTCCTCGTTCCACCGGATGTCAGGGTCGGGGAGGGCGAGCCCGAGCGCTTCGGCCTGGGGGACGCAGATGTCCACGAAGCGTCGGCGCAGCTCGTCGTTGGAGTGCCGCTTGATCTTCCAGGCCATCGACTGCTCGGAGTGCGCCGATGCGTCGTCCGGCGGGCCGAACATCATCAGGGACGGCCACCACCAGCGGTTCACCGCGTCCTGGGCCATCTCGTGCTGGGCCGGGGTCCCGCGACTGAGGGCGAGCAGCAGCTCGTACCCCTGCCGCTGGTGGAAGGACTCCTCCTTGCAGATCCGGACCATCGCGCGGGCGTACGGGCCGTAGGAGCAGCGGCAGAGCGGCACCTGGTTGGTGATCGCGGCGCCGTCCACCAGCCAGCCGATCGCGCCGACATCCGCCCAGGTCAGCGTCGGATAGTTGAAGATCGACGAATACCGCTGGCGCCCGGCGTGGAGCTTGTCGAGCAGCTCCTCGCGGCTCGTGCCCAGGGTCTCGGCGGCGCTGTAGAGATACAGCCCGTGTCCCGCCTCGTCCTGGACCTTGGCCATCAGGATCGCCTTGCGGCGCAGCGAGGGCGCGCGCGTGATCCAGTTGGCCTCGGGCTGCATGCCAATGATTTCCGAGTGTGCGTGCTGGGCCATCTGGCGGACCAGCGAGGCCCGGTACGCCTCCGGCATCCAGTCGCGCGGCTCGATTCGGTCGTCCGCCGCCACCGCGGCGTCGAACGCCGCGGTGCGGGCCGCGTCCCCTGCCGCGTCCTGCGCCGTTTCCGCTGCGCCTGCCGCCCTGTGCTTCTGCTGGTCCGCAGTCACTGCCGCCATCCCGGGCTCCCTACCGACCGATCGTTCGGTTCAATGACTTCAATGGTGAGTCGGCGGCCCGTAGGGTGTCAACCCTGTGGATAACTGAGTGGTGATCGACGGTGATCGGGGCGGGATGGATGCGGACCACGGCGGGGGCGCCGAGAGCGAGCGGAAGGCCGCCTGGCCTGAGGCGGTGAGCCACCGGGCGGACGGGTCGGACGGGCCGGGCGGGCGTACGGACACCGGGACGGGCCAGGTCCCCCGGCAGGAGGCAGGGCCGGGGCGGGATGCCTCGCCGAATGCCACGGCGGGTGCCTCGCCGAACGTCACGGCGGGTGCCTCGCAGAATGTCTCGGCGGACAGCGAAGCCGGTGCCTCACCGGACGCGGATACGGACGGCGGAGGGGATGCCGTCCCCGGAGCAGTCGCTGCCCGCGGAGGCGGGATAGCCGCGCTCTCGGTTCGGTACCAGGTCGTCGCCGCCCTGGCGCTGGCCGTTATCGGGGTGCTCGGTGCCGTACACCTGGCCATGGTGTTTCTGCACGTCGCGCCGTCCAACACCCTGACGAAGCAGCACGGCGAGGCGATAGACGAATGGGTCTATCCGGAGTTCGAGCAGAACTGGAAGCTCTTCGCTCCCAATCCGCTTCAGCAGAACATCGCCGTACACGTGCGCGCCGAGGTGGCAGGGGACGACGGCCGTCGCACCACCCCCTGGATGAGCCTGTCCGGTGAGGACGGCGAGGCGATACGCGGCAACCTCCTTCCGAGCCATGTCGATCAGAACGAGCTCCGCCGCGGCTGGGACTTCTACTTGAACTCCCACGACAGCGAGAACCGTTCCAACGGTCTGCGCGGAGATCTCTCCGAGCGCTACATCCGCCGCATCGTGATGCTGCGCCTCGACGCGCACGACTACGGCGGCACGGTCGAGCGCATCCAGGTCCGCTCCGCCGTACGTTCCGTCCCGGCGCCGGCGTGGAGCGAGGAAAAGATCAGCACCCGGCCCACCTACCGGGTGCTCCCCTGGTGGACCGTGGACGCCGCCGATCTTCCCGGGAACGACGACGCAGCGACGCGGGCGTCGCAGGGTGAGGAGACGGACAAGTGAGCACTCCCACCGATGTGCGGGACAGCGGCCGGAATCCCGGTCCCGAGCCCGTCGGGAAGCCCGTCGGAAAGCCCGTTGGAAAGGTCGCGGGCAAGCTCGCCCACGGTATCCAGCGCGTCACTTCGGCGGCCCTGGGCCCGTACCAGAGCGCCGTCATCCGGATCGGCTTCGCCGCCACGTACCTGCTGTTCCTGCTGCGGGAGTTCCCGCACCGCCACGAGATGTACGGCCCCGACGGCCCGTGGCAGTGGGGCATGGCGGAGCAGCTCATAGGGAACAACGGCGCTTTCACGGTGCTCATGTGGTCGGACGGCACGGTGTGGTTCGAGAGCGTGTACGCGCTCGCGCTGGTGTCGGCCGCGCTTCTGATGGTCGGCTGGCGCAGCCGGACCATGTCCGTCCTCTTCATGGTCGGTGTGCTGTCCCTGCAGAACCGCAGCATCTTCATGGGCGACGGCGGCGACAACGTCATCCATCTGATGGCGATCTACCTCGTACTGACCCGCTGCGCACAGGTGTGGTCGCTGGACGCGCGGCGTGCGGGGCGTAACGCGGCACGGGCGGCGGACGGGCTCGGGCCGGTTCGGGACGTGGCGGGTCCCGTCCTCTGGACCGTACTCGGCTCCGTACTGCTGGTGGCCACGTTCATGGGCGGCCTCGGTGGCACGTGGTGGCTGCCGACCCTGCTGTGGGTGCTGTGGGTGGGCAACGGTGCCTGGTGGGCCGCGAACCGCTTCGCACCGGACGGGGAGCCGCGCACGCTGCTCGATGTCCTGGCCAACCTCGCCCACAACACGACGCTCGTCGTGATCATGGCCGAGGTCTGTCTGATCTACGCGACGGCGGGCTGGTACAAGATCCAGGGCTCGCGCTGGCAGGACGGTACGGCGCTCTACTACCCGCTCAAGTTGGACTACTTCACCCCGTGGCCCGGGCTCTCTGACCTCCTCGCGTCCAGCGGCGTGATGGTGATGGTGCTGACGTACGGCACGGTCCTCGTGCAGGTCGCGTTCCCGTTCACCCTGTTCAACCGGCGCGTCAAGAACGTGCTGCTGGTCGCCATGATCGGCGAGCACGCCGGAATCGCCCTGCTGCTCGGACTGCCCTTCTTCTCGATGGCGATGATCGCCGCGGACGCGGTGTTCCTGCCGACGGTCTTCCTGGTGTGGCTGGGTGGCCGGGCCACGCTCACGCGGGAGCGGTTCTTCTCCCGCCGTGTGCGTAAGGGCTCGGCGACCGCCGACCGGGGGCGGGCCGAGGAGGACGAGGGGGAGGTCCCGCAGCACAGTGGTGGCGCGGGCCATACGCTCGTCGGGTGAGCAGCGAGAACGGCAGTACAGAGCCCCCTTCGAATGTGGCCCCCGACCCGGCGGCGGAACCGGTCCAGTACGACGACGGATACGGGCCGGAGATCGGCGTCGGGCCGCATCCGCTGCCGTGGCCCGAGGGCGAGCGGTACGACCCCGAGCTGCTCGCCCACGGAGATCGGCGCAATGTCGGCGACGCGTACCGGTACTGGACGCGGGAGGCGATCGTCGCGGATCTGGATCTGCGGCGGCACGACTTCCATGTGGCGGTGGAGAACTGGGGCCACGACTTCAATATCGGGTCGGTGGTGCGTACCGCCAACGCCTTCCTCGCGAAGGAGATCCACATCGTGGGGCGGCGGCGGTGGAACCGTCGGGGGGCGATGGTCACCGATCGCTACCAGCATGTGCGGCATCACCCCGACACGGCGGACCTGACCGCCTGGGCGGCGGCCGAGGGACTGCCGATCATCGGGATCGACAACCTTCCCGGTGCGGTGCCGCTGGAGCGGACCGAGCTGCCGCGGCGCTGTGTGCTGCTCTTCGGGCAGGAGGGGCCGGGGCTTACGGAGGAGGCGCGTAAGCACGCGTCGATGGTGTGCTCGATTGCGCAGTTCGGGTCCACGCGGTCGATCAATGCGGGGGCTGCGGCGGCGATTGCGATGCATGCGTGGGTGCAGCGGTATGCGGATATTCCGGGGCCGGGTGTGGGGCCGGGTGCGGGTGCGGTGGTTTCTGGCGGCTGAGTGGGGGGTTGCGGCGGGCGGTTTGTGGCGCCTGCGGCGGGCCTTTCCCCACCCCGCCCCTTCCCGTAACCGGGGGCTCTGCCCCCGGCCCCCCGCTCCTCAAGCGCCGGAGGGGCTGGGTGGGGGCGGGGCAGGGGCTCAGCGGGGGTGGGTCGTGGCAGAGCTGGGGTGGGTGGGGCAGAGCTGGGGTGGGGCAGCGCTGAGTGGGGGATAGGTGGTGGCAGCGCCGCGTAGAGGTTGGTGGGTGGCAGCGCCGCGTAGAGGTCGGTGGGTGGCAGCGCTGCGTAGAGGTGGTGGGGGCAGAACTGCGTGGGGACGTCCTGCGCCCCCGCTCCTCAGACGCCGGTGGGAGCGGGGGCCGAGGCGCTTATGCCTGGCGGCGGACTTCCACTACTCGGAAGCGGTTCGAGACGAACGCGCCGTCGCACAGTGCCGCGTTCGCCGCTGGGTTGCCGCCCGATCCGTGGAAGTCGGAGAACGCCGCCGTCTGGTTGACGTACACCCCGCCGGTCAGGTTCAGCGAGAGTTGGGCCGACTCCTCGAAGCAGACGTTCTCCACCTCGCGCTCGACCTCCGGTGACGTGGTGTACGCGCCGACCGTCATCGCGCCCTTTTCGCGGATCGTGCGCCTCAGCAGGGCCAGGGCGTCCGTCGTGGAGTCGACCGAGACCGCGAACGAGACCGGGCCGAAGCATTCCGAGAGATAAGCAGCGCCGTCGTCCGACTTGGTGCCGTCGAGCTTGACGATGACCGGTGTACGGACCACCGCGTCGGGGAAGTCGGCGTTGGCCACCGTCCGTGAGGGCAGGGCCACCTCGCCCAGCTCCGCGGCGCCGTCCACCCTGGCCTTTACGTCCGGGTTGACCAGGGCGCCGAGCAGGGCGCCGGCCCGGGCGTCGTCGCCGAGGAGGCCGGTGACGGCGGCGGCGATGTCCGTGACCACGTCCTCGTACGACTTGTCGCCCGCGTCCGTCGTGATGCCGTCGCGGGGGATCAGCAGATTCTGCGGAGTGGTGCACATCTGGCCGCTGTAGAGGGAGAGCGAGAACGCCAGGTTGGCCAGCATGCCGCGGTAGTCGTCGGTGGAGTCGATGACGATCGTGTTGACCCCCGCCTTCTCCGTGTAGACCTGCGCCTGGCGGGCGTTGGCCTCCAGCCAGTCACCGAAGGCGGTGGACCCGGTGTAGTCGATGATCTTGATCTCGGGGCGCAGCGCCAGGGTCTTGGCGATGCCCTCACCCGGCCGCTCGGCGGCCAGGGCGATCAGGTTCGGGTCGAAGCCGGCCTCGGTGAGGACCTCGCGCGCCAGCTGCACCGTGAGCGCGAGCGGAAGCACCGCGCGGGGGTGCGGCTTGACCAGAACCGGATTGCCGGTGGCGAGGGAGGCGAAGATGCCGGGGTAGCTGTTCCAGGTGGGGAAGGTGTTGCAGCCGATCAGCAGCGAGATGCCGCGGCCCACCGCGGTGAACGACTTACTCAGCTGGAGCGGGTCGCGCTTGCCCTGGGGCTTGGACCAGTCGGCGGTCTGCGGGGTGCGGATCTGCTCCGCGTACGCGTACGCCACTGCTTCCAGGCCGCGGTCCTGAGCGTGCGGGCCGCCCGCCTGGAACGCCATCATGAACGCCTGGCCGCTGGTGTGCATCACCGCGAGGGCCAGCTCATGGGTGCGGGCGCTGATCCGGGAAAGGATCTCCACGCAGACAAGGGCCCTGGTCTCCGGTCCGGCTTCGCGCCAGGCGCCCATGCCCGCGCTCATGGCCGGCAGCAGGATGTCCAGGTCGGCGTGGGGGTACTCGACGCCGAGCTCCAGTCCGTACGGCGAGGTCTCGCCGCCCGTCCATCCGTCGGTGCCGGGCTGACCGAGGTCGAGCCGGGCGTTCAGCACGGCGTCGAACGCGGCCTTGCCCTCGGCCGGGCCCAGGCTGCCCGGGGCGCCGCCCTCGCCGTACGCCTTCGGGTGCTCGGGGTGCGGGGACCAGTAGGCACGCGTACGCATGGCTTCGAGAGCCTGGTCGAGCGTCGGTCGATGGGTCTCGGACAGCTGCTGGGGGGAGAGCTCGGCGGCCATGACGGACCAACTCCTCATCGAGCTGGGCAGGGACGGGCGGACGGAGTTAGAGTAACCGAACGATCGGTCGGGGCAAGGGCCCCCGGGAAACCTGTGGACAACTCATGGGGGAGGATCGCGGGCATGACTACGGCCAAGCGGGACACCTACACGCCTGAGACGCTCCTCACCGTGGCCGTTCGTGTCTTCAACGAGCGCGGCTACGACGGCACCTCGATGGAGCACCTCTCCAAGGCGGCCGGCATCTCCAAGTCGTCCATCTACCACCATGTGAGTGGCAAGGAAGAGCTGCTGAGGCGGGCCGTCAGCCGGGCGATAGACGGGCTCTTCGCGATTCTCGAGGAGTCCGGCGCGACGCGCGGGCGCACGATCGAGCGGGTCGAATACGTCACGCGCCGCACCGTCGAGGTGCTGATGACCGAGCTGCCCTACGTCACGCTGCTGCTGCGCGTGCGGGGCAACACGAAGACCGAGCGCTGGGCGCTGGAGCGGCGGCGCGAGTTCGACCAGCGGGTGTCGGAGCTGCTCAAGGCGGCGGTGGCCGACGGGGATCTGCGTGCCGACGTCGACATACGCCTGGCCACTCGGCTGCTCTTCGGGATGGTGAACTCCCTGGTCGAGTGGTACCGCCCGCAGCCCGGCGGTTCCGCGGAGGCGGAGCAGCTGGCGGACACGGTGGTGCAGCTGGCCTTCGAGGGGATGCGGGTCACTCGCTGACCAAGCCCTGGGCCAGATCCGTGGGGCGGTCCGGGCCGGGGCCCAGGTCGGTCTCCTCGAACACCAGCAGGGTGCGGGTGGAAAGCACCTCGGGGATGGCCTGAATCCTGGTCAGGACCAGTTCGCGCAGCGCCCGGTTGTCCGGGGTGTGGACCAGGAGCAGTACGTCGAAATCGCCGCTGACCAGCGCGATATGGGTGGCCCCCGGGAGTGCCTGCAACTGCTCGCGCACCGTGCGCCACGAGTTCTGCACGATCTTGAGCGTGATGTACGCGGAGGCGCCCTGCCCTGCCCGCTCGTGGTCCACCCGTGCGCTGAACCCGCGGATCACGCCGTCTTCCACGAGCCGGTTGATACGTGCGTACGCGTTGGCGCGCGAGACGTGGACGCGGTCGGCGACCGACCGTATCGAGGCGCGGCCGTCCGACCGCAGGATGCGGAGGATGTCGCGGTCGATGGCATCGAGCGGCCTGGCGGGCGGAACGGGACCAGGGTCCTCGCCCCGCTCGGCCATTTGTTCAGACGCCATCTCCCCGTGCCTCCCTGTTGTGGACGACCTGCCCCTATCCCAGGCTGTGGAGAACCGTTTGTCCACAGCCTGGCGGTGCCTGTAGCCAAAATGCCCCCGCGACCGAACAATCGGTAGGTGAGGCACGCCACACCCGTGCCTCGTCTACCCCTCGACATTTCGACATATTTCGACACCCCTCGATATACCTCGAAGCCAGGAGGTGCTTGTTCATGACGGTTCAAGAGCTGCCCGGCGCGGCTGCCTACCGGCCCACGCCGCCCCCGGCCTGGAAGCCGCTCACCGACCCGGCGCCGCTGCTCCCGGACCCCGAGCCGTACCGCGTGCTCGGTACGGACGCGGCGGCCGACGCGGACCCCGCTCTGCTGCTGCGGCTCTACGCCGAGCTGGTGCGCGGTCGTCGGTACAACGCGCAGGCCACGGCCCTGACCAAGCAGGGCCGGCTCGCCGTCTACCCGTCGAGCACCGGGCAGGAGGCATGCGAGATCGCGGCCGCGCTCGTGCTGGAGGAGCAGGACTGGCTCTTCCCCAGCTACCGCGACACCCTCGCGGCCGTGGCGCGCGGACTCGACCCCGTCGAGGCACTGACTCTTCTGCGCGGCGACCGGCACACCGGATACGACCCGCGCGAGCACCGCATCGCCCCGCTCTGCACCCCGCTCGCCACGCAGCTGCCGCACGCCGTGGGTCTGGCCCACGCCGCGCGGCTCAAGGGCGACGACGTGGTCGCGCTCGCCATGGTCGGCGACGGCGGGACCAGCGAGGGCGACTTCCACGAGGCGCTGAACTTCGCGGCCGTCTGGCGGGCCCCGGTCGTCTTCCTCGTACAGAACAACGGCTTCGCGATCTCCGTCCCGCTGGCCAAGCAGACCGCGGCGCCCTCTCTGGCCCACAAGGCCGTTGGATACGGGATGCCCGGCCGGCTGGTCGACGGCAACGACGCGGCCGCTGTGCACCAGGTCCTCGGCGAGGCGGTGGCCCGCGCCCGGCGTGGTGAAGGACCGACGCTCGTCGAGGCCGTCACCTACCGCATGGACGCCCATACGAACGCCGACGACGCCACGCGGTACCGCGTGGACAGCGAGGTCGAGGCATGGCGGGCGCACGACCCGATCCGGCTCCTGGAGCGGGAGCTGACCGGGCGCGGACTGCTGGACGAGGACGGCATCGTGGCGGCGAAGGAGGCGGCGGACGTGATGGCCGCCGCACTGCGCGAGCGGATGAACGCCGATCCGGTGCTCGACCCGATGAGCCTGTTCACGCACGTCTATGCGGAGCAGACGGAGCAGCTGCGCGAGCAGGCGGCCCGCTTGCGTGTCGAGCTGGATGCCGAGCAGGACCAGCACGACGACAACGCGGAGGAGCGGCGATGACGACCGCAGCGGCGGTTCCCGGCACGCAGGCGGGGAAGCCCAAGCCGGCCACCATGGCGCTGGCCCTCGGGCGTGCGCTGCGCGACTCGATGGCCGAGGACCCCTCGGTGCACGTCCTCGGTGAGGACGTCGGCACGCTCGGCGGGGTCTTCCGGATCACCGACGGTCTGGCGAAGGAGTTCGGCGACGACCGTTGTACGGACACGCCGCTGGCCGAGGCGGGAATCCTGGGCGCAGCCGTCGGTATGGCGATGTACGGGCTGCGGCCCGTGGTCGAGATGCAGTTCGACGCCTTCGCCTATCCGGCGTTCGAGCAGCTGATCAGCCACGTCGCCAAGATGCGCAACCGGACCCGGGGCGCCATGCCGCTGCCGATCACGGTGCGGGTGCCGTACGGCGGGGGAATCGGCGGGGTCGAGCATCACAGCGACTCCTCCGAGGCGTACTACATGGCCACCCCCGGTCTGCACGTCGTCACTCCGGCCACGGTCGACGACGCGTACGGGCTGCTGAGGGCCTCGATCGCCTCCGACGACCCGGTGATCTTCCTTGAGCCGAAGCGGCTGTACTGGTCGAAGGCGGCCTGGTCGCCGGACGCACCGGTGCCGGTCGAGCCGATCGGACGGGCTGTTGTACGCCGCTCCGGGCGCAGCGCGACACTCATCACCTACGGGCCGTCCCTGCCGGTCTGCCTGGAGGCGGCGGAGGCCGCGGTGGCCGAGGGCTGGGACCTCGAAGTCGTGGACCTGCGCTCGCTGGTGCCGTTCGACGACGAGACCGTCGCCGCGTCGGTACGGCGTACGGGGCGTGCCGTGGTCGTCCATGAGTCCTCCGGATTCGGCGGCCCCGGCGGGGAGATCGCCGCGCGGGTCACCGAGCGGTGCTTCCACCATCTGGAGGCGCCGGTGCTCAGGGTCGCCGGATTCGATATCCCGTATCCGGCGCCGATGCTGGAGCGGCACCATTTGCCGGGTGTGGACAGGGTGCTCGACGCGGTGGCCCGTCTGCAGTGGGAGGCGGAGAGCTGATGGCCCAAGTGCTCGAATTCAAGCTGCCGGACCTCGGTGAGGGACTGACCGAGGCGGAGATCGTGCGCTGGCTGGTGGAGGTCGGCGATGTCGTCGCCATCGACCAGCCGGTCGTCGAGGTCGAGACGGCCAAGGCGATGGTGGAGGTGCCGTGTCCCTACGGGGGCGTGGTGACCGCGCGGTTCGGCGAGGAGGGGACGGAACTCCCCGTCGGAGCGCCGTTGCTGACGGTGGCGGTCGGTTCGTCGGAGCCCGGGCCGGTGTCCGCCACGGGGTCCGGGGCGGCTGGTTCCGGGTCTGTCGAGGCCGAGTCGTCCGGCAATGTGCTGGTGGGTTACGGAACGGGGGCGCCGGCGGCACGTCGCCGTCGGGTCCGGCCCGAGTCGGTGTCGGCGCGGCCCGCGACGCCCGAACCGGTGCCCGCCGCCGAAGAGGTGCGGGGGCCGGTGGCCGTTGTCTCGCCCCTCGTACGGAAGCTTGCCCGGCAGCATGACGTCGATCTGCGTCAGGTGACGGGGTCGGGGCGCGACGGGCTGGTTCTGCGCGCCGATGTCGAGGCCGCGATCCGGGCCGTGGCAGAGCGGACGGCTGCGACTGCCGCCCCGGTGACGGTCACGGCGCCCGTCGCGGGCTCGTCGCCACGGGCGGGGCTGGGTGCTGCCGGTGAGCGGATTCCCTTGCGCGGGGTACGGGGCGCGGTCGCCGACAAGTTGTCGCGCAGCCGGCACGAGATCCCGGACGCGACGTGCTGGGTCGACGCCGACGCCACCGAGCTGATGGCGGCCAGAGCGGCGATGAACGGCGCCGGTGGCCCGTCCGCGGGCCCCAAGGTGTCGGTGCTCGCCCTGCTGGCCCGTATCTGCACGGCGGCGCTGGCCAAGTTCCCCGAGCTCAACTCGACCGTGGACCCGGCCGCCCGGGAGATCGTGCGGCTGCGGGACATCCATCTGGGCTTCGCCGCCCAGACGGAACGCGGGCTGGTCGTGCCGGTCGTCCGGGACGCGCAGTCCCGGAACGTGGAGTCGATCGGGGCCGAGATCGCCCGGCTGACGGAGTCGGCCCGTACGGGGACGCTCACGCCGGCCGAGCTGACCGGGGGGACATTCACGCTGAACAACTACGGGGTGTTCGGGGTCGACGGGTCGACACCGATCATCAACCACCCGGAAGCGGCGATGCTGGGCGTCGGCCGGATCATCCCCAAGCCGTGGGTGCACGGGGGCGAACTGGCCGTGCGCCAGGTCGTCCAGCTCTCGCTCACCTTCGACCACCGGGTCTGTGACGGAGGTACGGCGGGCGGCTTCCTCCGGTATGTGGCCGACTGCGTGGAACAGCCGGCGGTGTTGTTGCGCACCGTGTAGCGGCGGGGCGAGGGCTGTGCGGGGCCGGACCGCGGTGCGTGTCCGGTCCCTGGGGGATCGGCCGGGGCCGGGTACACGCATACTCGGGGCATGACCGCCTATGACGCCATCGTCCTTGCCGGAGGGGCCGCCAAACGCCTCGGCGGAGCCGATAAGCCCGGGGTCCGGGTCGGCGGCCGGTCGCTGCTCGACCGGGTTCTCGCGGCGTGCGCCGGAGCCGGGACCACCGTGGTGGTGGGCGGGCGGCGGCCGACCGGACGGCCCGTGACCTGGACGCGAGAAGTTCCGGTCGGCGGGGGGCCGTTGGCGGCACTCGGGGCCGGGGTGCGGCACACGACGGCGGAGCATGTGCTCGTACTCTCCGCCGACCTGCCGTTCCTCGGGGCGTCGATCGTCGGGGCGCTGCTGGCCGCCGCCGGGGAAGGGAGCCGGGAGGGCGCCCTGTGCACCGATCCCGGCGGGCGTGACCAGCCGCTGGTCGCGATGTACCGGGCCGAGCCGCTGCGTCGTGAACTCGCGCTCCTGGCCACCGAGCACGGCAGCATCGCCGGACTGCCGCTGCGATTGCTGACGGCCGAGCTGGATCTCGCCCGGGTCGAGGCCGGTCCCCTGGACTCCTTCGACTGCGACACCTGGGAAGACATCGCCACAGCCAGGGCCCGCATCAGGGAGCATGGGACCGTGCTGGACGAATGGATCACCGCAGTCAAGAACGAACTCGGCATCGACCTCGACGTCGACACCGGCCTCCTGCTCGACCTCGCCCGTGATGCCGCGCACGGCGTCGCCCGGCCGGCCGCGCCTCTGACGACCTTCCTGGTCGGTTACGCGGCGGCGAAGGCGAGCAGCGGTGACGGCCCGGAAGCGACGGCGGACGCGGTGGCCGACGCCGTCCGCAAGGCCGCCGCGCTAGCCCTCCGGTGGGAGGAGGAGGCGGGGGCCACGAACGAGGCCGACCCACAATGACGGGGCATCACGGCGCGGGTACAGGTACAGGTACCGGTGTCGGCGGCTCCTCGTCCCCGGGCGCCATGCAGCCCCCGAGCGACGCACCGTCCCGGCCCGTGGGTTCAGGCTCGGCATCGGCACCCTCGTCCTCGCCCGCGCCGGGTTCGTCCTCGATTCCCGCGATGGCGGCGGAGGACGAGCGGGCCGTGGAGGAGGCTCTGGCTCTCGTGGCGTCGAACCGGCCAGACCGGCCAGACCGTCCGGGGGAGCGGGAGGCCTCGGCCCTGCGCTCCTCCACCCCGCACTCCTCCACCCCGCACTCCCCCGCCGCCCCTTCGCATCCCTCGCGCCCCCGGCGCTCAAAGGCCACCTCCTGGGGCGACGCGCGCGCCCTGGCCGCGCGGGCAGGGCATGCCGTTCCCGTCTCCGCGCACCGCCTTCCCCTCGACCGGGCGCTCGGACACGTCCTTGCCGAGGCGCTCCACGCGCTCACCGATCTGCCGTCCTTCGACACCTCCGCCATGGACGGCTGGGTCGTCGCCGGGCCGGGCCCGTGGACCGTGCGGGAGGGCCAAGGACTCCTCGCCGGGCACAGTGCGCCCGCCGCGTTGCCCGACGGCGAGGCGGTACGGATCGCCACCGGAGCCCGTATCCCGGCAGATGCCACGGCCGTCATCCGCAGCGAGCACGCACACGCCGACGAAGCGAAGGGGCTGCTCTACGCGGAGCGCGAGGTCGTTCCCGGGCAGGACATCAGGCCGCGCGGCCAGGAGTGCCGGACCGGAGACGAACTGCTGCCTGCCGGCACCCTGGTGACCCCGGCCGTCCTCGGGCTGGCCGCCGCTGCCGGATACGACGCCCTGGTCGCCGTGCCCCGCCCCCGCGTCGACGTCCTCGTGCTCGGCGACGAACTCCTCACCGGCGGGCTCCCGCACGACGGGCTGATCCGGGACGCGCTCGGCCCCATGCTCGGCCCCTGGCTGCGGGCCCTGGGCGCAGAGGTCGGCGAGCCCCGCCGCCTCGGCGACGACGCCGCGGCTCTGCGGCATGCGCTCACCACCTCGGACGCCGACCTCGTCGTGACCACCGGCGGCACAGCCGCCGGTCCGGTCGATCACGTCCACCCGGTCCTCGCCGAAGTCGGAGCCGAGCTGTTGATCGACGGCGTCGACGTGCGCCCCGGCCATCCCATGCTGCTGGCCCGTCTCGCTTCCCAAGGGCCGTACGTCGTGGGGCTGCCCGGCAATCCGCTGGCCGCCGTCTCCGGTCTGCTCACGCTTGCCGAGCCCCTGCTGCGGGGCATCGCGGGGCGGACGGCCCAGGACCCGTACCGGGCGCTCGTTCATGACGGCGTGCAGGGACATCCGCACGACACCCGGCTCGTCCCCGTCGTCCATCGTGCCGCGCACGGGGGCGGGTTGGACCACGTCGTACCGCTGCACTACAACGGCCCCGCCATGCTCCGTGGGATCGCCGCTGCGGACGGGCTGGCCGTTGTGTCGCCGGGCGGGGTACGGTCCGGCACCGAGGTGGAGATCCTCGATCTGCCGTGGGCCTCGGCGACGCCGTGGACGGAAGGGTGTTTCACGTGAAACTTCCCGGCCAGGATGCGATGGCCAGGCGCGCTGAGGAGTATGTCGTCCCCACCCGGGTGATGCTGCCTCGCCGGGTCATGGACCGGCCGCTGCGGCAGGTCGCCAAGCGCGTGGCGATGGCGATGATGGTGCTGGCCGCCACGGTTCTGATCGTCTATGTGGACCGTGACGAGTACCACGACAACGCCGACGGCCGGGTCGACTTCCTCGACGCCGTCTACTACGCGACGGTGACGCTCTCGACCACCGGTTACGGCGACATCGTTCCGTACGGCGACGGCGCCCGGCTCATAAACGTGCTCCTGGTGACGCCGCTGCGCGTGCTCTTCCTGATCATCCTGGTCGGCACCACCCTCGAGGTCCTTACGGAGCGGACCCGCGAGGACTTCCGGCTGAACCGTTGGAGAAGCAACTTGCGTGAACACACCGTGGTCGTCGGCTTCGGCACGAAGGGCCGTTCGGCGATCCAGACGCTGTGCAGCACGGGCCTGAAGAAGGAACACATCGTCGTCGTCGACCCTGCCACGAAGGTGATCGAGGCCGCCAACGCCGAGGGCTTCGTGGGCGTGCTGGGCGATGCGACACGCAGCGATGTGCTGCTGCGCGCCGAGCTCCAGAAAGCGCGTCAGATCATCATTGCCACCCAGCGCGACGACACCGCGGTCCTGGTGACGCTGACGGCGCGCCAGCTCAACCGCGGCGCGAAGATCGTGGCCGCCGTGCGCGAGGAGGAGAACGCGCCGCTGCTGCGTCAGTCCGGCGCCGACGCGGTGATCACCAGCGCCAGCGCGGCCGGGCGGCTGCTCGGGCTCTCCGTGCTCAGCCCGAGCGCGGGCACGGTCATGGAGGACCTGATCCAGCAGGGCAGCGGGCTCGACCTGATCGAGCGGCCGGTGATAAAGGCCGAGGTGGGCAAGAACGTGCGTGAGGTCGAGGACCTGGTCGTCAGCGTGCTGCGGGGTCATCGGCTGCTCGGTTACGACGATCCGGCGGCCAGCCCGCTGCAACTGACGGACCGCCTCATCACGATCGTGCGTGCCTCCCCGTCCCACATCCCGATGAGCAGTCCCCCGCCGGGCAGCGGGCTGCGGTAGCGGATCGACCCGCTCATTCGGGGCGGGGCGGGGCGGGGCAGGGCGGGGCGCGCGAGTCGGCCGCATGCCGGAGCGCGCCGTACGGAGTAGCCTCGCGGCCATGCATGCGATCACGATCTCCGAACCCGGTGGCCCCGAGGCGCTCGTATGGGCCGAGGTGCCCGATCCCGTACCAGGCGAGGGCGAGGTCCTTGTCGAGGTCGTGTCCAGCGCCGTCAACCGCGCCGATGTGATGCAGCGGCAGGGCTTCTACAACCCGCCGCCCGGCGCCTCCCTCTACCCCGGCCTGGAGTGCGCGGGCCGTGTCGCGGCGCTCGGTCCCGGTGTCACGGGCTGGTCGGTCGGTGACGAGGTGTGCGGGCTGCTCGCGGGCGGCGGTTACGCGGAGAAGGTCGCCGTGCCGGCCGGGCAGCTCCTGCCCGTACCCGAGGGTGTGGATCTGGCGACGGCTGCGGCGCTGCCCGAGGTGACGGCGACCGTCTGGTCCAACGTCTTCATGGTGGCGCATCTGCGCCCCGGCGAGACCCTGTTGGTGCACGGCGGGTCCAGCGGCATCGGCACGATGGCCATCCAGCTGGCCAAGGCGGTCGGCGCGCGCGTCGCGGTGACCGCTGGCGGGCCCGAGAAGCTGGCGCGCTGCGCGGAGCTCGGGGCGGACATCCTCATCGACTACCGCGAACAGGACTTCGTCGAGGAGATCCACAAGGCGACGGACGGCGCGGGCGCCGACGTCATCCTCGACATCGTCGGTGCGAAGTACCTGGACCGGAACGTGCGGGCACTCGCCGTGAACGGCCGCCTCGCGATCATCGGCCTCCAGGGCGGCGTCAAGGGCGAGTTGAACCTGGGCGCGCTGCTGACCAAGCGGGCCGCGGTCACGGCCACCTCCCTGCGGGGGCGTCCGCTCGCCGAGAAGGCAGCCATCGTCGCCGCGGTGCGCGAGCATGTCTGGCCGCTGATCGCCGGTGGTGTGGTCCGGCCGGTCGTGGACCGCACGATGCCGATGACGGACGCCGCGGAGGCGCACCGGGTACTGGAATCCAGTACGCACATCGGCAAGGTGCTCCTGCTCGCACCGACAGCCGCCTGACCCACGCCAGGCACAGCATCCGGAGCACCGGAGCACCCGGAAGACGCAGGGGCCCGGCACACAACGTCGAACGTTGCGTGCCGGGCCCCTGCGGCGCTTACGGGTACGGGTGGTGCTTACAGGTACGGGCCGGACCGGATCGGTCCGTGCGGGTCCGAGCCGCCTTCCTCGTCCTCGTGGCCCGAACCGGGCGGCAGGGCGCGCCGCATCTGTTCCAGCTGGGCGCGGGCCGCCATCTGCTGGGCGAACAGTGCCGTCTGGATTCCGTGGAAGAGTCCTTCCAGCCAGCCGACCAGCTGAGCCTGCGCGATCCTCAGTTCCGCCTCCGACGGGACCGACTCCTCGGTGAACGGCAGGGAGAGCCGCTCCAGCTCCTCCACCAGTTCCGGCGCCAGCCCGTCCTCCAGCTCCTTCACGGAGCTGGCGTGGATCTCCTTGAGCCTGACGCGGCTCGCCTCGTCGAGAGGAGCCGCCCTGACCTCCTCGAGGAGCTGTTTGATCATGCTGCCGATGCGCATGACTTTCGCGGGCTGTTCGACCATTTCCGTCACCGGGACCTCGCGGGATTCGTCGCCACTGTCACCGCCGCCGATAGCCATTCCGTCCTGCCCCACTACGAGGACTTGGGGGTGCTCCTGCGACCGGTCATTCCTCGGCATCTCCATGCCGCCATTCTCTCGCACGTGCCATACACCACGGTGGTGCCCCCGGGAATGGTTGATCCACCACTTCCAGGGGCACCGAAACAGGCGGTCCGCCGAGCCGGAAACCGGCTCAGCGAGCCGCGCTCACCCCGCCCGCCGGGCCAGCACCGCCCGTGAACCGGAGAACGCGGCGGCCAGTAGCCCCGCGAGCACCGGTACGACCAGGGCCAGCAGCCCGATGGTCTCCCACGGCATCACGATCGGCGTGTACGCGGAGTCCATGGGCTCCGCGCGCATGGACTTCATCGCATCGCGCAGGTCGATCAGGCGCAGAGCCACCGCGGGTACGAGGCCTGCGGCCGTCCCGAGCAGGACCCCCGTGAGCGAGACCACCAGGCACTGGAAGCCGGAGAGCGTACGCCGCACGCCCGGTGGTGCGCCGACCGCGCTGAGCGTGGTGAGGTCGGCCTCCGCGTCCGCCTTGGCCAGACCGGTGGTGATCGCGGCGGCGCCCAGGGTCACCAGACCGGCGAACAGGGCGAGGATCAGCAGGAGGACGTCCTCGCCGGAGTCGGGCTGATTGCCGGACATCAGAAGGGCGCCGCCTCCGGCCAGTTCGATCGCCGAGGCGATTGCCTGCTCCTCGGCATCCGTCGCGCGGTGGGCGACGGGGTAGATGCTCCCGAACTCCTGGGTGTGGAGGCCGAGCCGGGCTGCCGTCCGCTGCGGAATGATCATGCGGATGCCGGGGGTGTCGGCGTACGCGTCCGGGGCGACGTAGACCTTCAGACGGTCGGTCGTGCTTCGCGCCTTGCCCGGGTGCAGCTTGCGGTTCTCGGTATCGCGGTCGTTGTACGCGTGCACGGCTTTGAGGGTGACCTTGCCGTTCTTCGCGTACGCCGAATTGAGCAGGACCGGTGTGCCCGCCGCGAGGGCCTTGGCCGCCGCCGGGTCGTCGAGTTTCACGTACGTCGTGAGCAGCTTGGCGTCGCCCACCACGATCTTCGAGGTGTCGGTGTCGAAGCTGGTCATGAGCATGAACTCGTCCACGCAGGCCGGCGAGCTCATCAGGTTCTTGTGCTCGGAGGCGGACAGCTTCCGGGCGAGTGCCTTGGCGCCCGCGCCCTTCAGCGGGCAGGCGTGGCCCTTGCCGGTCGGCTTGACCAGCTCGGTGGTGCCGCAGCCGCTCTCCTCCTCGAAGTAGACCGAGCAGTCGCTGCCCGCCCAGACCCGGCCGAAGTCGGCGCGGCCGCCGCTGAGGGAGAGATGGTGCTCGGCGGCCGCCCGCGCCCGGGGCAGCTGCGCGACGTGCTCCGGGTCGGTGGCGACGAGTGCGGCCGTGCCCGAGGTGAGCGAGGGCGTGAAGGTGTAGTCGTGCTCGGCCAGTGTGCTGTTCATGTACGTGGCCACGGCCACGGTGCCGGCGACGGCCGCCATCACCGCGGCGACGGCAGGTGCGGTACGCCCCCGGTTGCGGGCCGCGTCGCGCAGCGCCATCCGCGGGCTGAGCGGAAGCCTGCGGCCGAGCCGGCCGAGGAGTCCGACGAGCACGGGGATGCAGGCGAGAACGCCGAGTTCGGCGAGGACCGAGCCGCCGGCGACCAGGGGCGAATCGCCGTTGACACCGCCGTAGACGGCGATCGCGACACCACCCGCGATGGCGGCGGAGCCCAGTGCGGGCAGCACGCGGGAGCTGCGACGGGTACCGCGGCGGCCGGTCAGGGACTCCAGTACGGACTGCCGGCCGGCCACGATCGCCGGGGCGAGCGCCGCCAGGATGCCGGTGACCAGGCCGAGCGCGGCGATGGCCAGGAGTTCCGCCGGGCGTACGGAGAGTTCACCGAAGCGGTTTCCGGTCCAGCCCTCGATCAGCGGGCGGAACAGCACGGTCAGCCCGAATCCGGCGACGACGCCGAGCACGGCGCCGACTCCGCCGAGCACCGCACCGCCGGCCAGCACCACGGCCCGGATGTGGCTCCGGTCGCCGCCGCACGTACCGACCAGGCCGAGCTGCCTGCGCGAGCGGCGTGCGCCGACCGCGAAGGCCGGTCCGGCGAGCAGCACGATCTCCAGGACGGTCAGGGCGACCACGGTGACGACCGCGGCGCTCATCTCCGCCGAGCTTCCGGAGCTGCCGCTCATGCTGTCGGCCATCGGGACCTCGGAGTCCGGCGGTGGGTCGAGGGCGACCTGGCGGGACACCACCAGGAGGCCCTTCTCATTGGCCCTGAGCACGTCCGGCCAGCCCACGCCGACTCCGGCCGCACCCTTGACCAGCCATTCCGTCTCGCCGGGCTGGGGCGGCAGGATCGTGGCGTCGCGGTCGGACGCGGTCTTCCAAGGGGCGATGACCGCGCCCGGATCGGCGTACAGCGCCTTCTTGCCCAGGTCGTCGGGCAGTTCGACGGTGCCGGTGAGGGTGTACACCTTCCCGGGGCCGCGCACCGTGACGCGGGAGCCGATACGGAGCCCGGCCGATTCCATGAAGGGCTCGGTGGCGGCGATCTCGTCCTTGCCGTCCGGGAACGCACCGTCCACCAGCTCGATCTTGCCCCGGGCCAGCGGGTCCGCGGTGCGGAACTCGACGATTTCCGTGCTCGCGATGCCGTGCCGGGTGGTGACGACGGCGGGGACGGACCGCTCGGTGAGGTAGCGCGAGCCCTTCGGGAACGTACTGCGTACGTCCACGGGCCCACGGCTCTCCGCGTCGGAGAGTGCCTGACCACCCCAGCTATCACCGTCGGGCATCTGCTCGATCGCCCCTACGCCCATGCCCGGATGGCTGTACAGGGCGTCGGCCGAACCCATCAGGGCCGTCAGTTTCTCGGCCCGGTCAGGCAGCGCGCTGCGGTACGACACATCGGCGGCCGTCACCCCGAGGACCGGCAGGGCGATCATCGCGACCACCAGCGCGCTGCGGCCCTTGGCCCGCATGGCGTCCCGCCGGGCGATCCGGAAGGCGGCGCGCCACCCCGAGAAGACGCTCACTTGGCGCCCTCTGCGGTGAGCAGCGAGTCGGCACCGGAGACGAGTGTCTGGTCGACGATCGAACCGTCCCGGAGGAACACGACCCGGTCGGCCCAGGCCGCGTACCGCGGCTCGTGCGTCACCATCACCCCGGCCGCGCCCTGGTCGCAACGGCTGCGGAGCAGGGCGAGGACGGACTCGCCGGTCTCGGAGTCGAGCGCTCCGGTCGGCTCGTCGGCGAGCACGAGACGCCGGTCCCCCACCAGGGCGCGGGCGATGGCGACGCGCTGCTGCTGGCCGCCGGACATCTCGTCGGGGAAGCGGTCGGCGATCTCGCCGAGACTCATCTCTTCCAGCGCGGCAAGGGCTTCCTTGCGCGCCTTGCGGAGGGAGACGCCGTCGAGTTCGCGGGGCAGGGCGATGTTCTCGGCGGCGGTGAGGGCGGGGATGAGGTTGTAGTCCTGGAAGACGTAGCCGACGCTGCGGCGGCGGAGGGCGGCGATGCCCTTGCGGCCGAGGGTGGCGATGTCCTGGCCTTCGATGACGACCTGCCCGCTGCTCGCGGTGTCGAGACCGCCGGCCAGCGTCAGCAGGGTGGACTTTCCGGAACCGGACGGTCCCATCACGGCGACGAGCTCACCCGTGTGGACGGACAGGTTGATCCCGCGCAGCGCGTGGACCTGGGCGACACCGGAGCCGTGCGTGCGCGTCAGCGCTCTCAGCTCCAGGACGGGCGCGTTCACGGACAAGCCGGTGGACGGGGACGGGACGGACGAGGACATGGTGGGCGTTCCCCCTAGGACGTTCTGCTGGGTGCTGGGTGCTGGGTGCTGGGTCAGCGGGCGCGGTCGGTCGGCGCGGTCAGCGACCGGCGCGGGGCCGGGCCGCCGTGGCACGGGCGGAGCCGCGCCGGGCGGCCTTGCCGGGCTCGGGCTCCGGGTCGGTGGCGGCGGCCTCGGCGAGGCGTACGAGACGTGATTCGCAGTGGTCCAGCCACCGGGCCTCCGCCTCGGCCTGGAAGATCAGCTGCTCCACCACGAGGAGCCAGGCGACCTCGTCCCGGTTGGCAGGGATGGCCGTGAGTGCCTGTGCCTTCAGCCGGGTGTACTCCTGCATCGCCTTCAGGGTGTGGTGGCGCTGGGCCTGGATCACCGCCCGGATGTCGACGCCCGGGGCGCCGACCGCCATGGCGAGCTTGATGGCCAGCTCGTCGCGGGGCGGGTTGCTGCGGTCGACGGGTGTCCCGAACCAGCTGTGCAGTTCGGTACGGCCGTCGTCGGTGATCGAGTAGAGCGCGTGCCCCGCGTCGTCCTCACCGTCCTGGACGACCATGCCGTCGCGCTCCAGCCGGCTGAGCGTGGTGTACACCTGGCCGACGTTCAGCGGCCAGGTGGAACCGGTGCGCGACTCGAATTCGGTACGGAGCTGGGAGCCGTAACGAGGCCCGCGCTCCAGGAGGGCCAGAAGCCCGTGACGGATCGACATACTCAGTATGTATACCGAGTATGCTGCTCCAGGCAAGCGTTACGGGGAAACGGGCAGGAATACGGGCCGGGATACGGATCGATCGGGCGCGGCCTCAGCGGACGCGGCGCATCCGGAATGCCAGGAAGCCCAGTCCGAGGCCTACCAGTGCGATCCCTGCGCCGAGCGACACCTCCTGGACCTGCCGCACGGCGGGCGCGTCCATCGCCTGGGGGGCCGACCGTCCCGAGCTGGGCGATGCACTGGGCGTGACCTCGGCGGGAGGCACCTCACCGGTGTCCTGCTCCGACTCCTCCTCTTCGAGCAGGGCGTCGGCGCGGGCGAGTTCCAGCGGCGACAGCGAACGCCCGGGCCGGGCGCGGCCCTCGCCCGCCGGCCTGCCCGCGAGGGGCGACCGATCGGCGGAAGCGGAGGGGCTCGCCGACGATCCGGCGGGCGGTGCCGCGCTCCCGGAGGGCGGCCCGGCCGAACCAGCGGCGCCCGAGGGGAGCGTGGACGGCGTACCGGAGGGCACGACGGACGGCGAAGCGGAGGTCGCGGCCGAGGAGCTCACGGAGGGTCTGGAGGCCGGTACGGGGGGCGGCGGCGTCGTGGGCCGGGACGAGGGAGCCGCCGGGGTGCCGGTCGTGGGGGCAGTCGACGGGCCGCCCGTGGCCGTACCCGGCGGTTCCGCCGAACGGGGGGCGAGCGTGAGCGGTCCCCGCGCGCCCGCGTCCGCCGAAGGGGAGCCTGCCGACCGGTGCGCAACCCCGCCGGGCGCGCCGGGCGCACCGGGCACCCGCTCTGCCGCGTACGTCCAGCTCGCGGGTCCCAGCACTGCCGCCGCGCTCACCGCCAGGCAGAGCACGCAGCGCGACGACCGGGACCGCCGAGACGGGAGGAGTCCTGGAGCCATGCGCTCAGAGTCACACGAGCGGATATATCCGGCATCCCGGACGGTAGCCCGGACCGTTCGACCGTGGTGGCCGGGCCAATCGGCGTCAGGCCGGGTCGCCCGTGGAGATTCTCAGTTCGAAGTGGGCACCGCGCTCCGGAATGGCCGTACCGGAGGACGGGAACTGGTCGACGACCTGGTCCTCGGCATAGGTGTTGCCCGGCACATCGATGACCTTGACCGTCCAGCCTGCCGCCTGGGCGCACGCCTTTGCCGAACGGATGTCCTTATAGATGAAGCTCGGCGCCCCGACCTTCTGCGGGTCGTCCGAGTCCTCGCTCGCGTCCGTGCAGTCCTCTTCGTCCATCGTCCGGTTCCGCTCCGGCGCCTTGTGCTCGCCGGCCACTGCGGACTCCCCGGTACCCGGATCGCCGTTCGTGCCGGTCTCCGAGTCGTCGACGTTCAGGGACAGCGCCGTGACCAGGCCGCCGATCGCGAGCAGCGCGACCACGATCGACCCCACGATGACGGGCATGTTCCGCTTGCCCCCGCCACCGCCGTGACCGCCACCGCCGTGACCGCCGGTTCCCTGCGGGGACATCGTGTACGGGGGCGCCGTCTGGTGCGCCGGGGGGACCGGGGTCTGGTACGCCTGCGGGTAGCCGTAGCTCGGTGCGGGCGCCGGAGTCGGGGCGTACGGACCCGGCTGCTGGTACGGCTGGTGGGTCTGGTGGGGCTGCGGCTGGTACGGCGTCTGAACGCTCTGCGGCGCGGGCGTGCCCTGGTCGACCGGCGGGAAGACGGCGGAGCCGACACCCGCGCCGCTGTTCCCCGGGGCTCCGCTGCCGCTGACGATCAAGGGGGCGCCGGCCTGGCCGCCCGCGTTCAGCACGCGGGTGACCTCGTCCTGCATCGCCGCGGCGCTCGGGAAGCGCTCGTTCGGGTTCTTCTTCAGCGCGCGGGCGACGAGCGCGTCCATCGCGGGAGTGATCGAGCGGTTGATGGTCGACGGAGCGACCGGCTCCTCCTGGACATGCGCGTACGCGATGGCCAGCGGCGAGTCCGCGTCGAACGGAATCCGCCCGGTGAGCAGCTGGAACAGCATGATGCCGACCGAGTAGAGGTCGGACCGCGCGTCCACCCCGCGCCCCAGGGCCTGTTCGGGGGAGAGGTACTGCGGGGTGCCGACGACCATGCCGGTCTGCGTCATCGACGTCACGCCCGACTGCATGGCGCGTGCGATGCCGAAGTCCATGACCTTCACGATGCCGCGCTTGGTCATCATCACGTTGCCGGGCTTGATGTCCCGGTGGACCAGGCCCATCTCGTGGCTGGTCTCCAGCGCTGCCAGCACATCGGCCGTCACCTTGAGCGCCTTGTCGGCCGGCATCGCGCCGTACTGCTGGATGTCCGACTGGAGGACGGAGCCGAGCGGCTGCCCCTCGACGTACTCCATGACGATGTACGGCATCAGCGCGCCGCCGAGCTCGTCCTCGCCGGTATCGAAGACCGAGACGATGTTGGTGTGCTGGAGCTTCGCGACCGCCTGCGCCTCGCGCCGGAAGCGCTCGCGGAAGGACTGCTCGCGCCCCAGCTCCGTGTGCAGCGTCTTGATCGCGACCTGGCGGTCGAGCGCCGAGTCGTACGCGAGATACACGGAAGCCATCCCGCCCTCGCCGAGCAGGTCGCGCAGCTGGTAGCGGCCGCCTGCGACCGAACCGCCCGCATAGCGACCCTGAGCGCCGTGTGCGCCGTCCTGGCTCATGACTTGCTTCCCCCTCGGCGCGCAACTGATGACGTGACGCGAAGATCCCGTATTCCGGCCAAGTCTGCCCGAGGGGTACGACACGTCAAGCCAGGTGCCCGTTCCGTGACCCTACGCACAAGAAGCGTCTCGGAAGCGTTACAGGAACCGCATGGAATTTGCGTGCACGGCACGCGAGCCGATTGGATGACCGGTCCCTCTCGGAACCGGGGTGCCGGACAGAGCCTGTAGCGTGACGTGGCAATGCAGCAAGGCACCCGTGACACCCGCGGACGCGCGGACAGAAACGACGGCGAGGACTGATGGCACCCGGACCCGAAGCAAACGGCGGCGGAGTTTCGGATGGCACCGACTCCTGGGGCATCGGCGGTGTGGTCGGCGACGGGCGCTACCGGATGACCCACCGGCTCGGCCGCGGCGGCATGGCCGAGGTCTACGCCGCGGAGGATGTCCGTCTGGGACGCACCGTGGCGGTGAAACTGCTCCGCTCCGACCTCGCCGAAGACCCGGTCTCCAAGGCCCGTTTCACGCGCGAGGCGCAGTCCGTCGCGGGCCTCAACCACCATGCGATCGTCGCCGTGTACGACTCCGGCGAGGACGTCGTGGGCGGCCGGACCGTCCCGTACATCGTGATGGAGCTCGTCGAGGGCAACACCATCCGCGACCTCCTGCTCAACGCCGAGACCCCGCCGCCCGAGCAGGCGCTGATCATCGTCTCGGGTGTACTGGAAGCTCTCGCGTACTCGCACCAGCACGGCATCGTGCACCGTGACATCAAGCCCGCCAACGTGATCATCACGCACTCCGGCGCGGTCAAGGTCATGGACTTCGGCATCGCCCGTGCGCTGCACGGCGCGCAGTCGACGATGACCCAGACCGGCATGGTCATGGGCACGCCGCAGTACCTCTCCCCCGAACAGGCACTCGGCAAGGCGGTCGACCACCGCTCCGACCTGTACGCCACCGGCTGCCTGCTCTACGAGCTGCTGGCCCTGCGGCCCCCGTTCACGGGTGAGACCCCGCTCTCCGTCGTCTACCAGCACGTCCAGGACATCCCGGTCCCGCCGTCCGAGGTCTCGGACGTGGTGCCGCCGGAGCTGGACGGGATGGTGATGCGCTCGCTCGCGAAGGACCCGGACGACCGGTTCCAGAGCGCCGAGGAGATGCGGGGCCTCGTCCAGTACAGCCTGCAGATGCTCCAGGTCCAGGGCGGCCACACCGGTATGTGGAACACCGGCCCGGTCATGGCGCACGAGGGCGGTCACACCTCGCCGATGGGCTCGGTGAGCGGCACGGCGGCGATGGGCTACCCGACACACGGGGACACCTCGCAGGGCCCGATCCTGCCGCCGATGAACCCCGACGACGGTGGCTACGTCGGCGGCCAGCACAACGGTGGCCGCGGCCGCGGCCGCGGCAAGATGTGGCTGTTCGTCCTGCTCGCCCTGATCGCGATCGGCGCGGGTGTCGCCTTCGCCGTCAACGCGGCGAACGACACCGGCAACAAGAAGACCCCGACGCCCGCCACCACCCCGGCCTCGCCCACCCCGTCGGAGTCCTCGGAGACACCGTCCGAGGAGCCGTCGGAGGAGACCGAGGAACCGGACGCGTCCACGGGCGGCCAGTGGGAGCCCACCGAGGAGTCCACCTGGACCCCCTCCCCGACGCCCAGCGAGCCCACCGGTACGCCGTCCACGCAGCCGCCCACGACCGACCCGGGCACCGCCGACGGCGGCGCCGCGGGTACGGACGAGGGCGCGGGCGACGAGGGCGGCACCGGGGACGAGGGCGGCACGGGCGACGACGAGGGCACGACCGAGGGCACGACCGAAGGCACCACCGAGGGCACCACCGAAGGCGCGTCGTCAGGGACCGGCGAGACCGCCGGTACAGTCGCGGGCACCACGCCGTAAGGGACTCGCATCCCGTAGGGGTCCCGAAGCCTTCACTCCGTAAAGGCTTCGCACACCGCCTCGTACTCGCGCGTCCACCACACCGCCAGGGCCGACACCGCAGGGAACTGCGGGTCGGCCCTGCGGTCGTGCAGGCGGTAGCGCCAGCGCAGTATCCAGAAGTCGTTGAGCCGTTCCCACCACACCCGGTGCACCGCCGCGGCCAGCTCCGCAGCGCCCGCCCCGGCCGCCCGGCGGTAGGCCCGCGCGTACGCCCGTACCTTCTCCAGGTCCAGCTCCCCGGCCGGCCTGACGAAGAAGATCGCCGCGGCCCGTACCGCCTCCTCCGCGCGCGGCTGCACGCCCAGCCGGTCCCAGTCGACGATCGCGACCGGATCGGCGCCCCGGTAGAGCAGATTCAGCGGATGGAAGTCACCGTGCACCCATCCCGTGGCCGGTCCGCCCGGGGTGGGCGGCCTGCGGTCGGCATGCTGTTCCAGCAGGGCGCGGCGCTCGATGAGGCGGTGTACGGCGAGCTCGTCGAAGGCGTCCCGGGGGCGCAGCCCGCGCGCCGCGGCCAGCAGGTCGTCGATCAGCTCGAAGGTGTCCGCGGGGTCGGGGCTCCCGTAACCGGGCCGGGGCGGCAGACCGCTGCCCGGCCCCATCACCTGCTCCAGACCGGTGTGTACGGCTCCGAGCAGGGCACCCAGCCGGCGTGACTGGGCGGTGGTCAGCTCGGCGCCCACCCGGTGGAGGCCGTCCACCCAGGGGTGCAGGGCGTAGTAGCGGCCGTCGATCACCGTGACCGTGTCACCCTCCGTGTCCGTGAGGGGCGGGGCGACGGGCACTCCGAGCGAATGGAGCCGCTGGGTGGCGCGGTGCTGGCGGACGATCGTGGCGCGGTCGCCGGTGGCGTCGTCGAGGTGGTGCTTGTCCAGATGGTGCTTGAGGAAATACGCGCCGCGCGTGGTGGAGACGCGGTAGCCGTGGTTGAGGAGGCCCTTGGTGAGGGGCTCGCAGGCGAGCGGTTCACCGGCATCGGGATAGCGGCGCAGCACCTCGCCGACCGGGGGAACAGGCGGGCGGGTTACATATGAGCGCTGCACTTACCAAATGCTAGATCACGCTACGTGGCCGATTTGCTGACTTGCATGGAAGCTCAGAGTGTGCATGGTGACGAAGTGGGGTTCGAGCCGGAGATAGACCGGATCGAAGGGTTCGCCGTTCGCTGTGAGAGGCACAGGACCGAAGAGTTTCTGCTGCTCGGAGCAGGGATGGACGATCTCGGCGGGCCCGGTGAACTGCACGGACCAGGGATCGTCGCCGCCGTCGACCGCGGTGTTGAAGTTGTCCGCCCCGTACGCGATGACGCTTCCGTCGCACGATTCGTGGTGACCGAGCCCTCGGTGCAGCCGCAGGAGCACGCGGCCCTCGGCCACGATGTGGCGGGCCACGGCCAGGATGGGGAGGGCTCGCATGCTCGTCGCCAGGCGGCCGTACGGCACCCGGCCGAGCAGCTCGATCGCACGGAGTTCCTCAGAAGCCATGCGTCCACTGTCCGCTACCTGTAGGGGCCGGGTAAGGGTCTGCGGCCCCGGTTGGGCCGGGACCAAAGTCCCAAAATCGCCCGGAGCCGCAGGGGAATGCGCGGCGGAATCCGGCGTTTCAGCGCCGTTCCGCCTGGAGGCGGGCCACGTACGCCGCGGCCTGCGAGCGGCGCTCCATCCCCAGCTTGGAGAGCAGGCTGGACACATAATTCTTGATCGTCTTCTCCGCGAGATGGAGCCGTTCGCCGATCACCCGGTTCGTGAGCCCCTCGCCGATGAGGTCCAGGATCTTGCGCTCCTGCTCGGTGAGGCCGGCCAGCTTGTCGTTGCCCTTGTCGTTCGGCCCGTCGCGCAGCCGTTCCAGCACCCGTGCGGTCGCCGCCGGGTCCAGCAGGGATTTCCCGGCCGCCACGTCCCGTACCGCGTTCAGCAGCTCATTGCCGCGGATCGCTTTCAGTACATAACCGGAGGCACCGGCCATGATCGCGTCGAAAAGAGCCTCGTCGTCGGCGTACGAGGTGAGCATCAGGCACTTGATGTTCTCGTCCTGGGAGCGGACCTCGCGGCAGACCTCCACCCCGCTGCCGTCCGGCAGCCGGACGTCCAGGACCGCCACATCGGGGCGGGTGGCGGGGATACGGACCAGTGCGTCCGCCGCCGTGCCCGCCTCTCCGACCACCTCGATATCGGCTTCGGAGGAGAGCAATTCATGCACTCCACGGCGGACCACTTCGTGGTCGTCCAACAGAAATACGGTGATTTTTCCATCTTCGCGCACAAACGCAGTCTCACACACTCACCCCTTCCCTGGCGCTGTCGGCCGGGATAACGTGCCGTTGTTCCGGCGGCCTGCAAGGCTGTTACCAGTGCTGTGACCAGCGAGACTTCCCGATTTTCTTGATTTACTTGGATATCCAAGCAAAATCGCAGGTCAGAGAGGGTTTCGCAGTTATGCGATGCACTGGGTAACGTGCCTTTGACAGGGCGCTCGCCGGGGCACCTGTCACGCCTGTTCCCAGCCGCGTTGCACACACCCCGTGCACGGGTCCGGACACAGGCGAGCCGCACTGGTTCCCGGCAGACCCCGGGGGCCGGACCGACGGAGGAGCACGCACGTGACCGTGGAGAGCACTGCCGCGCGCAAACCGCGACGCAGCAGCAAGCGGACCAGCGCCGCGAAGACGCCACAGAGTTCCGAGCCCCAACTCGTACAGTTGCTGACGCCCGAGGGCGAGCGCGTCGAGCACCCGGACTACGAGATCGACCTGACCGCGGACGAGCTCCGCGGTCTCTACCGGGACATGGTCCTGACCCGGCGCTTCGACGCCGAGGCCACGGCGCTCCAGCGCCAGGGCGAGCTGGGCCTGTGGGCCTCGCTGCTGGGCCAGGAGGCCGCACAGATCGGCTCCGGCCGGGCGCTGCGCGACGACGACTACGTCTTCCCGACCTACCGGGAGCACGGCGTCGCCTGGTGCCGGGGTGTCGACCCGACCAATCTGCTCGGGATGTTCCGCGGTGTGAACCACGGCGGCTGGGACCCGAACACCAACAACTTCCACCTGTACACGATCGTCATCGGCTCGCAGACCCTGCACGCCACCGGCTACGCCATGGGCGTCGCCAAGGACGGCGCGGACTCGGCCGTGATCGCGTACTTCGGTGACGGCGCCTCCAGCCAGGGCGATGTCGCGGAGGCGTTCACCTTCTCCGCCGTCTACAACGCCCCCGTGGTGTTCTTCTGCCAGAACAACCAGTGGGCGATCTCGGAGCCGACCGAGCGCCAGACCCGGGTGCCGCTCTACCAGCGCGCCCAGGGCTTCGGCTTCCCCGGCGTCCGGGTCGACGGCAACGACGTACTCGCCTGTCTGGCCGTCACCAAGTCGGCTCTGGAGCGGGCCCGCCGTGGCGAGGGCCCGACCCTCGTCGAGGCGTTCACCTACCGGATGGGCGCCCACACCACCTCCGACGACCCGACGAAGTACCGGGCGGACGAGGAGCGGGCGGCCTGGGAGGCCAAGGACCCGATCCTGCGCCTGCGGACGTACCTGGAGAAGGAGAAGGTCGCCGACGAGGCGTTCTTCACCGCGCTGGACGAGGAGAGCGAGACCCTCGGCAAGCGCGTACGGGAAGCGGTCAGGGCCATGCCCGACCCGGACCCGATGTCGCTCTTCGAGCACGGTTACGCGGACGGGAGCAGCCTCGTCGACGAGGAGCGCGCCCAGTTCGCCGCCTACCAGGCATCGTTCGCAGACTCTGCCGAGGAGGGCAACTAGCCATGGCCGTGGAAAAGATGTCCATCGCGAAGGCGCTCAACGAGTCGCTGCGCCTTGCCCTCGACACGGACCCGAAGGTCCTGATCATGGGTGAGGACGTCGGCAAACTGGGCGGCGTCTTCCGGATCACCGACGGGCTCCAGAAGGACTTCGGCGAGGGCCGGGTCATCGACACCCCGCTCGCCGAGTCCGGGATCGTCGGTACGGCGATCGGTATGGCCCTGCGGGGCTACCGGCCGATCGTCGAGATCCAGTTCGACGGCTTCGTCTTCCCCGCGTACGACCAGATCGTCACGCAGCTGGCGAAGATGCACGCCCGTTCGCTGGGCAAGATCAAGCTGCCGGTCGTCGTGCGGATTCCGTACGGCGGCGGCATCGGCGCCGTGGAGCACCACAGCGAGTCGCCGGAGGCCTTGTTCGCGCACGTCGCGGGGCTGAAGGTCGTTTCGCCGTCCAACGCGTCCGACGCGTACTGGATGATGCAGCAGGCCGTGCAGAGCGACGACCCGATCATCTTCTTCGAGCCGAAGCGGCGTTACTGGGACAAGGGCGAGGTCGACACCGAGTCCATTCCCGGGCCGCTGCACAAGGCGACGGTGGCGCGTACAGGTGCCGACCTCACGCTCGTCGCGTACGGGCCGATGGTGAAGGTCTGCCTGGAGGCTGCCGCGGCCGCGCAGGAGGAGGGCAAGTCGGTCGAGGTCCTGGACCTGCGGTCGATGTCCCCGATCGACTTCGACGCGATCCAGACGTCGGTGGAGAAGACCGGCCGGCTCGTGGTGGTCCACGAGGCCCCGGTGTTCTACGGCTCGGGCGCCGAGATCGCCGCCCGCATCACGGAGCGCTGCTTCTACCACCTCGAAGCACCGGTGCTGCGTGTCGGCGGCTACCACGTCCCGTATCCGCCGGCCCGTCTCGAGGACGAGTACCTGCCGGGACTCGACCGGGTGCTCGACGCCGTCGACCGCTCGCTGGCGTACTGAGGAGAGGGTTCGTGACGACGATGACCGAAACGTCTGCTCGCTTCCGTGAGTTCAAGATGCCCGATGTGGGCGAAGGACTGACCGAGGCGGAAATCCTCAAGTGGTACGTCCAGCCCGGCGACACCGTCACCGACGGCCAGGTCGTGTGCGAGGTCGAGACGGCCAAGGCGGCTGTGGAGCTGCCGATTCCGTTCGACGGGGTCGTGCACGAGCTGCGCTTCCCCGAGGGCACGACCGTCGATGTCGGCCAGGTGATCATCTCGGTGGACGTGGCGCCGGGCAGCGGCGACGTGGCCCCCGCGGCGGAGCCCGTGGCGGCTCCGGAGCCGGTGGCCGAGCCCGAGCCCAAGGCGCCGAAGGGCCGCCAGCCGGTCCTGGTGGGCTACGGCGTGGCCGAGTCCTCCACGAAGCGGCGCCCGCGCAAGGGTGCCGAGGTCCCGCAGCAGGCCGCCGCCGCGGTACAGGGCGAACTGAACGGCCACGGCACGATGGCTCCGGAGAGCCGCCCGCTCGCCAAGCCGCCGGTCCGCAAGCTGGCCAAGGACCTGGGCATCGACCTGGCGACGGTCACACCGACCGGCAAGGACGGCATCATCACCCGCGAGGACGTCCACGCGGCGGCGACGCCCGTGGCGGAACCTGCTGCTGTTGCCGCACCCGCTGCGCCCGTGCCGGTGGCCGCGGCTGCCGCAGTCGTCCCGGGTGCCCGGGAGACTCGTATCCCCGTCAAGGGCGTACGCAAGGCCATCGCGCAGGCGATGGTGGGCAGCGCCTTCACGGCTCCGCACGTCACCGAGTTCGTGACCGTCGATGTGACGCGCACGATGAAGCTGGTGGCGGAGCTCAAGGAGGACAAGGACATGGCGGGGGTGCGGGTCAACCCGCTCCTGATCATCGCCAAGGCCCTCCTGGTCGCGATCAAGCGGAACCCGGACGTCAACGCCGCCTGGGACGAGGCCAACCAGGAGATCGTCCAGAAGCACTACGTGAATCTGGGCATCGCCGCGGCCACCCCGCGCGGTCTGATCGTGCCGAACATCAAGGACGCGCACGAGCAGACCCTGCCCCAGCTCGCCGCTTCACTGGGCGAGTTGGTCTCCACTGCGCGCGAGGGCAAGACGTCCCCCGCCGCGATGGCGGGCGGCACAGTGACGATCACCAACGTCGGTGTCTTCGGCGTCGACACGGGAACGCCGATCCTGAACCCGGGCGAGTCCGCGATCCTCGCGGTCGGTGCGATCAAGCTCCAGCCGTGGGTCCACAAGGGCAAGGTGAAGCCCCGCCAGGTCACCACGCTGGCGCTGTCGTTCGACCACCGCCTGGTCGACGGCGAGCTCGGCTCCAAGGTGCTCGCGGATGTCGCGGCGATCCTGGAACAGCCGAAGCGGCTGATCACCTGGGCCTGACAGACAAAGGGGTGGGGGCCCCCGGGGGGGGCGCCCCCCACAGCGGGTGTGGGGCGGGGTTTTTAAGGGGGGCGGGGAGGGGCGCTGGGCGCCCCGGGGGGCCGGAACCAACCGGCCGGGGGGGGGGGGGGGGTTGTTTTTTTTTAACCCCCCCCCGCCCGCGCCGCCCCCCCCCGGGGCCCCCCCCCCCCGGGGGGGCGCCCCGGGGGCGCCCCCCCCACCCTTCTGCTTGTGTCCGGCTGCTTGATTCCGGTGCCGGATCAGTCGCGCTGCGCGCCCTGGGGCAGCGTACGCAGCTGCATGGTCGTCGCGGTGGCGGAACCGAAGCCGTAGTCCAGCAGCTTGGCCGCGTCGTTGTAGCGGTCGGTGCCGTTCAGGATGACGCCGACGTACGTCTTGTCGCCCCGGGTGGCGGCGAAGATGAGGCAGGGGCCTGCCGTCGTGCCGGTGCCGGTCTTGATGCCGACGGCGCCGCTGTAGGAGCCGAGCAGCTTGTTGGTGTTGTACCAGGTGTACGTGCGCAGCGCGCCGGTGCTGGTCGTCACGGGGGTGACGTACTTGGCGGCGCTCATGATGCCGCGCAGCGTCGAGCCCCGCATCGCGTAGCTGGCGAGCTGCGCAAGGTCGCGTGGGGTCGAGTAGTTGTTCCCGGTCGACGAAATGCCGTCGAACGAGTCGAACGTGGTGTTGGTCATCCCGAGCGAGGCGGCCTTCTTGTTCATCTGGCCGATGAACTGCTGGGTCCGGACTGCCCGGGTGGAGCCCACGCCGAAGGTGTCGGCGAGCGCGTACGCCGCGTCACAGCCGGACGGAAGCATCAGAGCGTGCAGAAGCTGACGGACCGTGGCCTTGTCACCGGTTTTCAGGTCCGCCGTGCTGGCGCCCTTGGCCGTGACGTAGTCGCGGTAGGTCTGCGAGATGGTCACCTTGCGGCTCAGATCGACGCCGGGGGTGTTGAGCACCACGGCGGCGGTCATGACCTTGGTGGTGCTGGCCATCTGTCGCTTGATGTCGGCGGCCTTGCCGTACTTCTTGGCGCCTGTTGTCCTGTCCTGCAGGAACGCACCCTTGGCGCTGAGGGTCGGCAGGGGGACAGCGGCCTGGGCAGACGTCATGAGAGGCGAGACCGCCAGCATCACGCCACCGGAGACGACGGCTGCGATGGCAGCGTTGCGCAGGCGCTTGCTGCGGGCCTTGTGACCAGCCTTGGGGCGGGCCTTGTGGCTCGATATCAATGAACGCTCCGAGTTCGCGAATGCGTTGAGGGGGACCGGGATGTGAGGGGGTCCCGATACGAGACTCATGAGCGGCCCGAAGGGATGTACGTAGGCGTGGCAAAGACTCTGTCAGCCTCGTCCTGTCGTTCGGCCACCGCCGGGTCGGGCGGTCACCGCGGTGACCGCCCCCCGTAGTCCGTAGACCCGTGATCCGTGGATCCGTACAGGTGCTACAGCTTGAAGCCGTAGTCCATGAGCTTCTTCGCGTCCGCGGTCCTGTTCGCCTCGGACGAGGAGGTGAGGACCGTGCCGATGACCGTCTTGCCGTTACGGGTCGCGGCGAAGACCAGGCAGTACTTGGCGGTCGGACCGGAGCCGGTCTTCACGCCGATCGCGCCGCTGTACGTGCTGAGCATCTTGTTGGTGTTGCTCCACGCCATGTAGCGGTATCCGCCGCTCTTCGTGGTCACCTTCTGCTTCGTCGACTTGGTCTTGACGATCGAGCGGAAGGTGGAGCTCTCCATCGCGCTGCCGGCGATCTTCGTCAGGTCGCGTGGGGTGGAGTAGTTGTTCCCACCCCCTATGCCGTCGAACGAGTCGAACTTCGTGTTCTTCAGGCCGAGGGACTTGGCGGTGGCGTTCATCTTGCCGATGAACGACTTCACGCGGGCCCCGCGCGTGGTGCCGGTGCCGAACTTGTCGGCGAGGGCGTACGCCGCGTCGCAGCCCGACGGGAGCATGAGCCCGTACAGGAGCTGGCGGACGGTGACCTTGTCGCCGACGATCAGCCGGGCCGACGAGGCGCCCTTGGAGACGATGTAGTCGCTGTACGCCTTCTGGATCGTGACCTTGGAATCCAGGTTCAGATTCTTCTGCGACAGCACCACCTTGGCGGTCATGATCTTGGTGGTGGAGCCGGTGGAGCGGCGCGTGTCCGCGGCCTTGGTGAAGAGGGTCTTGCCGGTGCCGTTGTTCATCACGAAGCCGCCCTTGGCGACGATCGTGGGCTTCGGCGGTGCGGCTGCCTGGGCCTGCGTGGCGAAGGCGCTGCCCGCGAGAACGGCGCCGGCGGTGAGGGCCACGGTGGCGGTGGCGGTTGCGCGATATCTGCGCTTCATGCCGATATTCAACTGAACGCTCCAAATGCCCCTGATATGCGGCTACATAAGGGTGCCGCTCGGTGGTGAGACTCATGGCGCGGGGCAATGGATGTACCGCAACGGGTGTGAATTCCGGGGTATTTCCGGAGTGGGGCTGAGGGGTTCCGGGATTTCATATCGTGGACGGATCGTCACATGCGTCCATGTTGTATCTATGCTGTGCGCATGCCTGCCGCGCCCGCTGCCCCAGCCAAGCCTCCCGTCAAGACCTCCCTCAAGCAGCCGCCCGCTGCCGACCGCGTCTACGCCCACATCAAAGAGGCCGTACTCGACCGTCGCTACGAGGGTGGGACGCTCCTCACCGAGGGCGATCTGGCGGAGGCCGTCGGCGTCTCCCGTACGCCCGTGCGCGAGGCGCTGCTGCGGCTGGAGGTCGAAGGGCTGATCAAGCTCTACCCGAAGAAGGGCGCCCTCGTGCTCGCCGTCTCCGCGCAGGAGATCGCGGACGTGGTGGAGACCCGGCTGCTGGTCGAGGAGTTCGCGGCCCGCAAGGCGGTGCCCGCTTCGGCGCAGCTGATCCGCCGGCTTGAGGACCTGCTGGAGGAGCAGCGGCAGAAGTCCGAGGCCGGTGACCTCGCCGCCGTCGCCGTCAGCGACCGCTGCTTCCACGCCGAGATCGTGCGGAACGCGGGCAACGAGATCCTTTCGCGCCTCTACGACCAGCTGCGCGACCGGCAGCTGCGAATGGGCGTCGCCGTGCTGGAGGCGCACCCCGGCCGGATCGCCGCCAACATCACCGAGCACGGTGAGCTGCTGGACGCCATCAGGGCCGGGGACGCGGACGGTGCCGCGCAGGTCGTACGGCGCCACGTCAGCCGGGTCAAGGTGCTGGTCCGGGGTGAGGACCGGTGAGTTCCGGGGCCGCCCCCACTCTTTCCCTGCCCGGTGATCCGCCCGGTGGCCGGCGTGCCGCCCGGATCTGGGGCATCGGTGTCGCCGTCTACTTCGTCGCCATCATCTTCCGTACGAGCCTGGGAGTCGCCGGACTCGACGCCGCGGACCGCTTCGACGTCAACGCCTCGGCGCTGTCGACGTTCTCCATCCTTCAGCTGCTCGTCTACGCGGGCATGCAGATACCCGTCGGGCTGATGGTCGACCGGCTCGGCACGAAGAAGGTCCTCACCATCGGGGCCGTGCTGTTCACACTCGGACAGCTCGGCTTCGCGCTCTCCCCCTCGTACGGCATGGCGCTGGCCTCCCGCGCGCTGCTCGGCTGCGGCGACGCGATGACGTTCATCAGCGTGCTGCGGCTCGGCAGCCGGTGGTTCCCGGCCCGGCGCGGACCGATGATCGGGCAGGTCGCCGCGCTGTTCGGGATGGCGGGCAACCTCGTCTCGACCCTGTTCATCGCACGCGCGCTGCACGGCTTCGGCTGGACGACGACCTTCGTCGGCAGCGCGGCCGCGGGCGTGGTGGTGCTGGTGTTGCTGCTGCTGTTCCTCAAGGACCACCCGGAGGGGCACGAGCCGCCGCCCGCCGAGCACGCGGGCGCCGCGTACGTACGGAAGCAGATCGCCGCCGCCTGGCGGGAGCCGGGCACCCGGCTCGGGATGTGGGTGCACTTCACCACCCAGTTCCCCGCCATGGTCTTCCTGCTGCTCTGGGGCATGCCGTTCCTGGTCGAGGCACAGGGACTGAGCCGGGGAACGGCAGGTGAGCTGCTCACGCTGGTGGTGCTCTCCAACATGGCGGTGGGGCTCGTGTACGGGCAGGTCATCGCCCGGCACCACGCGGCGCGCGTCCCGCTGGCGCTCGGGACGGTCGCGCTGACGGCCCTGCTGTGGGCCGCGACGATCTTCCACCCGGCCGACCACGCGCCGATGTGGCTGCTGGTCACCCTGTGCCTGGTGCTCGGTGCGTGCGGACCCGCGTCGATGATCGGCTTCGACTTCGCGCGGCCCGCCAACCCGCCGGAGCGGCAGGGCACCGCGTCGGGGATCGTCAACATGGGCGGCTTCGTCGCCTCGATGACCACGCTGTTCGCGGTCGGTGTGCTGCTGGACGCGACCGGCGACAACTACCGGATCGCGTTCGCCTCCGTCTTCGTCCTGGAGGCGCTCGGCATCACCCAGATACTGCGGCTGCGGGCCAGGGCGGCGCTCAGGGAACGCGATCACCATGTGGTGAGCAGGGTCGAGGCCGTGCACGTGCCCGCGTAATGCGTCGGCGCGCCCGGCCGGCGGCGCGCCCGTCTCGTACTCCAGGACGGGCGTCGCCGACCGGTGGAACTACGGCGTCACGGCGAAGTGGTGCAGGATCGCGGCCCCGAGATCCTGGTCGCCCTCGACCTTGATCCGGTCCGCGACCGCGGTCGCCCGGACCCTGCCGCAGGCGAGGCGGTAGTACGTCTCCCAGTCCATTGCCAGCGTCACGGCGGGACCCAGGGACGGCGCCCCGTCGATCGAACCGCGGCCGTCCGCGTCCACGCGGACCGTGCGCAGAAACTCCACGGGCCCGTGGACATCGAGCACGACCGCCGAATTGACGGGCGCGCCCGCGTTCTTGGCGACGGCCTTCGGCAGTGCGGCGAGCAGGGTGTCCCGGGCGACGAGGGCGCCGGGGGAGTCCAGATTGCCCGGCTGACCCAGCGTCGTACGCAGGTCCTGCTCGTGCACCCAGACGTCGAAGGCCCGCATGTGCAGCGCCAGTTCCAGGGTCTGTTCCGTCCCGAGGGGCGCCCGGACCATGGTCTCGGGAGCACGCGACTCGTTGCGCAGCTGGCGGGCGCGGCGGATGACGGTGTACTCCAGCTCGGAGGTCATCTCCGGTGCGGTGTGGTGACGCCGCACGTCGACCTGCATCTCCATGTACCGGGTGAAGTCGTTCTGCACGTGGTAGAGATCGCGCGGCAGCGTGTGGATCGGGCGGGGGTCGCCGAGCTGTTCGCACTCCATGCCGATGATGTGCGACACGATGTCGCGCACCGACCAGCCGGGGCACGGCGTACGGCGATTCCACTCCCCTTCGACGAGCGGCTTCACCAGCTCGGCTATCGACTCGATGGAGTGGGTCCAGGCGTCGGCGTAGGTCTGGAGGCTGGGATGGACGGTCACGGGACCCCTCGTGCGGTTCTGCGGTGCATGGGCTGGAGAGCAGGGAGTACCGGCGCGCTGGCCGGAACTGACGGCGCTGTCTGCGGGACGCTGTCTTCGGTTGAGGTTCGTTGGCTAAGTTACGCTGCGGGCAGGCACCCCGGCAGTGCTTTCGTGTGACGATCGTAGGCCCGTGTTGACGGCTCGAATGCCAGGACGGTGGTAGTGTGCGCGCCTCCCTCATCCAGATCGCAGTAGAACCGGACGAATCCGTCAATGCCCGCAGAGACCGAGCGGCTTCGCTGGTCGTCTCCCAGCGGGGTGCGGACCTGGTGGTTCTCCCCGAGCTCTGGCCGGTAGGCGCCTTCGCCTACACCGCTTTCGCGGACGAGGCCGAACCCTTCGAGGGCCCCACGCACCAGTTGATGGCGAAGGCCGCGGCGGAGGCCGGGGTCTGGCTGCACGCCGGTTCCTTCGTCGAGCGGGCCGCGGACGGCACCCTCTACAACACCTCGCTGGTCTTCTCGCCCGAGGGCGAGCGGGTGGCCTCGTACCGCAAGATCCACCTCTTCGGCTTCGACAAGGGCGAGGCGGTGATGATGGGCGCGGGCGAGGAACTGGTCACGGTCGCCCTGCCGCAGACCACGCTGGGCCTCGCCACCTGTTACGACCTGCGCTTCCCGGAACTGTTCCGCGGGCTCGTCGACGCGGGCGCCGAGACCCTGGTCGTCGCGGCCGGCTGGCCGGAGCGCCGCCGCGCCCACTGGACGCTGCTGGCCCAGGCCCGCGCCGTCGAGAACCAGGCGTACGTCCTGGCCGTCGGCACCGCGGGCACCCATGCCGATGTCCCGCAGGCCGGGCACAGCATCGTCGTCGACCCGTGGGGCGAGGTGCTGGCCGAGGCGGGCGCGGGCGAGGAGATCCTTACCGTGGAGTTCGACCCGGCCAGGACCGCCACCACGCGGGAGCAGTTCCCGGCCCTGAAGGACCGCCGCCTGGGCCTCGCCCCGCCGCGCTGACTCACAGGCGTCGGCTCACCCCTCCTTGTCCGCGAGCACGATCACGCACAACGACACGGCGATGAGCAGCGCCGCGTCGGCGTCCTCGCGGACGACGTCGATCCCGTACGTGTCGCGGACCGTGAGCCAGCGACGGGAGATCTGGGCGAGCAGCTCCCCGTCGTAGTCGATGGCGAACTCGCGGTCCAGAATGCGCCCGCTGACGTCGAGTTCGGTGCCGTCGACCAGCGTCACCCGGTAGTGGTTGCGCAGCAGTGACAGCCGCTTCCGCTTGACCTCGGCGAGCTCTTCGCCGTCGCGTTCGATGACCATCGTGTCGCGCAGGCTGATCAGCTTCTGCCGCAGTTCGATGAGAATCCGGCCCTGCGCGTCCTTCAGCTCGAAGGTGTCCCGCATCCGCATGGCCTTGCCGTCGACCAGGAAGACCTTGCGCCCCTCGGTGTCCTTGATCCAGTAGTCGTCACCGACGGCGAACAGTCGCTCACGTACGAGAAGTCTCATGGCTGACAGGGTCCCCGAGCCCCCACCGGAATGCGTGCAGGGCGCGGTGATGTTGACTGTCGGTATGGCTACACGTGCGCGCGTCCGGGCCCCCGAGCTGATCGGCAAGGGTGGCTGGCTGAATACAGGCGATACGCAGTACACCCTCGCTGACCTGCGAGGGCGCATTGTGATCTTGGATTTTTGGACGTTCTGCTGTGTGAACTGTCTGCATGTCCTCGATGAGCTGCGCGAGCTGGAGGAGAAGCACCGCGACACCGTGGTGATCATCGGCGTGCACTCGCCGAAGTTCGTGCACGAGGCCGAGCACCAGGCCGTCGTCGACGCCGTCGAGCGGTACGAGGTGCACCACCCCGTCCTGGACGATCCCGAGCTCGCCACCTGGAAGCAGTACGCCGTACGGGCCTGGCCGACGCTCGTCGTCATCGACCCCGAGGGGTACGTCGTCGCCCAGCACGCCGGTGAGGGGCACGCGCACGCCATCGAGAAGCTGGTCGAGGAGCTGGAGGCCGAGCACGGGGAGAAGGGCACGCTGCGGCGGGGCGACGGTCCCTATGTCGCTCCGGAGCCGGTGGCCACGTATCTGCGCTTCCCCGGCAAGGCGCTTGCCCTCCCCGACGGCGGCTTCCTGGTCTCCGACACCACCCGGCACCGGCTGGTCGAGCTGGACGAGGACGGCGAGACCGTCCGCCGGCACTTCGGTGCGGGCGAGCGCGGGCTGGTGGACGGCGGTCCTGACGAAGCCAGGTTCAGCGAGCCGCAGGGTCTCGCCGTGCTGCCCGACGGGCGTATCGCCGTCGCGGACACGGTCAACCACGCGATCCGTGCCCTCGATCTGGGGACGGGCCTGACGACCACGCTCGCCGGGACCGGCCGCCAGTGGTGGCAGGGGGCGCCGAGCCACGGCCCGGCCAGGGACATCGACCTCTCCTCGCCGTGGGACATCGCCTGGTTCGCCGACCGCCTGTGGATCGCGATGGCCGGCGTGCACCAGCTGTGGTCGTACGACCCCGGGACCCTGACCGTGCGGGTCGAGGCGGGCACGACGAACGAGGGGCTGGTCGACGGGCCCGCGGCCGAGGCGTGGTTCGCGCAGCCGTCCGGTCTCGCCACGTCCGTCGACGGGGAGCGGCTGTGGGTCGCGGACTCGGAGACCTCCGCTGTGCGGTACGTCGAGCGCGACGGCTCCGTCCACACCGCCGTCGGCACCGGGCTCTTCGACTTCGGTCACCGCGACGGCGCCGCCGAACAGGCGCTCTTCCAGCACCCGCTGGGCGTCACCGCGCTGCCGGACGGGTCCGTCGCCGTAAGCGACACGTACAACCACGCGCTGCGGCGGTACGACCCCGAGAGCGGCGAGGTCACCACTCTGGCTACGGACGTGCGCGAGCCGAGCGACGCGGTGCTGGTCGACGGCGACCTGGTCGTCGTGGAGTCGGCCCGCCACCGGCTGACCCGGCTGCTGCTGCCCGAAGAGGCCGTACGCGTCGCGGGCGAGGCCCACCGGACGCAGCGGGCGGCCACCGAGGTCGCTCCGGGAGCGCTCCGGCTCGATGTGGTCTTCCAGGCGCCGGCCGGGCAGAAGCTGGACACCCGGTACGGTCCCTCGACCCGGCTGCTCGTCTCCTCGACCCCGCCCGAGCTGCTGGCGAAGGGCGCTGGCCCCGGCACCGATCTGTTCCGCGATCTGGTCCTGGCGGACGGGGTCACCGAAGGCGTGCTGCACGTCTCGGCGATGGCGGCGTCCTGCGACGACGACCCGGAGAACGAGTACCCGGCCTGCCATGTCCACCAGCAGGACTGGGGCGTCCCGCTCCGCGTGACCGCCGAGGGCACGTCCCGGCTGCCGCTGGTGCTCGCGGGCATGGACGCCTGACCTCTGCCGGATGACCGTGTGACGGCGGTGCAACCCGTGTGACGGTGGTGCATCCGGGTACGCGGGCGGGCCCGCGTCCGGTGGGAATCCACCGGACCGGGCCCGCGGGCCGTTCGGGGGGCCGGCCCGCGCCCCGTTCGGGGTGGTGGGCGCCCGCGCTCCGCTCAGGGAGCCGGTACTCAGAAGTCGTCGGCGCCGTTGCGGAGTTCGGGGGTCCAGTAGCCGGTCGCCCAGACGGCCGGGTCGACGGCGATGCCACCGGAGCCGGGCGCCTTCACGGCGGCCATGCCGTCGCCGCCCTCGAGCCAGACGGAGAAGGCCGACACCGGCTCGGTCTCCTCGTCCACGCCACCGTCGGACAGCTTCACCAGGGCGTACGCGGGGGCACCGGCCTCCAGCACGACGGGGGCGGCCGGCTTGCTCTTGGCGACCGCGGGCACGTCCTCCTTGTGGCTCTCCAGGAACTGGACCTTGGGGAAGCCCTTGATCGTGCAGCTGTGGCCGGAGGTGTTCTTCGCCGTCAGGACGATGTGCGTGTAGGGCGGGCCGTCCTGGCGGGCGGCGCTGATGGCGACGTCCTTGGTGGTGCAGGTCGGGGCGGACGCGGCGGCGCCGTCACCGGTGGACTTGTCGGCGGTGCCGGTGCCGGTGTTGCTGCCGGTGGTCTGCGCGGCGGCGGTGTCCTTCGTGGTGCCGGTGTCCTGCGAGGAGCCTGCGGCCGCGGCGGCCGGTGCGGAGCTGCTGTCCGCCGGGCCGGCGGACTTCGTGCCGCCGTCGTCCCCGCCACAGGCGGTGAGGGCGAGGGCGAGCACTGCCGTGGTCGCGGCGGCGAGCAGGGTGGAGCGGTGACGGGACGTACGCATGAGAGTTCCCCCGGGTCGGTGATGGGAGTCCGACGCGTCCGGTGGTCCGGCCCGACGGTCGACGGTCTGAGTGGCGCAGTGGTCCGGAGCCGCCCCGCGTGCTGCGGTGGGACGCCCCTGACCTGCTGACATTCATGAGTCTGCCGTCCGGCGGTGACGTTTCGCTGTCGTGCCGCTAACGTCCGGCCGATCTCCCGCCGATGTCCGGCTTTCGTGCCCCGGGCACGCCCCCTCGGCCCGCGTGCGTCAGCCGTCGTCGGAGAGCCTGCGGACCGCCTGCTCGTACCGCTTGCCGTGGTCCGGCTCCGCCGTGACCTGCCACAACGCGCCGAGGGCCCGTACCGCGCCGTCGCTGAATCCGGCCTCCTCCGCCTCCCGGGCGGCCCGCTCCAGCAGCCGGATGCCGTCGTCCTTCGCGCCCAGCGCCAAATGGGCCTCGCCGCAGACGGTCGTCAGCAGCACCCGTCGGGCCGCCTCCTCGTGCTCCGGGCCGAGATCGAGGGCGGCCCGGGCGGCGTCGAGGGCTTCCTGCGGCCGGTTCGCGGCGAGCTGCATCCGGGCGAGGTGTTGCAGGGCCAGCATCTCGGTGTGGGCGTCCCGCTCCTCGCGGCCCAGCTCGATGGCGCGTGCGCAGCCCTCCAACGCCAGCTCCACGTCGCCCTGTTCGGCCTGCACGATGGCCAGGTTGATCAGCGCGGTCGCCTCGCCGAGGCGGTCGTCGGCCTGCCGGGCGAGGCCCGGGGAGCGCTCCAGCAGGGCGACGGCGTCGGCGGTCCTGCCCTCCTCGGTCAGGACCCAGCCCAGCAGCGTCGTCACCCGTGACTCGGCGTACGGATCGTCGAGGGCGCGCGCGGCGGCGAGGGCCGTCTCCAGCATCGGCGTCCAGTTGTCCCGTACCCGCCACACCACCTGGGGCCACTGGAGCAGGATGATCCGCCAGGACCGGTCGTCGAGTCCGGCGGTACGGGCCGCGGCGGCGGCCAGGGTCAGATCCTCGCGTTCCGTGGCCAGCCAGTTCATCGCCTCCGCCCGGTCGGCGAAGTCCCGTACGGCGCTGGGGCGGTGGAAGCCGTCCGGGAGGAGGAAGCAGGACTCGCCTCCGGGTTCGGCCGTGTCCGCGGCGGCGAGCGCGGTCGCGATGTAGTGGTCGAGGACGCTGATGAGGGCTTCGCGCCCCGATGCCGGGTCCAGGCCACGGGCGTACAGGCGCACGAGGTCGTGCAGGACCCAGCGGCCGGGCGCCGTCTCGGTGACGAGGTGGGCGGCTCCGAGCCGTTCCAGCGCGGTTGCCGCGGTGACCGGGTTGCTGCCGGCGAGCGCGGCGGCCGTGTACGGGTCGAAGTGGCCACCGGGGTGGTGGCCGAGGCGGGCGAACTGGTGGACGGCCTCGGGCGGCAGCTGCTGCACGGTCAGGCGCAGCGCGGCGGAGACACCGGTGTCCTCGCCTTCGAGGTAGGCCAGCCGGTTCTGTTCGTCGGCCAGTTCGGCGGCCGTACCGGCCAGGGTGCGCTGGGGGCGGCCCGACAGGCGCGCCGCCGTGACCCGCAGGGCGAGCGGCAGTCCGCCGCAGAGCTCGGCGAGACGGCGGGCCGCCACCGGTTCGGCGAGGACCCGCTCCTCACCGAGTACGCCGGCCAGCAGGGCCACACCGTCCTGCGGGCCGAGGATGTCGAGCGGGACGGGCCGGGCCGCGTCCGAGGCGATGATGCCTTCGAGCCGGTGGCGGCTGGTGACCACGGTGACGCAGTCGGTACCGCCCGGCAGCAGCGGCCTGAGCTGGGCGGAGTCGCGGGCGTTGTCGAGTACGACGAGCAGACTGCGCCGGGCGGTCATCGAGCGGAAGAGCGCGGCCGCGGCCGGGACGGATTCGGGTACGCGGCGCGGTGCGACGCCGAGCGCGAGCAGGAACTCACGCAGGATCTCCAGCGGTTCGGGCTCGCCGGTGTCGCTGAATCCGCGCAGATCGGCGAAGAGTCGTCCGTCGGGGAAGGCCACGACGTTGCGGTGCGCCCACTGGAGGGCGAGCGCGGTCTTGCCGATGCCCGTCGGTCCGGTGACCAGACAGATGGGGGCCTCGCCCGCCGCGGCCCGGGACAGCGAGGCCAGTTCGAGGAGCCGCCCGTGGAAGCCGCGGGGTGCGCGGGGCAGCAGGTCGGCAGTGTGGGGCTCGCCGCCGGGGTGCGCCGGGGCGAGGGCGCGTGCGGGGGTGAGGGGCGCCGGCACGTCGACGCCGATGGCCGCCGGGCGGAGCTGCGTGGGCCCGGGGCCGTCGTCGGAGTGCCGGCCGGCCTCGGGGTCGCCTCGCAGGATCAGCGCGTACGCGTCGGCGAGCTCCCGCCCGGGGTCGACGCCCAGCTCGTCGGCGAGCAGCCGCCGGGTGCGGTGGAACCAGTCCAGGGCCTCCGACTGCCGCCCGGACCGGTACAGGGCCGTCATCAGCGCCGCCGCCAGCGACTCCCGCATCGGGTGCGCCACGGCTTCCGCCCGCAGCACCGCTGCGGCCCGGTTGTGCTCCCCCAACCGGGCGTAGGCACCGGCCAGTTGCTCGACCGTGGCCAGCCGCGACTCCTCCAGGGAGTGCGCGGCCGCCTGGAGCGGCGGACCGGCGAACACCCCCGTGAGCGGTGGCCCCTGCCACAGCGCGAGGGCTTCCTTGAGCATCAGCACGGTGTCGGTGGCGCTACGCTGCTCCCGCGCCAGCATGAGCAGCTCCTCGAATCGCTGCGAGTCGAGCAGCGATTCCGGCACCCGCAGCAGATAGGCGTCACCGAGCGTGGTCAGTTCCACCTCGTGCGCCTCGGCGTCGGCCTCCATGAGGAGGGCGCGCAGCCGGGACACATGGCCCTGGATGACGGTACGGGCGTGCAGGGGTGGTTCGTCGTCCCACAGCGCGTCCGTCAACTGGGATATGGATACGGGGGTGTTGGCGCGCAGCAGCAGGGCGGCGAGCAGGCTTCGGCGTTTGGCGGGCCCGAGCGGGAGGGGGCCCGAGAGTGTGTCGATGGAGACGGTGCCGAGCAGCCGGAACTCCACGAGTGCCTCTCAGTGGGGGGAGGACGCACCCGGTCGGGGCGCGCGTACACCCAAGAATATCGAGGCGCAGATGCGTTCGGATGCCAGGTCGTCCCAGGTGGCCGGTTCTAACGGCGCTCGTCATCCGGCACGACCGCGGTGGGCGGTACGACCAGGCGGCGGCGGCGCGCGATGCTCGCGTAGGCGAAGACGCCGATGAGGCCGACGATCATCATGATCCAGCCGACCAGATCGACGTTGACGGTGTCCATTTCCCAGTCGGTGGCGAAGGCGAGAACGGCCCCTGCGCCGATGAGGATGATGCACCCTCCGAGTCCCATGATGTCTGCCTCCTCGATGGCCCGGAGGCTCCGGGCCGGTCTGTGGATCGTGTACCCGGCCCGGCAACGGCCATGCCCCGGGCGGCAGCGGCGAGTTCTTCGAGGGATGCCGTTCGCAAGCGGCCACCACCCACTGGTCGACCGCGCAGCAGCTCGCCGCCGACCATCCGATGATCGAGGTCTATGCCGATCCGATTTTCATTCGCGAAGGGGATGTGTGGACCGGCGCGGGGATCAGCTACCTGCCTCGATCTGTCGCTCGCCCTCATCGCCGACGACCTCGGCGAGGCCACCGCGCTGCGCGTCGCCCGGCAGCTCGTGATGTACCTGAAGCGGCCTTGGGCAGAGCCAGTTCAGTGTTCCGCTGGAACTCGGCACGACGCCGACCGAGTACCGGCGCCGGTTCCGGACCAGCCCGGTATGACCACCGGTCCGGGTCCGACTCCGGTTCCGACTCCGGGTCCGTATCCGAGCGTGCGCTCGCCTCCGTGACGAAAGAGAAACGTGGCGCTACCTAGCGGTAACAAGCCAGGGCGTGCCAGATTCCGTATGCCACCGGCCGGCGGCTGTCCCCCGCTTCTCTGCACCGACGCAGGAGAACAACAGCCATGCGCTCATCCCCCTACCGCGCCGTTCACGGGCTTCTCGCTCTCTCCCTCGCCGCCGCGGCGGCACTGACGGCCGCCGGCGTCTCCCCCGCCGTCGCGAGCCCCGGCTCAGGGCCCACCGCCGTCGTGACGATGGGCGACAGCTACATCTCCGGCGAGGCCGGCCGCTGGCAGGGCAACAGCCTTACCGCCGGCGGGAACCACGACGGGACCGACCGGGCATGGACGGGGAGTGGGTACGACCCGAGCCGCGTCTACGGCACCACGGCGGCGAACGGCTGCCACCGCTCGGACTCCGCCGAGGTCAATGGCGCGGCCGGTGCGGTGGGGGCGTTGATCAACATCGCCTGCTCGGGCGCCACGACCCAGAACGTCTTCCGGGCGGCGAACGGCGGCGTTTCCTACAAGGGCGAGGCTCCGCAGGCCGACCAGCTCGCCGGTATCGCGGCAGCCCACGACGTGAAGCTGATCGTCCTGTCCGTCGGCGGCAACGACCTGGGCTTCGCGGACATCATCAGGAGCTGCGCGACCGACTACATCGTCTGGTACTCGTACTGCCACGACGACCAGCAGGCCGCCGTCGACTCGAAGATCAACACAGTCATGGCGGACGTCGGCAAGTCCGTCGACGAGATCCGCGCGGTCATGTCCGGGGCCGGATACGCCGCGTCGGACTACCGGATCGTGCTCCAGTCCTATCCCTCTCCCATCCCGCGCGGCGCCGAGAACCGCTACGCGGAGAGCGGCTGGAGCCGTACGAACACGGGCGGCTGCCCCTTCTGGAACAAGGACTCCGACTGGGCGCGCGACTCGCTCGTCCCCCAGGTCGCCGGCCGCCTCAAGGGCGTCGCCACCACCAAGGGCGTGCAGTTCATGGACCTGCGGGACATGCTCCAGGGCCGCGAGGTGTGCGCGAGGACCAGCAAGCTGGTCAGCTCGACCGCGCCCGCGTCGGCCACGACGAGCGAGTGGGCCCGCTGGATCGACAGCAACGAGACCCAGGGCCCGGTGCAGGAGTCCGTACACCCCAACTACTACGGGCAGTTGGCGCTCGGCCGCTGCCTCACGCTGATCCACGCCCGGCCGAGCGGCAACTACAGCTGCCGCAACACGGCGGGGGCGGGCGCCTCCGGCATGTATCTGACCACGGTCTCGTAGGGCCCGGAATGAAGGGCGCCCCCTGTCGAAGGCATGACCCACGCCTTCGACAGGGGGCGCCCGTGGTGTCAGCCCGCCAGGAACGCCGTGAGCGCGTTCGCCAGCAGGTACGGGTCGTCCGCGCCGCACAGCTCTCGGGCGCTGTGCATCGACAGGATCGCGACGCCGACGTCGACGGTCTGGATGCCGTGACGGGCCGCAGTGATCGGTCCGATCGTCGTGCCGCACGGCATCGCGTTGTTGGAGACGAACGTCTGCCACGGCACGCCGGCCTTCTCGCACGCCGCCGCGAACACGGCCCGGCCGCTGCCGTCGGTCGCGTACCGCATATTGACGTTGACCTTGAGGATCGGTCCGCCGTTGGCCACCGGGTGGTGCGTCGGGTCGTGGCGCTCCGCGTAGTTCGGGTGCACCGCGTGACCGGTGTCGGAGGAGAGGCAGACGGTGCCGGCGAAGGCACGGGCGCGGTCTTCGAGGGTGCCGCCGCGCGCGAACACGGAGCGCTCCAGGACGGTGCCGAGCAGCGGGCCGTCGGCGCCGGTGTCGGACTGCGAGCCGTTCTCCTCGTGGTCGAAGGCGGCGAGCACCGGGATGTACGGGATCTCGTCGTCCGGCTGACCGGCGACGGCGGCGAGCGCGGCGGTCGCCGCGTGCACGGAGAGCAGGTTGTCCATCCGGGGGCCGGCCAGCAGCTCCCGGTCCCGGCCCAGATAGGAGGGCGGCTCGATTGCGTGCGGCATCAGGTCCCAGCCGGTCACGTCCTCGGCGTCGACGCCCGCCTCCTCGGCGACGAAGCGGATGAGGTCGCCCTCCTCGACGTCACCGAGTCCCCAGATCGGCTGCATGTGCTTCTGCCGGTCGAGCTTGAGGCCGTCGGTGTTGGCCGACCGGTCCAGGTGGACGGCCAGCTGCGGTACGCGCAGGAGCGCCCGGTCGATGTTGACCAGCCGGTGGGTGCCGTCCCGCAGCGAGATCCGGCCGGCGAGGCCCAGGTCCCGGTCGAGCCAGGTGTTCAGGAGCGTCCCGCCGTAGATCTCGACGGCGACCTGGCGCCAGCCGTACGAACCGGTGTCGGGCAGCGGCTTCACCCGGAGGTTCGGCGAGTCGGTGTGCGCTCCGGCGATCCGGAACGGGGTGTGCGCCTCGGCGCCCTCCGGCACGTACCAGGCGATGATCGCCCCGCCCCGCAGCACGTACTTCCCACCGGTGGAGGCGTCCCAGGCCGCGGTCTCCTCGACCTGCCGGAAACCGGCCTTCTCCAACCGCGCCGCGGCGGAAGCCACCGCGTGGTAGGGGGAGGGGCTGGCCATCAGGAAGGCCATCAGGTCGTCGGTGTGCCCGCGGTCGAAGCGGAGGGGAGAACTCATGTTCTTCACTGTAACGACGATCGAACGCCGCCCGCCGGGGGTCTAGAGCTCGTCGATGGCGGTCAGGTCGATGTTGATGTCGTACGGAACGGAGAGCTTGAGGCGGTCGTGGTGGACGCCGGTGGAGACGTAGGTCTTGTTGACCGGGTCCAGCTCGTAGGTGTGGACCGTGGGATGGTCGTGCTCACCAGTCATTTCGACGAGCCAGAAGTGCTTGATGCCCGCGCCGGCATACTTGCGCGGCTTGGTGTCGCGGTCGCGGTCCTCGGAGTCGGGGGAGACGACCTCGACCGCGAGCAAGACGTCGGCAGCTTGGTAGCGGGTCTGCCGCTGGTCCTTGTCCGCCTCTGCCATGACGACGAGGAGGTCGGGCTCCGGAGCGTTGCGCTTGCCGAGTACCACGGCCATTTCTCGGCGCACCCGCAGATCCTCGGGGACGTGCTGGCGCAGCCCCTGTTCCAGCAGATACATAGCCAGCGTGTGGAACTTGCGCTGTGGACTCACGAAAACCAGGCTCCCGTCGATCAGCTCTGTGTGCGGCGGGAGGTCGTGAAGTGTGAACAAGTCGTCCGCGGTGTAGCCGTCCTCGGGCGGGACCGGCCACTTGGAATCGTCGCGCCGCAGCTGCGACGCTTCGGGCAGTGCCTCGGCGGTCATGGTTCCTCCCATGGACGGGATTCTCGGCGCTGCACTCAGCGTACCCAGCTGATACGACAGCGCCGCCACCCGAAAGGATTTCGGGTGGCGGCGCCGGTTGACGGATCGTGCGGGCCGCAGGACTAGAACGCGGCCTCGTCCAGCTCCATCAGCGAGTTGTCGATGCTCTCCGCGAGCGCGCGCTCGGCGCCGACGCCCGGCAGGATGTTCGCGGCGAAGAACTTCGCGGCGGCGATCTTGCCCTGGTAGAAGGCGACGTCCTTCGGGGACGCGGTCGGCAGCTTCTCGGCGGCCACGGCCGCGCCCTTGAGCAGCAGGTAACCGACGACGACATCGCCGGAGGCCATCAGCAGGCGGGTGGTGTTGAGGCCCACCTTGTAGATGTTCCTGACGTCCTCGCCGGTCGCGGTGAGGTCGGTGATCATCGTGCCGACGATCGCCTCCAGGTCCACGGCCGCCTTGGCGAGCGAGTCGACCGAGGCGCTGAGCTCCTCGTTGCCCTGGTTCTCGGCGAGGAACTTCTTGATCTCCTCGGAGAGCGTGTTCAGCGAGGCGCCCTGGTCGCGGACGATCTTCCGGAAGAAGAAGTCCTGGCCCTGGATCGCCGTCGTGCCCTCGTAAAGGGTGTCGATCTTGGCGTCGCGGATGTACTGCTCGACCGGGTACTCCTGGAGGTAACCGGAACCACCGAAGGTCTGGAGCGACTGCGCGAGCTGCTCGTACGACTTCTCGGAGCCGTAGCCCTTCACGATCGGGAGCAGCAGGTCGTTGAGGCCGTGCAGCGCCTTCGCGTCCTCGCCCGCGGACTCCTGCTCCTGGATCGCGTCCTGGACCGTGGCGGTGTACAGCACGAGGGAGCGCATGCCCTCCGCGTACGCCTTCTGCGTCATGAGCGAGCGGCGCACGTCGGGGTGGTGCGTGATGGTGACCTTGGGCGCCGTCTTGTCCATGAACTGCGAGAGGTCCGTGCCCTGGACGCGCTCCTTGGCGTACTCCAGCGCGTTCAGGTAACCCGTCGAGAGCGTCGCGATGGCCTTCGTGCCGACCATCATGCGGGCGAACTCGATGATGCGGAACATCTGGCGGATGCCGTCGTGCTTGTCACCGATCAGCCAGCCCTTGGCGGGGTGCTGGTCGCCGAACGTCATCTCGCACGTGTTGGACGCCTTGAGGCCCATCTTGTGCTCGACGTTCGTCGCGTACACGCCGTTGCGCTCGGCCAGCTCACCGGTGGTCCAGTCGAAGTGGAACTTCGGGACCATGAAGAGCGACAGGCCCTTGGTGCCCGGGCCCGCACCCTCGGGGCGCGCCAGCACGTAGTGAATGATGTTCTCGGACATGTCGTGCTCGCCCGAGGTGATGAAGCGCTTCACACCCTCGATGTGCCAGGAGCCGTCCTCCTGCTCGACGGCCTTCGTGCGGCCGGCGCCGACGTCCGAACCCGCGTCGGGCTCGGTCAGCACCATCGTCGAGCCCCACTGCTTCTCGACGGCGATCTCCGCGATCTTCTTCTGCGCCTCGTTGCCCTCGTCGAAGAGGATGCCGGCGAAGGCCGGGCCGGAGGAGTACATCCAGACGGCCGGGTTCGCACCGAGCAGCAGCTCCGCGTAGCCCCAGATCAGAGAGCGCGGCGAGGTGGTGCCGCCGATCTCCTCGGGCAGGCCCAGACGCCAGTACTCGGAGTCCATGAACGCCTGGTACGACTTCTTGAAGGAGGCCGGGACCGGAGCGGTGTTGGTCTCCGGGTCGAAGACCGGCGGGTTGCGGTCGGCGTCCGCGAAGGAGTCGGCGAGCTCGTTCTCCGCGAGGCGGTTGACCTCGTCGAGGATGGTCTTCGCGGTGTCGACGTCCATCTCGGCGAACGTGCCGGTGCCGTACACCTTGTCGCGCCCGAGGACCTCGAAGAGGTTGAACTCGATGTCGCGGAGATTCGACTTGTAGTGCCCCATTGGGAAGGCTCCGTAATCAATAGCAGTGGCGCGCAGCGCCCCGGGGAGGGGTGAGGGTCGGGCGACGAGCTGGCGTGGGTATATCAGCTGACCTCTACGATGATGCTACCCGTCAGTAATAAGACGCAACCCCTCAAGGGGTTGATGTGTCCGATTACTCTTTGCGGCATGTACGGCTATGACCAGACCCCGGGCGCGCAGCAGCAGATGGGTGGCGGCTACGGCGAGCAGCCGCTGTACCCCGAACCGTCACCGCCGTCCCTGGCGGACGCGGTCCGGGCCTTCACCACGGGCTCCCTGTCCGCGGAGGACTTCCAGCAGATCTTCGCGACCTCGAAGGTCTACTGCCCGCGCGGGGACAACCCGGGCTTCCTGGCCCTGCACAACACCCAGCAGCCGGTGATTCCCATGTTCACCACGCTCAAGGAGCTGCGGCTGTACGCGGGCAAGGAGTCCAAGTACTTCGTGATCACCGGAGCCGAGGTGATCGACCTGCTGCCCACCGGCTACGGCTTCGTCCTCGACATGGAGGGCGATCACCGCATGGTCTTCGACGCCAAGGCCGTGGAGCAGATGGTCGACTTCGCGATGCGTCGTATGTACGGCTAGGGCCTCTCGTTTCGTTGGCGGCTGAGTTGCGGCTGTCCCGAAGGGTCCGTACCGATGGGGTGCGGGCCCTTTGTGCTGCCCGGACGCGGGCGGGAATGCATCCCCCCTTGCAGGATGTTCACCATTCAACTAAATTGGAATCAGGACAATCCCGGAGGTGGCTTCCCATGCCCGCAGTGACCGTCGAAAACCCGCTGAGTCTGCCCAAGGTCGTGGCCCAGGGCGACGCCGTGGCCCGTCCCGTGCTCGCGGTCACGACCGCGCCCACCGGGTTCGAGGGGGAGGGCTTCCCGGTGCGCCGCGCCTTCGCGGGCATCAACTACAAGCACCTCGACCCGTTCATCATGATGGACCAGATGGGTGAGGTGGAGTACGCGGCCGGCGAGCCCAAGGGCACTCCCTGGCACCCGCACCGCGGCTTCGAGACCGTCACCTATCTGATCGACGGCACCTTCGTCCACCAGGACAGCAACGGTGGCGGCGGCACCATCGAGAACGGCGACACCCAGTGGATGACCGCCGGCTCCGGGCTGCTGCACATCGAGGCCCCGCCGGAGTCCCTCGTCATGTCCGGCGGCCTCTTCCACGGCCTCCAGCTCTGGGTGAACCTCCCCAAGGCCGACAAGATGATGGCGCCCCGCTACCAGGACATCCGCGGCGGCCAGGTCCAGCTCCTCGCCTCCCCGGACGGCGGCGCGCTGCTCCGTGTCATCGCCGGTGAGCTCGACGGGCACGAGGGCCCCGGGATCACCCACACCCCGATCACGATGATCCACGCCACCGTCCGCCCCGGCGCCGAGGTGACCCTGCCGTGGCGCGAGGACTTCAACGCCCTCGCGTACGTGCTGGCCGGGCGCGGCACGGCCGGTGCCGAGCGCCGGCCGGTCCACAAGGGGCAGACCGCCGTCTTCGGCAGCGGTTCCTCGCTGACCGTCCGCGCGGACGAGGCACAGGACGGCAATACCCCCGACCTGGAGATCGTCCTGCTCGGCGGCCGTCCGATCCGTGAGCCGATGGCGCACTACGGGCCGTTCGTGATGAACAGCCAGGCCGAGCTGAAGCAGGCGTTCGAGGACTTCCAGGCCGGCCGTCTCGGCACGGTGCCCGCGGTCCACGGAATGTGACACCCCGTCCGCCCGCCGGGGCGCGGGTGACGGACCGTCACCCGTGCGCCCGTGCGGGCGGGCCACCGCGCCCGCACCGTGGTCGGGTGGGAGAGTGCATACCCAGAAGCCTCTCCTGCCCGACGGGGCGCGCCGGACAGCCGCCTGGTGCGGCGTCGTGCTTCTCGTCGCCGGTGTCGCCGCAGTAGCCGTCTGGCTGTGCATCGTGCTCAAGACGGCCGTCACGCCGGTCCTGCTCGCGCTGCTCGGTACGGCCCTGCTCGGCCCCGTCCACCGCTGGCTGACCGCCCACAAGGTGCACCGTTCGGTGGCCGCCGGGCTGACCTGCGCAGCGCTCGTCGGAGTGGTCGGCGGCGCCGGGTACATCGTCGTCACCGCGCTCATCGACACCGGCGGCCAGATCGTGGACTCGCTCAAGGACGCGGGCCAATGGGTCATCGACCACTTCGGAGTCGCGGACGACACGAACGTGGACGACCTCGCCGACAACGCCAAGAACCTCGTCGAGAAGTTCGGCGCCAGCGCGGCGGGCGGCCTGCTCAGCGGACTCAGCCTGGTCGCCTCTCTCCTGGCCACCGGCGTCCTGGCCCTGCTGCTCACCTTCTTCTTCCTGCGCGACTCCGACCGGGCCGCGAACCTTGCCCACACCCTCGCCCCGCGCGGCACAGGCGATCTGGTGGAGGCCATGGGGCGGCGGGCCTTCGAGGCCGTCGAGGGCTTCATGCGGGGCACCACGTTCATCGCGCTGATCGACGCCCTCTTCATCACGGTGGGCCTGCTGATCCTGGACGTCCCGGGCGCGGTGGGGCTGGGGGCGCTGGTCTTCGTCGGGGCCTATATCCCGTACCTCGGGGCGTTCCTCTCCGGCGCCGTGGCTGTCCTGGTCGCGCTCGCCGACCGGGGGATCGTGATCGCGCTCTGGGTCCTGGGGGTGGTGCTGGCGGTCCAGGTGCTGGAGGCCCACCTCCTCCAGCCGATGATCCAGAGCCGTACGGTCCAGATGCACCCCGCCATGATCATGATTGCGCTGACCGCGGGCGCCAGCGTCGCGGGCGTCCTGGGCATGCTGCTCGCGGTGCCGTTGTGCGCGGCGGCGTTCGGAGTCATCGGGGAGCTCCGGAAGGGCTACGCGGCCCCGGAGCCCGACGACGGCCCGCCGCCGAGCCCGTCCGGCGGTTGAGGGCGCGGCCCCGGTCAGAGAGCCGGCAGCACCTCCGTCTCCAGCAGCTCGACCTCCTCCGCCTCCAGCAGCTCGAACCAGATCGACTTCCCCTCGCCCCGCGGGTCCACACCCCACGCGTCGGCCAGCATCTGCATCAGGACGAGGCCCCGCCCGCTGGACGCCATCTCCCCGGGCCGCCGCTTGTGCGGCAGCTCGTCGCTGCCGTCGGCGACCTCGACGCGCAGCCGCCGTTCGCCCCGTTCCCCGCTCGCCTCCGCGACCATCAGCGCGTCGCCGTCCGTGTGGACGAGCACATTGGTGGCCACCTCGGAGAGCATCAGCACCGCCGAGTCGACCTGTTCGGGGTCGGCCCAGTCGTGCAGCAGTTCGCGCAGCTGCTGCCGCGCCGCCGCGATCCGCTCCGGTTCGGCCTGGGCGATGGTCATCGCGGTGCGGCGCGGGGGCGCCTGCCGGGTCGTGGGGCCCTCGCGGCGGAGCACCAGGACGGCGATGTCGTCCTCGCGCCGGTCCACCAGTGGCCCCGTCGTGTAGTGGGACGTCGGGCCGTGCACGGCCTGTACGAGGGCGTCGGCGAGCTTCTCCAGGTCCTCGGTCGGCTCCTCCAGGACCGGCCGGAGCCGGTTCCAGCCGGTCGCCATGTCGTGCCCGCCGGTCTCGATGAGCCCGTCCGTGCACAGCATGATCGTTTCGCCCGGTTCCAGGACGACCCTGGTCGTCGGATAGTCCGAGTCGGCCTCGATACCCAGCGGCAGCCCGCCCGCTGTCTGCCGGATCACCGCGGTGCCGTCGACGCTGATCACCACCGGGTCCGGGTGGCCCGCCCGGGCGATGTCCAGGGTCCCGGTCTCCGGGTCGGCCTCCGCGTACAGACAGGTCGCGAAGCGCGGGGCGGCACGCTCGTCGCCGCCCCCCTGCTCCTCGGCGAGTCCGGCGAGGAAGCGCGAGGCCCGGGAGAGCACCGCGTCGGGGCGGTGCCCCTCGGAGGCGTAGGCGCGCAGGGCGATCCGTAGCTGGCCCATGAGCCCGGCGGCCCGTACGTCATGTCCCTGGACGTCGCCGATGACGAGCGCGATACGGCCGTTGGGGAGCGGGATCATGTCGTACCAGTCGCCGCCGACCTGGAGCCCGCCACCGGTCGGGATGTAGCGCGCGGCCACCGACATCCCGGGGATGTCGGGGCCGAGGGACGGCATCATCGAGCGCTGGAGCCCGAGCGACAGCTCGCGTTCGGTCTCGGCGGCCCCGGCGCGGTCCAGTGCCTGGGCGAGCATCCGGGCGACCGTTGTCAGCACGGCGCGCTCGTCCGGCGAGAAGGACACGGGGTGCCGGAACCCGGCCATCCAGGCGCCCATCACGTGGCCCGAGGCGACCAGCGGCAGGAAGGCCCAGGAGCGGCGCCCGAAGCGGCGGGCGAGCGGCCAGGTGGCGGAGAAGCGCCGGCGGTACTCGTCCGGCGACGGCAGATAGATCGCCCGCCCCGTCCGTACGACCTCGGCGGCCGGGTAGTCGGTGTCCAGCGGCATGTCGGCGAACGGGTCCTCGTCGCCCACGTTGTGCCCGTGGTGCCCGATGATCGTCAGCCGCTCTCCCGCGACGCCGAAGACGGCGAGGCCGTCCGGCGAGAACCCGGGCATCGAGAGTGACGCGGCGACCCGCAGCACCTCCTCGGTGGACCGCGCCTCGGCCAGTGCCCGGCCCGCGTCCAGCAGGAACGCCTCACGGGAGCGGCGCCAGTCCCCGGTGATGGCGGTGTGTTCGGCGGTGGAGTCCGGCTGCGGTTCGGCGACCTCCTGGAGGGTGCCCATCAGCACATAGCTCTCGGGGCCCCCGCCGGGGCGCAGGACCGGCCTCGACCGGCTGCGGACGATACGGAGTACGTAACCCCGCTCGTCCACGATCCGCAGCCTGGCCTCGGCGAGGGTGCCCTCGGTGACCGCGAGATTCACGACCCCGTAGATCTCGTTCCAGTCGACCGGGTGGAACCGGGAGCGCACCATGGACTCGCTGAAGTCGCCGGACTCGGCGGGCAGGCCGAGAAGCCGGGCCGCCTCCGCGTCGAGCGTGACTTTCCCGGCTTCGTTGTCCCAGCGCCACAGGCCGGTCGCGATCGCGGCCAGGACTTCCTCGGTGCGCATTGCCCCACTTTATGAAGATGTGCGCGCCGGACGCCACCGAAGGGACGGGGCGGCCGTCCGGCAGCTCGCGGCACCGCCTCCCGCGCCCGATGTGTCCCGGAAGATCTTGAAACGACAATGGCAATGCTGGCGTGTGGCTACGGGCGGTAGCCTGGGGTGGCTGAATCCACCTCGAATCGCTAAGACTGGATGAACGACGATGCATCGGTACAGGTCCCACACCTGCGGCGAGCTCCGCGCCTCTGACGTCGGCACCGACGTCCGGCTGAGCGGCTGGCTGCACAATCGCCGAGACCTGGGTGGCATCCTCTTCATCGATCTGCGTGACCACTACGGTCTGGTGCAGCTCGTCGCCCGCCCCGGCACTCCCGGCAACGACGCCCTGTCGAAGCTGACCAAGGAGACCGTCGTCCGGATCGACGGCAAGGTCTCCGCGCGCGGCGCCGACAACGTCAACCCGGAGCTCCCGACCGGTGACATCGAGATCGAGGTCACCGAGGTCGAGGTCCTGGGCGAGGCCGCCCCGCTGCCCTTCACGATCAACGCCGAGGACGGGGTCAACGAGGAGCGGCGTCTGGAGTACCGCTTCCTCGACCTGCGCCGCGAGCGCATGCACCGCAACATCATGCTGCGCTCGTCGGTCATCGCCTCCATCCGCTCCAAGATGGTGGCCCTCGGCTTCAACGAGATGGCGACCCCGATCCTCGCCGCGACGTCCCCCGAGGGCGCCCGCGACTTCGTGGTCCCCTCCCGGCTGAACCCGGGCAAGTTCTACGCGCTGCCGCAGGCCCCCCAGCAGTTCAAGCAGCTGCTGATGATCTCCGGCTTCGACCGCTACTTCCAGATCGCGCCGTGCTTCCGCGACGAGGACGCCCGCGCGGACCGTTCGCCCGGCGAGTTCTACCAGCTCGACGTCGAGATGTCGTTCGTCGAGCAGGAGGACGTCTTCCAGCCGATCGAGAAGCTCATGACCGAGCTCTTCGAGGAGTACGGCAACGGCCGCCACGTCACCTCGCCGTTCCCGCGCATCCCGTTCCGTGAGTCGATGCTGAAGTACGGCAACGACAAGCCGGACCTCCGCGCCCAGCTGGAGCTCGTCGACATCTCCGACGTCTTCGCGGACTCGGAGTTCAAGGCGTTCGCCGGCAAGCACGTCCGCGCGCTGCCGGTCCCGGACACCGCGGGCCAGTCCCGGAAGTTCTTCGACGGCCTCGGTGCGTACGCGGTCGAGCACGGCGCGAAGGGCCTCGCCTGGGTCCGGGTCGGCGAGGACGGCACGCTGGCGGGCCCGATCGCCAAGTTCCTCACCGAGACCGACATCAAGACGCTCACCGAGCGCCTGTCCCTCGTCCCCGGCCACGCCGTCTTCTTCGGCGCGGGCGAGTTCGACGAGGTCTCCAAGATCATGTCCGTCGTCCGCGTCGAGGCCGCCAAGCGCTCCGGCCACTTCGAGGAGGGCGTCTTCCGGTTCTGCTGGATCGTCGACTTCCCGATGTACGAGAAGGACGAGGAGACCGGGAAGATCGACTTCTCCCACAACCCGTTCTCCATGCCCCAGGGCGGCATGAAGGACCTGGAGGAGAAGGACCCGCTGGACATCCTGGCGTGGCAGTACGACATCGTCTGCAACGGCATCGAGCTGTCCTCCGGCGCCATCCGTAACCACGAGCCCGAGGTCATGCTGAAGGCCTTCGGCATCGCCGGCTACGAGGCCGAGACCGTCGAGCGGGAGTTCGCGGGCATGCTGCGCGCGTTCCGCCTCGGCGCCCCGCCGCACGGTGGCATCGCCCCGGGCGTCGACCGCATCGTGATGCTGCTCGCCGACGAGCCCAACATCCGCGAGACGATCGCCTTCCCGCTCAACGGCAACGCCCAGGACCTGATGATGGGCGCACCGTCCGAGCTGGACGAGACCCGTCTGCGTGAGCTGAACATCCAGCTCCGCAAGCCGGTCGCCGCGGCGAAGGACAAGACGGAGAAGTAGCCCGTCGTTGTTCCACGTGAAACAGCCCCCGGTCGTCAGGCCGGGGGCTGTTTCACGTGTGCGATACCGCTCACGGGGCCGGTGCACAGGAACACACAGCGCGTACCCATGCCCTTGCCAGCTCGGCTGCCTAGCCTCAACGCCCATGACAGAAAATCAGGGACCCGCACACAAGAAGGACCTGACCCGCCGGCGGGTCATCCTCGCCGGTGGCGCGGCCGTGGCCGCAGCCGGGATCGGAACCGCAGTCGTCGCGAACGCCTCGGCCGGCGAGAGCGGCAGCGGCGGTGCGAAGAAGGCGGCCGGGCAGAGCGAGGAGTGCTACCGGCTGACCTCGGAGACCACCGAAGGGCCGTATTACATCGACGCGGACAAGATCCGCCGGGACATCACCGAGGACAGGGAGGGCATCCCGATGACCCTCCGCCTGAAGGTCATCGACTCCGACACCTGTAAACCGGTCAAGCAGGCCGCCGTCGACATCTGGCACTGCGACGCCCTCGGCATCTACTCCGGCTACGAGAGCATGAGCACAGGCCCCGGCGGTGGCACGCCCCCGAGCGGCACGCCCACCGACATGCCCTCCGGCACTCCCACCGGCACGCCCCCGTCCGGTGAGCCCGGTGGCGGCGGCGCGCCCGGCGGCGGCCACAGCGAGCCCACCGACGACAAGCGGTATCTGCGGGGCACGCAGCTCACCGACAAGCACGGGTACGTGGAGTTCAAGACGGTCTTCCCCGGCTGGTACCAGGGCCGCGCCGTGCACATCCACACCAAGGTGCACGTCGGCGGGAAGATGACCGACGCCGGGTACGAGGGCGGACACACCTGCCACACCGGGCAGTTCTTCTTCGCGGAGAAGGCCGTGCTCGACTCGGCGAAGGTGGCGCCGTACTCGACGAGCACGACCACCCGCACCACCCTCACCGAGGACACCATCTACGACCAGAGCGGGGTCACGGGCGGGCTGCTGAAACTCAACTACGGCAAGGGGCGCATCGCGCGCGGTGTCATCGGCTCGATCACGATGGGCGTCGACCCGGACGAGACGCAGGACGGCACCGGGATCTGACCTGGCGGGGTGGCGTGTACAGCCGGATGGCCCGGCTGCGGATGCGTCAGGAACGGACCCGGCGAAGAATATCACCTGAGACTGCGTCAGCCGACCTATTCAGGAGTCCTCGTCGTGTCCGCTTCCCGACGTCCGTACGCCACCCTCACCGCCCTGCTCGTCCTCGCCCTCACCGGCTGCTCCACCGAGCCGGCCCCACCCCACGAGGCCCGTGGTGCGGGAGGCCCCCAGCCCACGCCGGTGGCCGGGCATACGGAGGCGCCCAGGCCCGCGGAGATCCCGGCGCTCGGCCCGCGGACCAGGGCCGCGATTCCGGCCACCGCGCGGCAGGCTGTCGTCGTCACCGGCGAGGCCCGCGACTCCAACCAGTCCACCGCCGTCCTCTACACCCGGGGCGACCTCGCCAAGGGATGGAGGGCGGCGGCCGGTCCCTGGCCCGCGCACAACGGTCTGGAGGGCTGGACGGACTTCCATGTGGTGGACGACCTCAAGTCGCCGATCGGCGTCTACACCCTCTCCGACGCGGGCGGGCTGCTCCCCGACCCGGGGGCCCTGCTCCCGTACGACGAGCATCCCCGTTTCGCGCTGAGCGGGGAGGGCTTCCTCGGGGAGCCGCTCGAAGGGTCCTTCGACTACGTCGTCGCCATCGACTACAACCGCACGCCCGGCGTCACCCCCCTCGACCGTGAGCGTCCGCTCGGCGAGGACCGGGGCGGCGGTATCTGGCTCCATGTGGACCACGGCGGCCCGACCCAGGGCTGCGTCTCGATTCCCGAGGACCGGATGAAGGAACTCCTTCTCGCCCTCGACCCGGCGAGCAAGTACGAGACTGGTTGGGGGGCCGCTAACACACGGCGGCATTGCGGCGCGGGGCGGCAGACGCGCGGGCGGGGACCGCAGATGCGGTCCCGGCCCTCTGTCGTCGCGTGGGTGTGGCTACGCGGGCTTCTCCTCCAGGCGCGGGAACAGCACCGCACCCTTCGTCACCGTCGCCCCGGCGGGCAGCCGGCCCCAGGTGCCCGCGTCCTGCACCCGCTGGTCGGCCAGCGCGCCCAGGGACTCCTCGGCGCCCAGGGACTCCCACAGCTGCTGCGAGGTCTCCGGCATCACCGAATTCAGCAGGACGGCCACACCGCGCAGCGCCTCGGCGGCGGTGTACAGGATCGTCGCGAGGCGGGCCTGGCCCTCCGGGGACGTGTCCTTGGCGACCTTCCAGGGCTCCTGCTCGGTGATGTAGCCGTTGACCTGCTTCACGAAGTCGAAGATCGCCAGGATGCCGGCCTGGAAGTCGAGCTCCTCGCCGATCTTCCGGTCGGCGGTGGCGACGGCCTTCGCCAGACCATCCTGCACGGCCTGCTCGGCGTCACCGGCGGCCGTGGCCTCCGGGAGTGCCCCGCCGAAGTACTTGCCGACCATGGCGGCGAGGCGCGAGGCCAGGTTGCCGTAGTCGTTGGCGAGCTCGGAGGTGTAGCGGGCGGCGAAGTCCTCCCACGAGAACGAGCCGTCGTTGCCGTACGCGATCGCGCGCAGGAAGTACCAGCGGTACGCGTCCACGCCGAAGTGCGAGGTCAGATCCTGCGGCTTGATGCCGGTCAGGTTCGACTTGGACATCTTCTCGCCGCCGACCATCAGCCAGCCGTTGGCGACGACCTTGCCGGGCAGCGGCAGCCCCTGCGCCATCAGCATCGCGGGCCAGATCACCGAGTGGAAGCGCAGGATGTCCTTGCCGATCAGGTGCACGTCGGCAGGGAAGGTGTTCTCGAACTTCTCCTGGTTGGCGCCGTAGCCGACCGCCGTCGCGTAGTTGAGCAGCGCGTCGACCCAGACGTAGATCACGTGCTTCTCGTCCCACGGCACCGGGACGCCCCAGTCGAAGGTCGAGCGCGAGATCGACAGGTCCTGGAGGCCCTGCGTGACGAAGTTCAGCACCTCGTTGCGGGCGGACTCGGGCTGGATGAAGCCGGGGTTGGCCGCGTAGAACTCCAGCAGCTTCGGGCCGTACTCGCTCAGCTTGAAGAAGTAGTTCTCCTCCTTGAGGAGCTCCACCGGCTTCTTGTGGACGGGGCACAGCTTGGTGCCGTCCTCGGCCTCGATGAGGTCGCCCGGGAGCTTGTACTCCTCACAGCCCACGCAGTACGGGCCTTCGTACCCGCCCTTGTAGATCTGGTCCTTGTCGTACAGGTCCTGCACGAACTCCTGCACACGGTCGGTGTGCCGCTTCTCCGTCGTACGGATGAAGTCGTCGTTCGAGATGTTCAGGTGCTCCCAGAGGGGCTTCCATGCCTCCTCGACGAGCTTGTCGCACCATGCCTGCGGGGTGACGTTGTTCGCCTCGGCCGTACGCATGATCTTCTGACCGTGCTCGTCCGTGCCGGTGAGGAACCACACCTTCTCGCCGCGCTGACGGTGCCAGCGCGTGAGCACGTCGCCTGCGACGGTCGTATAGGCGTGGCCCAGGTGAGGAGCGTCGTTGACGTAGTAAATGGGGGTCGAGACGTAGAACGCCTTCGACTCCTGCTTCTCGGTTCCAGTGGCCGCCATGGTCGAAATCCTAACGGCCCTCGGCTGATCCCCTCGCACGGATAACGACGACGGCGGTACCCGGCCGCTGGGGCGGGCACCGCCGTGACTGTGATTGCGCCGGTGGATCAGCTGCTGGTGACGTCCTCGCGGGCGGCGGTCCAGGCGGGAAGAGCGGACAGGATTTCCCGGTAGAACGTGGCGTCCGGGACCTCGCGCGGCGCCGGGCCCGCGTGGAAGAACGCGGCGTTCTCGACATCGAGCCTGCGCAGGAAGTCGAAGCCCTTGGCGTCCTCGTCACCGAAGGCGACGAACTGGAAGAACAGCGGCAGCCGGGCCGCCTCGGACAGCGCCTGCTTTGCGGCCTGCTTGGCGTCCGGCGGGCCGTCCGTCTGGAAGATCACGAGGGCGGGACCGGTGGCCTCCGACTTCTCGTAGTGCGCGACGATCTCCTCGACGGCCCGGTGGTAGTTGGTACGTCCCAGGCGGCCGAGCCCGGCGTGCAGCTCGTCGATCCGGCCCTCGTGGGCGGTGAGGTCGACCGCTCCGGTGCCGTCGATGTCGGTCGAGAAGAAGACGACGGGCACGGTGGCGTTCTCGTCGAGGTGCGCGGCGAGGGCCAGGGTGCGGTCGCCCAGGTGCTGGGCGCTGCCGTCCTTGTAGAACGGCCGCATGGACCCGGACCGGTCGAGCACCAGGTACACGGTGGCGCGGAGTCCGGTCAGCCCGTGCTCCTTGAGCCCGGCCTGCGCGGCCTTGTACGAGTCGACGAGCTGGGGCGCGAGGGTCTTTACCCGGGCGAAAGCCACGGCGGGCTTGGCGGCGCCGGTGACCGCGGGGGCCTCGGCGACGGGCTCCGGGGTGGGCTCCGCGGCGACGGGCTCCGCGGCGGTGGGCTCCACGGCGACGGGCTCCGCGGGCGGGATCATGGCGCACACGGGCTCGGCCACCGGCTCGGCGGCGGGCTCGGGGGCTGCCTCCGGGGTCGGCTCTGCGGCCGGCTCCGGGAGGGCCTCGACCACGGCGGCCGGTTCGACCTTGACCTCGACCTCGACCTCGACCTCGGCGGCGGGCTCGGGGGCTGCCTCCGGGGTCGGCTCGGGGGTCGGCTCGGCCTCGGCCGCCGGGATCGCGGCGGCTACCGGTTCCGGCTCCGTGACCGATTCGGCGACCGGTTCCGGCTCCGTGACCGGTTCGGCGACCGGTTCGGCGACCGGCTCAGCGACCGGCTCCGGGGCGGGCTTCGTGTCGGGGGCCGAGCCCTGGGCCGGGACCGTGGGCGTGGCGGCGGGGGTGGACGACGAAGCGGCGGCCGCCTTGTCGAAGGCAGCCGCCACCAGGTCCGAGGCCCGTCCGCTCTCCTGCTCGCCGGACCGCGCGGCCGGCGTGGTCGCCGAGGCGGAAGAAGCGGAAGAAGCGGAAGAAGTGGAGGCGGAGGAAGCGGAGGGAGAAGTCGAGGGGGAGGAGGAGGCCGGGGCGGGCACCGACGCCTTCACGGCCGGTGCGGGCTCGGCCGCCGAAGTCGTCTCCGGCTCCGGCTCCGTGGGCTGGGTGCGCTCGGCCTGGGAGGGGACGGCGGCCGTGGCCGACTCGTCCTGCTCCGTGCGGCCGAACACCTTGCGCAGCAAGCTCCGAATGCCCATGGGCCAAGCCTTTCGCATGAGTTGGGTGCGGTATATGTCCGCCCTGCGGGAATTGCTCCCTGACCACGACGGATACGTAAGGTTAGCGGCCGGATCCGGCCGTTCGGCGGCACGGCCCGCCCCGTGGACAACTGAGCCTCAACCGAGCCCCAACCGAGGCATTACCGAATTCCGGCCATACGCGGATCGCAGCGGTGGCCCGGACTTCACCCCGCGTTCACCGGGAGTCCCTCGTACCGCGTGAATGCGCACCTACCGTCACGCAGGACACACAGATGGAGGGAATCCACGTGCGCAATCTGCTGCCGCTCATCAGCTCGCATCCGGGCGGGCGCTCTGGGCTGACCTGCCGCTATCGCTGCGGCGACGCCTGCTTCCAGGAGATACCGAACACCAGCGACAACGAGTACGCCGGCGATGTCATCGCCGGTGCCCTGTCGCGCCGGTCGATGATGCGCGCCGCCGCCGTGGTGACCGTTGCCGCTGCTGCCGGGACCGCTGCTCTCGCCGGTCCGGCCGCCCCGCAGGCCGAGGCCGCTGCCCTCGCCGGGTCGGGCCGTTCGCCGAAGTACCCGCACAAGCCCGGCGTTTCGGGCGCCCGTGGTCTGCGCTTCGCTCCCGTGGCCCCCAATAAGGACGACAAGGTGACCGTCCCGGACGGTTACGAGCAGAATCTCGTGATCCGCTGGGGCGAGCCGATTCTGCGCGGCGCCCCCGCCTTCGACCCGGACCGTCAGACGGCGAAGGCGCAGGCGGGTCAGTTCGGTTACAACAACGACTTCCTCTCGCTGCTCCCGCTCCGTGGTGAGCACGGCCGTCAGGTCCTGGTCGCCAATCATGAGTACACGGACGAGAACCTCATGTTCCGTGGATATGATCCGGCCAATCCGACCCGTGAGCAGGTCGAGATCGCCTGGGCGGCGCACGGACTCTCCGTCGTCGTGGTCCAGGAGGAGCACCGCACCGGCAAGCTCGGCGCCGTCGGCCGTCACCCGCTGAACCGCCGCCTCACCGCGACCAGCGAGTTCAAGGTCACCGGTCCGGCCGCGGGCAGCCCCCTGCTGCGTACCTCCGCCGACGCGTCCGGCCGCAAGGTCCTCGGCACGCTGAACAACTGCGCGGGCGGCACCACGCCGTGGGGCACCACGCTGCACGGCGAGGAGAACTTCAACCAGTACTTCGCCAACGGTTCGAGCGTCACCGACAAGCGGTACGGCATCGGTTCGACCACCACCGAGCGCAAGTGGGAGCGGTTCGACAAGCGCTTCGACGTCGCGCAGGAGCCCAACGAGCCGCACCGCCACGGCTGGGTCGTCGAACTCGACCCGTTCGACCCGGATTCCACCCCGCGCAAGCGGACCGCGCTGGGCCGCTTCAAGCACGAGGCGGCGCAGCCCCGGCTGACCTCCGACGGCCGCCCGGTCGTCTACATGGGCGACGACGAACGCTTCGACTACTTCTACAAGTTCGTCTCCGGCAAGCAGATGAAGAAGGGGAACTCGCGGGCCGCCCACGAGCACAACCTGACGCTGCTGGACGAGGGCACGCTGTACGTCGCCAAGCTGACCGGCGACTCCCCGGCGGCCGAGTTCGACGGCACCGGAAAGCTGCCGTCCGACGGCGAGTTCGACGGCAGCGGCGTGTGGATTCCGCTGGCAACCGGCACCACCTCGCACGTGCCCGGTATGACGGCCGAAGAGGTGTACGTCTTCACCCGTCTGGCCGGTGACAAGGTCGGCGCCACGAAGATGGACCGCCCCGAGGACGTCGAGCCCTCGCCGCGCACCGGCCGCGTCTACATCGCCCTCACCAACAACACCGACCGCGGCAAGGCCGGTAAGGCCGGCGCGGACGAGGCGAACCCGCGCAACCTCAACAAGCACGGCCAGGTCCTGGAGCTGGCGGAGCACTGGGACGACCCGGCGGGCGACGGTTTCGCCTGGCGGCTCTTCCTCGTCGCGGGCGACCCGAACGACCCCTCGACGTACTTCGCGGGCTTCCCCAAGGAGAAGGTCAGCGCCATCTCCTGCCCGGACAACGTGGCCTTCGACGACCACGGCAACCTGTGGATCTCCACGGACGGTAACCAGCTCGGTTCCCACGACGGCCTCTTCGGTGTCGCGACGCAGGGCGAACGGCGCGGTGAGCTGAAGCAGTTCCTCACCGTCCCGACCGGCGCCGAGACCTGTGGTCCGGTGATCCAGGACCGTCGAGTCCTGGTCGCCGTGCAGCACCCGGGCGAGATCGACGGCGCGACCGTCGACAAGCCGGCGAGCAGCTGGCCGGACGGCCCGGGGAAGATCGTCCGCCCGTCCGTCGTCGCCGTATGGCGCAAGGACGGCAGCGACATCGGCGTCTGATCGCGCCCGGTTCCCACTGACGAACCCGGCAAAACATCAGCCCTGTGCCCATGAGGTGCAGGGCTGATGTGCGTCGTAAAAATGTTCGTACGCGACCCCGATGTGTCTTGTTAGCGTGGCCCGGCCGGTGGGGTGACGGCCAGTCAGTCCTCCGTGACCTGCACGTTTCTCACGAAGGGCCCCCCATGGGAATACCGTCCCGCAGAACACGTCTGGCGGCCTGTGCCGTGGCGGCAGGGGCGATGCTGTCGGCATTCGTCCCCGCCACCGGCGCCACCGCCGTCCCCACCACCCCCCGCACGGCAGCCGTGGCAGCGGACGATCCGGTACCCGGCAACGAAGGAATGCCTGACGACGGCTTCGAGAACGAACCCGAGGGCGAGCAGGACGACCTCGCCCCTGCCGCACCGTCGGCCCAGGCCGACGCCGGGGTGCAGGCCGCCCCGGTGCCCGGCCGGGCCGGAGACTTCCACCTGGCGGCGGGTTCCAGCCTCACGGGCCTCGTCAACCAGCTCGACGCCGCACTGCCCAAGCAGGGCCTCACCGAGCTCATGGAGCAGGCGAACCGGCCCGCAGGCTGGGAGGGGGCCTGCGGCACCGCCGGTATCTACGGTCCCGATCTGGCGACCAATCACCGCGTCTGCTGGCAGAACGACGACGCCATCTCCAGCGAATGGGTACCGCAGGCCATCACCGGGGTATCGGACGCCCAGGAGGACGAGGACTGGGGTACGTCCAACGCCGAGCCGATAGCCGTGGCGGGGTACGACGCCGAGAACCCCGGCCGCAGCGACTACGTCGGGAACGCCGACAACTGCGTCCAGGACTCCGCCTCCGATGCCTGCAACGAGAAGGGCATCCGGGTCAGCTTCTTCAACCAGGCCACCCAGATGTACCGGCACGTGCTGCTGGTCTGGCCCTACGTCAACTCCAAGAGCAACATCTCCTTCGACGCGCTGCACGCGCGTGAGGGCAAGTGCACGACCAGCGTGACGGCCTCCTGCAAGGCGCAGAACGGCATTCACGCCGGGGGCATGGTCTGGTACGGCGACTACCTGTACGTCGCCGACACCGCCAACGGCATGCGCGTCTTCGACATGCGCAAGATCATGGACCTCAACCCGGACAACAATGCCGACGTCAACGACCCGACGCCGGACGGCCTGGTCAGCGATGTTCTGGAGAAGAAGCGGGTCGGCCGTCAGAGCAACGTCTGGTACGGCTACGGCTACCGCTACGTCATGCCCCAGGTCGCCACGCTGAAGTTCACCACGGCGAAGCCCAGCGGGACCACCAGCGGCAACCAGTGCTACGCCACCGGCCGCCCGAAGGCCTCGTACATCTCACTGGACCGGACGGATACGGACCACATGGTCCTCGGTGAGTACTGCAACACGAACAACGGTGGCACCAGCCCCGGACGTGTCGGCACCTACCCGATGACCGCCCTGACGGCCGCGGTCGAGGGGGCCGCCGGGACGGGCGCCAGTGCCGACCTCGCGTACGGCCTGCCGACCGGCGCCACCTTCGGCGGCGAGGACCTGTGGCACAAGATCCAGGGCGTCACGCGGTACGAGGACAAGTGGTACTTCCACCGCAGCAACGCCTATGACAACGGGCGGCTGCTCCAGGCCACCCCGCAGTCGGTCGACGGCACGACCCAGCTCGTCGGCAACCCGAAGATCCTGGAGTCCTCCTTCGGTCCCGAGGACCTCTATCTCGCGCACGGACGGGGAGACGGCTTCGCCCCGCAGCTCTGGTCGCTCAGCGAGCACGCCCCGAGCAAGTGCGGTTCGTGCAAGCGTGAGTTGTACAGCTACAACATGTCCGAGGTCATCGGCGACTTCGGTTCCTGATCCACCGCGATCCCGGCCGGGCGCCGTACGGGCGGACGAAAAGTCCGCTTGTACGGCGCCCGCGCGTGTGCGCCGCATTAGAGTCGGTCCCATGGTTTCCGGTGAGGCACCGCAGGCGGAGGGCAGCGTCCGCGTCGACGTCTGGATCTGGTCGGTCCGGCTGACGAAGACCCGGTCGCAGGCCGCGGCCGCCTGCCGGGCAGGACATGCGCGGGTCAACGGTGACCGGGCCAAGCCCGCGCAGGCACTGCACGCCGGCGACGAGGTACGGCTCAGGCACGACGGCCGGGACCGGATCGTGGTCGTGTCGAAGCTCGTGAAGAAGCGGGTCGGCCCTCCGGTGGCGGCCGAGTGTTTCGTCGACAACAGCCCGCCTCCGCCGCCGCGCGAGATCGCACTCCAGGTCCCGGTCCGCGACCGCGGGACGGGCCGCCCCACCAAGCGCGACCGGCGCGAGATGGAGCGCCTTCAGGAGCGGGGCCCCGGACCGGACCAGTGACGGGTGACCAGTGACTGGCGATTCTGACCGGTCACTCTGCGTGTTTCACGTGAAACACGCAGCCCGGCCCTGGCCGAAGGAGGGACCCTACGGCTGGGGCGAGGCGATCGCCCTGGCCGCCGCCACTTCCTGACGCAGCGGCTCCAGCACGCTGTCCTCGTCACCCGGCAGCTCGGCCCGCACCTCCACCAGCTCCTCGCTCGACCGCAGCCCCTCCGACAGCTCCCGCAGTTGCTGCTCGACCGCGGCCACCTCGGCGGGCAGCGGCGCCGCTGCCCCGTGGTTGACCCGGACCCGGGCCGCCGTCGTCGCGTCCACGATCCGTTCGACGGCGACGACCAGCGGCCACCAGGCGGCGGCGCGCGCCCCGACCGGAGGCGGTTCCGTCAGGGCCCGCTGGAACTCGGACCGTACGGCCGACAGGTCGCGGTAGAGCCGGCGCCGGGTCCGGACCCGTTCCGCCTGGTCGGCTTCGAGGCCGTCGAATGCGCACGCCACATAGTCGGCGATGTCCGTCACCGCGTCCGCGAGCCGGGAGCCGATCCGGGTGTGCCAGCTCTCCGGCCAGAGCAGATAGCCGGCCACGAGCACGATGGCGCAGCCGATCAGACTGTCCAGGAGCCGCGGCTGGACGAGGTCGATGCCCTGGTGGTTCAGCAGGTCGGACAGCAGCAGGATGACCGGGGTGATGGCCGCGGTCTGGAAGGCGTACCCCTTCGCCGTGAGCGCCGGGATGAGCGCGGCGAGCACCACCATGACCGGCACGTCCCACCACCCGATGGGCACCTCGGCCAGTACCGGCGCCGCGATGACCAGCCCGGCCGCCGTGCCCACCGCGCGCAGCACGGCCCGGGAGAAGACCGAGCCGAAGTCCGGCTTGAGGACGAAGGTGACGGTCAGCGCGACCCAGTAGGACCGTTCCACGGCGATCAGCGAGGTGAGCGCCTGGGCCAGGCCGATACAGAGGGCCAGACGCAGCCCGTACCGCCAGGACGTCTCGGAGGACAGCACATTGCGGGCCACCCGCCGGATGCGTACGCCGAGTGCGGCGGGCCGTCCGAGCCGGTCGTCCACGTTGTACGGATCGGGTTCGGCCTTGTGGACGACGGCCGCCGCATGCCGCAGGGCACTGTCCACCGCGCGCGTGGCGGGCGTTTCGGGGGCCGGGAGGTCGAGTACCGGTGCGCCGCTGCGGCTCTGCTCGACGTCGTCCGCCAGCGCGCGCACCGCCGCCGGAATCAGGCCGGGCAGCGGGCGCCGCGTCAGATGGACGGCGGGCGCGGCCTCGACGAGCGGGATGACGACGTTGAGCTGGGACAGCAGCCGCACCATGGAGGTGCTGCGCCCGTGGTAGCGCGCCCGACGGGCGAGGACGAGGTCGTAGGAGGCGTTCAGTGACTGGGTGACGGCCTGGCGCCGCTCCTCGTACGCGGGAGTGCCGGCGGCGGCCAGCAGGTCGGCGATGGCCCGGTAGGTGTCGGCCACGGCGGCCCGTTCGGGGAGCTTTCCGCGCAACGGCCAGGCCAGCAGCGTCAGGACGAGCACCACGAGGCCGCCGAGAGTCAGCAGCAGCGGGGCCACCCACCATGGGTTCGGCATGGGAAGCCCGGCGCCGACCACCGAGTTGAGCAGAAGCAGCAGGCCGGATACCGAGGCCACGGCTCCGATCGTCGACATCATCCCGGAGACCAGGGCGATGGCGGTGAGCACGGCGACGGCCGCCCAGCCGGTATCGAAGACGAGGGTGCCGAGCATCATGCCCAGCGCGCCGAACAGCTGCGGTACGGCGATGTTGAGGATGCGCATCCGGTAGGCGTCGGCCGTGTCGCCGATGACACCGGACAGCGCGCCCATCGAGACGAGCGCGCCGTACGTCGGCCGGTCGACGGCGAAGCCGACGGCGAGCGGGGCGGCCAGCGCCACGGAGGCGCGTGCGACGGCGGCCCAGGGGATGGGGGCGGTCTGCGGGCGCAGTCCGCTCAGCAGCCAGGGCGGCGGTGCCGCGCGCTTCCGTTCGGCGTCGGCCCCGGCCACTGCGTGCCCCCTCCTGCTCAGTCAGCTCTTGTAGTTCTCGACCTCTTCGGCCGGCCGGACCTTCGCCGTTGACGGGTCCTCACCGAATTCGCTGAGGGCTCGGCGGCGGCGCAGGAGGTCCCAGCACTGATCGAGCCGGACCTCCACCGTATGCAGCCTGGCCTTCTCCTCGGCGGAGAGGCCCATCTTCGCGGTGGAACGGTCGCGCAGGGACCGTTCCTCGGAAATCAGCTCGTCGATGTTGTCGAAGATGTCCTGGTCGGCCATGACGCCGCCTCTCTCGGTTGTGGGGATTGCGGGGGGTCAGGAGTGCGGTCAGAGCACGAAGAGGGTTTTGCCGCGCGCACCGCCCATACGGTTCTCGGCGAGCGCCTGCGGGGCCTTCTCCAGCGGGAGTTCGATGGAGATCGGCACGCTCAGCGCACCGCTCGCGGTGGCCTTCGCGAGAGTGGCGAGCAGGACGGCCGTCGGGGCCAGCCGGAAGTCGGCGCATCTGGGGCCTCTCGTCCCGGCGGGGCCGGCTGCCGGACCGGCGGCGCCCCGGGTGCTGAGGGCGACGCCTCCGGTGCGTACGAGCGCGGCGTGCGGGGCGAAGGAGGCCGGATCGGTGGAGACGAGGTCGACGAGCGCGTCGACGCCGTCCGGGCACACCTCGCGTACCGCCGCTTCGAGGGACCCGGTTCCGGCCGTCGTATCGATGGTGACAGCGGCCCCCAGCGCGCCCATCCGGGTCCGCTCGTCGCCGCGTACCGCCGCGAGCACGCGCACGTCACGGGCGGTGGCGAGCTGGGTCAGACAGCTGCCGACGCCGCCTGCCGCACCTATGACGAGCAGTCGCCCGCCGGGGCGTACGGCCGCGGCCTCCAGGATCTGGGCTGCGGCCATCCCGGCCGAGGGGAGTGCGGCGGCGAGCCGCAGCGGCAGCTCGCGCGGGGCCGGGACGATCAGGGAGTCGTGCGGTACGGAGGCGTACTCGCAGTACGTTCCCGTGCCCAGAGCCGTCGTCGTGACCCGGCCGAGGACCGGGTCGCCGACCCGGAAGGGGTTGTCGCCGCTGCCGATCATGTCGACCCTGCCCGCGAAGTCCACGCCGATGACCAGCGGGAACACCTGCTGTGCCGGATCGCCCCCGGCGCCGTCGGCGGTCTGCCAGTCGTGCGGGTTGAGCGCCGCGTACTCGATCTTCACCCGCACCTCGCCCGCCGCGGGCTCCGGCTTGGGGAGTTCGACGAGACCGGGCTCCGCGCGGAACGCGCTGACGGCGATGGCTCGCATGCGGAAGACCTCTCAGTCGCCCCCGACACTCACGATTCCCACTGTCGCCCGGCCTGCGCGGGAGCGCACGTCGGACTCCGCGGGGCTCCCGGCCTCTCACGGAACCGGCCGCCCCGCCTGCCGCGGCCGGGCCGCCCGGCGCGTCAGCAGCACCCGCGCCACCACCGCACCGACCGCCAGCACCGCCCCGACAAGCAGCACCACCCACACCGTCGTCCGCAGCGAGGCGGTCAGCGCGTCGAACACCGCCGCGGCCCCGTCCCGGTCGCTTCCCGGCACCGCGTCCAGCACCCGGTTCCGGCCGACCGCGACCAGCACCCGCAGCACGAGTGCGCCGAGCACCAGACCCGCCCCCGCGACCGAGGCGGCGAACAGCGCGCCCCGCAGTCCGCGCCGTACCGCCGCCATGCCCACCATCAGGACGAGCAGCACCAGGGTGCCGACCGCGGGCCAGACGCTGCAGTACCGCAGCCATCCGGCATTGCCGCGCAGCTCGTCCGCGCGGTCGGCGGAGAGCAGAGTGATATCGGTGTGCTGGACGGGAATCTGATCCGCGAACGGCACGCCGTCCTTGACCAGCTCCTGCTTGACCTGCTCGATCACCGGAGCCAGATCGATGGTCACGGCCTCCCCGCTGTCACTGTCCAGTGCCTCGGTCACCGTCTCGTGGGAGGTCCGGTTGGCGAGGTCCCAGGCGTTCTGGAACGCCTCCGTCGTCGTGAAGGACTGCACGGCACCGCGCAGCAGCTCCTCGACGGCGTCCTGGAGCGGCCCAACGTCGAGCCGCTTCATCGCCTCGTCCGTGATCAGGTCGGCCACGGTGCTCTGCACGTCGGGGTCGGAGGCGAGCGGGGAGAGGGAGGCGACATACCGCTCGGTGTCGTCGATCTCCAGGTCGACCCAGGCCGCGAAGGCGCTCAGGGGCACCAGAACGGCGAGCAGGACGAGCATGACTGCCGACAGGGCCACGGATAGGTAGGTGCGCACACGCTCAGGGAATCCCGTACGGGGGCGGGGCGCCCCAGGCCGTACGCCATTCGAGTTGCCGGGCGGCGCGGTCGGGTGTGCTCTGGAGGAACGGGGACGAGGGAAGGAGCTGTCCGCCATGGCCACACACGCAGCCATGCCGTCCCGCGGGTCCCAGGGGTCCCGCATGCGGACGACGGCCCGCCACCACGGTCCGCTCGCCTGGGCGGTGCCCGTGGCACTGGGCGTGATCTTCGGTTTCTACGCGGCGTTCATCGAACGGGACGGCGGCCCGGTCACCGGCGGGCAGGTCGTGCTCGGAGTGGTCTCCGGTGTGGCTTTCGCCGGGCTCTGTTTCGTCCTGGGCCGCTATCGGCACGCGCTGCCGCGTGAACTGCGGGCGGCGGCGTTCGGCGCGCTGACGGCCTGTGCGATCGGATTCCTGACGAGTCTTACCGGCACCAGCGTGCTGCGGTCCTCCGTGATGGGCGCGGTGGTGGGAGCAGGCATGTTCTGTGTCGCCTTCTACGTCTATTACACGCGGGAGGACTGAGCACGGGCACAGACGTGAAGGGGCGGGATTCTCGGGTGCGTACAGCCGAGCGGCTCTGGAGAAGCCATGACGGCAACCACACGGACGGATACGCCGATGCACGGAAGGGGCGGCCCGTACCAGGGCCGCCCCTCCTGCGCCGTCTCCGTCAGTCGCGTACGACCGTCACCGGGCACGGTGCGTGCTGGGTGAGGTGGAGGCTGACCGAGCCGAGCAGCGTCGCCTTGAAGCCGCTGTGTCCGCGTGCGCCGACGACCAGCAGATTGGCGCCCTTGGCCCGGTCCAGCAGGCCCTGTGCCGGATTGCCGATCACGATGACCTTGCTGACGGCGGCTGCCCCCTCGGCGCCGAGGGCCTCCTCCAGCGCCTCGGTGAGCGCGACGGTTGCCACGGCCTGCGGATCGAAGTCCTCCGGCATGCCCGGCATCATCGCCCAGCTGGTCGCGGGGTACTCCCAGCTGTTCACGGCCTCAACGGAATCGCCTGTCAGCTCGGCCTGACGTACGGCCCAGTGCAGCGCCTTGATCGATGAATCGGAGCCGTCCACGCCCACGACGATCCTGCCCATGTCTGCCTCCAGCTCGGTCCAGCTCGGTTCAGCTTGATTCGATGGTCGGCCCAACTGTAATCAAACCGGACATCTCGCCCCTCTGGGGGTCTCGGCGGGTCAGTCCAGCCGGAGGTCGGCGAGCTGCTGCTCGAACGGCACGACCGCGTCCTCGCCGTCGTCCAGGCCGAGCGCCCTCGATGCCCCGGAGACCGTCCGTCCCAGGACCGCCGACGCCAGCTCGCCGCCTGCCCGCCGGATGCGGGACGGCAGGCCCTCGGTGTACTCGTCGCCGGACGAGCCCCAGTCCTCCGACGCCGCGTACACGGACGTCGGCAGGGTCACGGCCCGCAGATAGGCGAAGAGCGGGCGCAGCGCGTGCTCCAGGACCAGCGAGTGCCGGGCCGTGCCGCCCGTCGCCGAGATCACGACGGGCTTGCCGGTCAGCGCGGTGTGGTCGATCAGGTCGAAGAACGACTTGAACAGCCCGCTGTACGAGGCGGTGAAGACCGGCGTCACGGCGATCAGGCCGTCCGCCTCCGTCACCGCTTCGATCGCGTCCTTCAGGGCGCGCGGCGGGAAGCCGGTCACCAGGTTGTTCGCGATGTCGATGGCCAGATCGCGCAGCTCGATGATCTGTACGTCGACCCTGCGGTCCTGGTCGGCCTCCAGCCGCTCACGGGCGGCCACGGCCAGCCGGTCGGCCAGCAGCCGCGTGGACGAGGGGCTGCTCAGCCCGGCCGAGACGGCGACGATCTTCAGGGGTGCGGTGGCGAACACGGTACTCAGATCTCCTTGGCGACAGCAGCGGCAGTGGCCGTACGGGCGGCGGTGACCGCCGGGTGGACCGGGCTGCTCTCCGGCACTCCGGCCGGCCGCAGCCTGGCGAATTCCTTACGCAGCACCGGCACGACCTCTTCGCCGAGGATGTCGAGCTGCTCCAGGACCGTCTTGAGCGGGAGTCCCGCGTGGTCCATCAGGAACAGCTGGCGCTGGTAGTCGCCGACGGAGTCACGGAAGGACAGGGTCCGCTCGATGACCTCCTGCGGGGAGCCGACGGTCAGCGGGGTCTGCTCGGTGAAGTCCTCCAGCGAGGGCCCGTGGCCGTAGACCGGTGCGTTGTCGAAGTACGGGCGGAATTCCCGTACCGCGTCCTGCGAGTTCTTGCGCATGAACACCTGGCCGCCGAGGCCCACGATGGCCTGCTCCTCGGTGCCGTGCCCGTAGTGGGCGTACCTGCTGCGGTAGAGCTTGACCATCTTCTCGGTGTGCTCCATGGGCCAGAAGATGTTGTTGTGGAAGAAGCCGTCGCCGTAGTACGCGGCCTGCTCGGCGATCTCCGGGGAGCGGATGGAGCCGTGCCAGACGAACGGCGGGACGCCGTCCAGCGGGCGCGGGGTGGCGGTGAAGGACTGGAGCGGCGTACGGAACTTGCCTTCCCAGTCGACGACGTCCTCGCGCCACAGCTTGTGCAGCAGGGCGTAGTTCTCGATCGCCAGCGGGATGCCCTGGCGGATGTCCTTGCCGAACCAGGGGTAGACCGGTCCGGTGTTGCCGCGGCCCATCATCAGGTCCATGCGGCCGTCCGCGAGGTGCTGGAGGGTGGCGTAGTCCTCGGCGATCTTCACCGGGTCGTTGGTGGTGATCAGCGTGGTGGAGGTGGAGAGGATCAGCTTCTCGGTGCGGGCGGCGATGTAGCCGAGTGTGGTCGTCGGCGAGGACGGGACGAACGGCGGGTTGTGGTGCTCACCCGTCGCGAAGACGTCCAGGCCCACTTCCTCGGCCTTGAGCGCGATCTCGATGGTCGCCTTGATCCGCTCGTGCTCGCTCGGTGTCCGGCCGGTCGTGGGATCGGTGGTGACGTCTCCGACGGTGAAGATCCCGAACTGCATGACGCCCGCCCTCCAAGAGGTATTGGTTGAATGTTGAACTATATGAACAGACCCTACAACCGGACACCCACGCGACCTATTCCTGTCCCCCCGGACGCGACGATTCCTGCTGGTCGGCGGCCTGCCGGCCGGCGCCCCGCCGCAGTACCTGTGCGAGCCCAGGCTCGACCACCGCCGCACCGCGCGCATGGAAGAGGACGCTCGCCAGGACCGACCCGTCCTGGTACACGCCTGCCCCCGCCCACCGCCCCCTGGGTGCCGACCGGACCGGTCCGGTCCGGGCGGCACCCGAGGTCAGCCCTACTTCAGTGCGGCAAGACCCTTTTTCAGGTCTTCGCCGTTCATCACCGGCTGGATCTCGATCTTCGCGCCGAGCTGATCGAAGAACGGCTCCGCGATGCTGGGCATCCGGGAACTGTCCTGCATGTCGAAGACGAACGTGCAGGACCGACCGCCCTCGCTGGGGCCGAAGTAGGCCGCCTCGGGTTTGAGGTCTTCCATCATCTTCTCTACGACCTTCTGGAGCTGGCCGTTCTTGAGCGCCTCATTCGAGACCTGGGTGTCCAGGTGTGCCCTCAGCATGACTCTCATCGCAATGTCGCTCCTTACGCCCACCATGACCGGCGCGGTGCGGTCCGCGCTCGCTGAGACCTGGTGACGTCCTGCTCAGGCTCTCCTCGGCTGATCGGGGCGGCAACATCTCGTCCGCCGTCCGGGCCGGGGCCGGTGCGTACTCTGGACAGGCCGTACGACCTCGGCGACGGACGAAGTGAGGCGGACCATGGCCGAGAGCGAACGCTGGAAGGAACGCGGCGTCGCCCTGCGCGTCTTCGTCTACGTCTTCGCCACGCACATCTTCGCCGGCTTCATCTGGATCCTGTTCTACGTGGGCGAGCACGCCAAGAAGTAGCGCCCCACGAGGTCAGCGGTGCTCCGGATTGGGAGAGTCCGCACGGCAGCCCGCGTCCCACGCGGAACGCTGGTTGCCATGGGCTGGGATGCCGCCAGAGCGCTTGAGCATCGCGGCGAGGTGCATCAGGTTCCAGGCCATGAAGGACGTATTGCGGTTGGTGAAGTCGTTCTCCGGGCCTCCCGATCCCGGATCCAGGTACGAGGGCCCGGGCCCCGCTTCCCCGATCCAGCCCGCGTCGGCCTGCGGGGGGATCGTGTAGCCCAGGTGCTGGAGGCTGTAGAGCACATTCATGGCGCAATGCTTGACGCCGTCCTCGTTCCCGGTGATCAGACAGCCCCCGGCCCGGCCGTAGTACGCGTACTGGTCCTTGTCGTTGAGGATGCTCGAACAGGCGTAGAGCCGCTCGATGACCCGCTTCATCACCGAGCTGTTGTCACCCAGCCAGATCGGCCCGCACAGCACCAGGATGTCGGCGGCCATCACCTTCTCGTACAGCGCGGGCCAGGCGTCCGTCTCCCAGCCGTGCTCCGTCATGTCCGGCCACACCCCGGTCGCGATGTCGTGATCGACGGCCCGGACGACCTCGGTGGTGACACCGCGCGCCTCCATCACCGAGCGGCTCCGCTCGACGAGACCGTCCGTGTTGCTGGTCTCGGGAGACCGCTTGAGCGTGCAGTTGATGTACATCGCGCGCAGACCGTCGAACCGGTATGCGCCATCGGTACGGTCGGGTGGCACCATGCGGGGCTCCTCTGTGCGTCCGGGAGAACGTGCGGCGTGCCCCGGTCTACCGTCGCGACGAGCGATACGGAGCCAAGGGCGCGCGGTGTCCACCCATACGCAGCAGGCGCGCCGGCTGCGGCGCGCAGCCCGGCCGCTCCGGCGGTCGGTACACTCGCCCCATGACCTCCGTACTGTGCCGGAACTGGTGGCGCTCCTCCTAGGAGCGGCCACCTCATCTGCACGGAACCAGGGCCGCTCGATATGGACGGCCCTTTTTTGCTGCCCCCCGGGCGGCGCGGATCCCCGGTTCGGCGGGCCGTCCTCCACGCATCCAGCGCACTCGCGAGGAGAGACCGACCATGACCATCACCGCATCCGAGATCCCGACCACGATCGCCACCACGCCCGAACAGGTCCGCAGCGCCGAGCTCGAACAGCAGCTCCGGCAGACCCCCGAACGCTTCCGCGTCCTGACCGGCGACCGCCCCACCGGCGCCCTTCACCTCGGGCACTACTTCGGCACCCTCCACAACCGGGTCCGCCTCCAGGACCTCGGCGTGGAGGTCTTCGTGCTCGTCGCCGACTACCAGGTGCTCACCGACCGGGACGTCGCCGAGCGGCTCACCGAGTACGTGGACGGGCTGCTGCTCGACCATCTGGCGATCGGGATCGACCCCGCCCGCACGACGGTCTTCAACCACAGCGCCGTGCCCGCCCTCAACCAGCTCCTGCTGCCCTTCCTGAGCCTGGTCTCCGTCGCCGAGCTGGGCCGCAACCCCACGGTGAAGGACGAGATCGCGCACTCCCGGCAGTCCTCGGTCAGCGGGCTCATGTACACCTATCCCGTCCACCAGGCCGCCGACATCCTCTTCTGCAAGGGCAACCTCGTGCCGGTCGGCCAGGACCAGCTGCCGCACCTCGAAGTGACCCGGACCATCGCACGGCGCTTCAACGAGCGGTACGGGGCGGTGTTCCCCGAACCGGACGCCCTGCTCTCCGCCGCGCCGCTCCTGCTCGGCACCGACGGCACCAAGATGAGCAAGAGCCGCGCCAACTCGATCGCGCTCTCCGCCGGTGCCGACGAGACGGCGCGGCTGATCAAGGGCGCGAAGACGGACGCCGAGCGCCACATCACGTACGACCCGGAGGGCAGGCCCGGGGTGTCGAGCCTCGTGCTGCTCGCCGCGCTCTGCCTCGACCGCGACCCGCACGAAGTCGCCGAGGAGATCGGGAACGGCGGCGCCGCCGTACTCAAGCGGACGGTGACCGACGCGGTCAATACGCGCATGGCGCCGATCCGGGCCCGGCGCGCGGAGTACGCGCAGGACATGGCGTACGTACGGTCGGTGCTGCGCGCGGGCAACGAGCGGGCCAACGAGATCGCCGAACGGACCCTGGACGAGGTACGGGACGCGATGGGCGGCCTGCGGTAGCCCACGCCGGTGCGGTCAGCGGCGCGTCATCGTCCGCTGCCCGCGCAGGAGTTCCGCCAGACCGCGGCGGGTCGCGGCGATCACCACGCGGTCCTCGGGGCGCAGCACGTACCCGGGGTGCAGGTCCCAGACCAGGCCCTGCGGCTGCCCTGTCGCCCCGCCGGCCGCCATGTCCGGCTGCCGGTCGGCGGGCGGGGTGGCGTCCAGGGCCAGGACGCGCCAGGCGCCCGCGCGAAACGCCTGCTCGATCGTGCGGCCCTCCAGCTGGGGGTGGCCGGCCACCCCCAGGGCGGCGAACAGCATGACCTTCCGCTCGACCGGGATCGCCCCCAGGATCTGCCGGCCCATCATGGCGCCCGCGAACGACGGGGCGGCCAGATGGGAGACGGACCGGGAGCGGGTCAGGGCCTGGGGGTGGGCGGTGCGCAGGGTGCGGTAGACGGCGGTGGCGAACTCGTCGTCGTACAGGCGCAGCGCCACCCGCAGGTCCGGCTTCACCGAGCGGGCGTACAGCGCGGCCTCCAGATTCGTGGTGTCGACGCTGGTCAGGGCCAGCAGGGAACCGGCGCGGTGGATCTTCGCCGCTTCCAGGACGCCTTCCTGGGTGACATCGCCTATGACCGTCGGGACGTGCATGCTCCGGGCCAGCGGGATGCCGCGCGCCTCCGGGTCCTCCTCCACGACGACCACGGGGATGTTCAGTTCACGCAGCCGCACCAGGACCCGCGTACCGATCTTGCCGAGGCCCAGCAGGACGACGTGTCCGGACAGTCCGCGCGGCGGGCGGCGCAGCGACGACGTGGTGCGCAGCGAGCCGAACGCCTCCAGGACGGCGGCCACCAGCAGCGGCAGCAGCATCAGTCCGGCCAGGCCGGAGAGCAGCTGGATGATCTGGCGGGACGGCGGGTCGTCGACCGCCGGGTCGCCCATCGCGAACAGATCGAGCAGGGTCAGATAGGCGGCGTGCAGCGGGTGGTAGTCGTTGGTCAGGACCGAGGAGACGGCCAGGCCGACCACGGCTGTTGCCACGCCCGCCGCCGACCAGCGCAACCGCCGTGAGAACACCTGGCTCAGTGGCGCGCCCCGCCCGCCCATCCGCATGACGGGCCGGGCCGGGTCCGCCTGGCTGATGTTCTCCAGGACGATGGTTCCGCGCCCGGCGGCAGCCGCCACCGAGGCGGCGTCCGGGAGGAGTTGGGGTCCCTCGTCGCCACTGCTGTCGGAACCCTCGGCGCCCGCCGGGTCGTGCGTGGTGGAGGAGAGCAGCGCGAGCGTGCAGAGCCCCGGGTCGGCCACCTCGCCGTGGCGCGGCGGCGGCCGTTCGGCGGCCCGCAGCAGCAGCCCCTCGGCCTGGATGACCTTGCTGCTGCCGGTGAGGACGGTGGCGGCGAGGGCGGGGGCCGCCGTGTCCGCGTCGGACAGGACGGTGGTGGAGGCGTCGAGCGCAGCCTGGTCGAGTCCGGGCATGGCCAGCACCGCCGCCTGGTCGAGCAGCGTCTCCAGGTGCTGGCCGAGCTTGCGGTTGTAGAGCCGGATGACCAGGCGCAGCCTCGGATTGAGGCGCCGGGCGGTGAGGGCGGCGCGGATGTTGCGTTCGTCGTCGTCGTAGACGAGCGCGAGTGCGGCGGCACGGTCGATGCCCGCCTCTTCGAGTACGTCGTCGGAGGCTCCGGCGCCTCCAGGATGCGTACGGCCTCGACCCCCGCGTTCGTGTCGTTGTCCGTGGCGCCGGCCGCGCCGCCGTTGCGGTTCATCGCCGCCGACATCCGCCCGAACAGGGCTGCCGCGCGCCCGCGTTGGGTCATCTGCTGCTCGGGACGGCTGGGGTCGCGGCCCGGTGGGAGGAGCAGGGTGACCCTTCCCCAAGCTCTCAACTCCGTTCGAGCAGGGGAGACCCCATTCCGTAGACGTAACGGAGCTCCACGGCGAGGCGCCTGGCCAGAGTGTCGTCACCGCAGACGACCATGTGTCCGCCTGCGGGGGCGCGTTGGGGCTGCTGAGGAAGTGGGGGCACAAAACCCAGCATGCCTTGCTCCTTCCGGTTCAGCCCGCGGAGAGCCCCTGCTCGGCGCCCTGCGCCGGAAGTGGTGGGTGCGGCCGGAGTTTCCGGACCTGCACGATGGCGGCCGAACCGTCAGGACCGGCGGAAGCGGCGTACGAGCACGCGCACCGTGCCACAGGAGATCAGCAGCGCCCCGGCCAGTACGGCGACGGAGAGCGCGGCCTTTGTGCCGCCGGTGGCAGCGCTGCGGTGCAGCAGCACGGAGCCGGTCAGGCTGGTGAACCAGGCGACGAGGACCAGCAGGGACACCGACACGGTGACCGGCACCCCGCCGATACCCGCCGATTCGGCGTCGATGTCCGTGTCAAAGGTGTCGTGACCTGCGGCTCCGGCCAGTACCAGCAGCCAGAAGCACACGACGACGACCAGGGCGGCATCGAAGAGAACGACAGGGAATCCGACTGCTGCCGTAAGGAATTCGGTCATCGTCCACCCCCCTGCGCCCTGCGCGCCGTGTCCGGTAGGGGAGGGCGGTGCCCGGCTGCCGCGTCGCCGCGAACGGCTGTGCTGCAGCCGGGTTGTCCCCCGTGTCCGCCGTGCGTTCCCCCGTGTGTTGCTGACCGGATGGTGTCAGCCGGGACCGCACTGCCGCACTGCCGGAATCCGGCAGTCTTTACGCATCGCTGATGCCGGGCACTGGCAGCCGCCCGGAGGCGTTAAGGAAGCGTTGGAGCCGCATCAGGACCGGAATGTGAAGGCAGAGGGGTGTACGTGCCGGTGCCGGAGATACCCGCAGAGTTTCTGGGGGACTATGCCCGCATATTGAGCGAAGTCTCCGTCACGGGGCGCCGGTTGACCCGCGAGGAGCTGGAGTCCCGCCGTGTCCTCGGCCGCGAGGCCGCCGAGGCCGGACACCAACTGCGCGCCCTGGTAGGCATGCATCTGGCCGAGACCCGCACCGCCTGGCCGCAGACGGCGACCGCGACGCCGACCACGACCGATTCCGTCCTGGCCGCGGTGGAACAGGCGGTCGACGCCTTTGCCGAGGGCTTCGAGCGCGCCCAGCGCCTCACCGTACGGCGCGAGGAAGCGGCGCGACGGGAGTTCATCGACGACCTGCTGTACGGGCGCAGCGACCTGGGTCGCCTCGCCGAGCGGGCCACCCGTTTCGGGCTGCGGCTCTCGCGCGCCCATGCGGTGGCGGTGGCGTCGGGCCCGGAGGCGTACACCGAGACGGACGCGGTGGCGCGGAACGTGGAGGCGGCGCTGCTGGCCCGCTTCGGCGGCCGGAAGATCCTGCTGACGACGAAGGACGGGCGGCTGGTCTGCATCGCCCCCGGCAGCCAGCCGGACGTCCTGCGGTACTTCGCCAAGCAGGCCCACGCGGCGACGGACGGCGGCCAGGTCGCGGTGGGCCGCCCGCACCAGGGTCCGGGCGGCGTCGTCCACTCGTACGACGAAGCGCTCGATGCCATCGATCTGGCGCGGCGGATGGGGCTCGACGAGCCGGTGCTGTACGCGTCCGACCTGCTGGTCTACCCGGTGCTGACCCGCGACCGCGAGGCGATGGCCGACCTGGTGCGCAGCGAGCTCGGCCCGCTCCAGAAGGCCAGGGGCGGCGCGGAACCGCTGCTGAAGACGCTCTCGGTGTACTTCGATGCGGGCTGCGTCGCGGCCGAGACGGCCCGCCGACTGGCGCTGAGCGTGCGCGCCCTGACGTACCGGCTGGAGCGCATCCGCCAGCTGACCGGCTCGGACCCGTCCGACCCGGTGCACCGCTACACGCTCCAGACCGCGGTGATCGGCGCCCGTCTCCTGGACTGGCCGGCCAAGGAACTCTGAGAGGAAAGCAGCCCGGGCCGGCCCTCGCAGGTCGACTACAGGTCGAACTCGTGCGGCGGCAGGTCGAGTGCGAAGCACGCCTCGCGCACGACGGCCTGCTCCGACTTGTCGAAGTCGCCGTCGGCGCCGCCGATGATGATGCCGATCTGGACGACCGCACGCGCCTCGGCGGGCTTCTTCTTCGCCTTGGCGATCTCCTGGAGCACGCTGACCTTGCCGAACGCGAAGTCGGCGGTGAGCTTGTCGACGTACGCGTTGAAGCGGCGCTGGAGGTCGTCCGCCGGGAAGTTCTGGAGCACGTCGTTCGACGCGATCAGCGAGGCGACGCGCTGCCGCTCGGACGGGTCGATGGAACCGTCGGCGGCGGAGACCAGGGCGCACATGGCCATGCTCGCGTCGCGGAACGCCCCGCTCTTGAGGTCGTTCTTCTTCGCCTCCAGCTGCGTTTGCATCGTCGACGCGGATTCCTTGAGCCGATCCCACAGGGCCATTGCCGTCTCCATACGTTGCGTTGGACGAACTGCTTGGTTCCGAGTGAAACTCTACAGACTTGTAGAAGCAAACGGGAGGAACGCCCACTAAAATGCGGCGTTGCCAGGACTCGGGAAGGGCGGACAGGACGATGGACAACGCCCGGAACGAACTCGGGGACGACGGCCCCGGTGACGTGGAGCGAACCGAGAGCCGGCGGCTGCGCAGGCGAGGTCAGGGGGAGCTGGAGTCCCAGGTCCTCAAGGTGCTGCGGTCCGCCGACGGCCCCGCCACCGCGGGCTGGGTGCAGGAACACCTCGACGGGGACCTCGCGTACACCACCGTCATCACGATCCTCTCCCGTCTGTACGCGAAGAACGCCGTGACCCGCACCCGCGAGGGCCGCTCCTACATATGGACCGCGGCTGCCGACGACGCCGGTCTCGCCGCGCTGCGGATGCGCCGCATCCTGGACGGCGAGCGGGACCGCAACGCCGTCCTCGCCCGCTTCGTCTCCGCGCTCTCCCAGGGCGACGAGGAACGGCTGCGCGCCCTCCTGTCCCGCGCCGCCGACCTGGACGACCCCGGGGCGTGACCTGCGCAGCGACGCCCGCGCACCCGTACTGACCGAGTACCGGCCGGATGCGGCGACCCCGAGCGTGCTGTGGCGGCTCGACCAGGACACGGTGGCGGGCTCCGCCCTCGCCGTGGTCCACATCGAACCCCTCAAAGGTCCGCTTTCTCGCCCATCCCGGACGCACCCGTGCCCGACCGAGGAGTTCCTCGGCCGGGCACGGGTGGTCGTGGGTGCGCGATCGGTCAGTCGGTGATCTCGATCTTGCCGTTGCTTGTGGCGGGCTCCGCCTGGGCGGGGAGCTCGGTGGCGGTGGCGGGGGCCGTGCGGTTCTTCAGGGTCTGGAGCAGCGCGCCCAGGTCCACGCCCGTTGTGGAGTTGAGGAGTTCGATGCCCTGCGTCACGTTGTCCGTGACCGTGCGGGCGAGTTGGCTGGCGCCGTCTGTGGAGATGACCGTCAGCTTGTCGATCGCGCTCAGCGGCTCGGAGGCCTTCGCGACGACCGTCGGCAGGACCTCGACCAGCATCTGGAGTACTGCAGCGTCCCCGTACTGCGCGAACGCGTCGGCCTTCTTCCGCATGGCTTCGGCCTCGGCCGAGCCCTTGGCCGCGATCGCCGCGGCCTCCGCCTCGCCCTCGATGCGTACCGCGTCGGCCAGGGCCGAGCGGTGCAGCTTCTCGCCCTGGCCGGTCAGACGGGAGCGCTCCGCGTCCGCTTCGGCTTCCTTGACCTGGGCGATGCGGCGGGCCTCCGCCTCCTGCTCGGCCTGGTAGCGGGCGGCGTCCGCAGGCTTACGGACCTTCGTGTCCAGCTCGCGGTCGGTCAGCGCCGCCTGGCGCTCGGCGACCTTCTCCTGCTCCTGGAGCACTTCCTGCTGGCGGGCGGCCTCGGCGAGCGGGCCGGCCGCGTTGGCCTTGGCGGCCGCCGCTTCCGTCTCGGCCTTGATCTCGGCCTGCTTGAGGTAGAACGTCCGCTCGGCGATGGCGATTTCCTCGGCCGCCTTCAGGCGGGCCTGCTCCGACGCACGGCGGGCGATGGCCTCCGCGATGTCGGCCTCCTGCTTGGCGCGCGCCGCCTCGGGCCGGCCGAGGTCTTCGAGGTACGAGCCCTCGGTGGTGATGTCCTGGATCTGGAACGCGTCCAGGATCAGGCCCTGACCGGACAGGCTCGCCTCGGCCTCCTCTGCGACCTGGCTCGCGAACGCGGCACGGTCGCGGATGATGTCCTCGACCGACATCCGGCCCACGATGGCGCGCAGCGCGCCCGACAGCACTTCCTGGGTGAAGCCGACGATGCCGTCCTGCTGCTGGAGGAAACGCTGGGCCGCTGCCCGGATCGCGTCCTCGTTGCCGCCGACCTTGACGATCGCGACGCCTTCCAGGTTCGCCTTCACGCCGCGCAGGGTGACGGCGCCGCGCACGGAGATCGGGATGTGGCGGCTGGAGAGGTCCAGGGTGAACTTCTGCTGGACGAACGGCACGACGAAGACGCCGCCACCGACGACGACCTTCTGGCCGCTGTTGTCGATGCTGGTGCGGCCGGTGACCGGATCGGTCGACTTCTTGCCGCGCCGGCCGGTGATGATGAACGCCTCGCTGGGCCCGGCCACCTTGTAGCGGGTGACCACTACGAGGCCGAGGAGTACGACGAGTACGACGATGCCGATGACGGCAATCAGAACTGGGCTCATGAGAAGGGTCCCCCCTGCCTCCCGACGAGGGGGACGGCAGATCGTTTTTCGGTCGAACAGTCAGTGTCGAACGGTCAGATGGTGGTCAGCGCTCTACCGGGCGGACCTGGACCGAGGTGGTCGACAGCGCGGCCTCCACCCAGATCTCGGCGCCGCGCTCGACGGGCTCCGGGCTCTTGGCGGAGAACTTCACCGTCTGGCCCGCGAGTCGCAGCAGCACCTCGCCGTAGCCGTCGGCCGGGATGGGTGTGACGACCGACCCGGACGTGCCGACGAGATCGTCCCCGCGCGGCGTCGCGGTCGTCTGGTCCCGCATGAGGGACCGGCTGAACTTCCAGGTCACCCACGCCGCGACGAGACCGGCGGCGACTCCCGTGACGGTCGCCGCGACCGTGCCGACACCCGTCGTGCCCAGCATGATCGCGCCGCCGAAGCCCAGCATCGAGAGGAAGCCCGCGATGACCGGCAGCGAGAGGAGGCCGTCGAACAGGCCGTCCAGCACGCCGCCCAATAGTCCTTCGAGGATTCCGTCGAAGATCAGGGAGAGGGCGAGAAGAGCAATTCCCGCAATGCCGAGACCCAGAAAAAAGGTCACGTGATCACTCCCCCGGTTTTTCGATGTCCCCCGACATTTCCGTCGAACTGGCTGGATGATCCCATACGCCGGGGGATCGTGGTACTGCCGGGTCCCGGCAGTCTTTACGCGACTTTGATGCCGGACAGGCGGTCGGCGAGGGTGTCCAGCGACTGGAATGTGGCCCCGAACAGCGCCACGTGCTTCCACCGCAGAACCCCGTCAGGACCGACCAGGAAGATCGCCCGCCGCACACCGATGCCGGGCGCGGAAACCCCGTACGCCTTGGCGATCTCGCGCCCCTCGTCGGCGAGCAGCGGCATCCGCAGTCCGTGCGTGCGGGCGAACGCCTCATGGCTGTCCACGCCCTGTGGACTGATTCCCCAGACCTCGGCATCCAGCCCCTCGAAGGTCTCGAACCCGGAAGAGTAGGAGCAGAGCTGCTTCGTGCAGACCGGAGTGTTGTCTCCCGGATAGAAAGCGAGGACGACGGACCGTCCGCGCGTCTCCGAGAGCGAGAAATCACGCCGCTCGAAAGCGTCGTCGGTGAGAATTCCGCCGGGCAGGGTGAAGTCCTGGACCGGCTGACCGAGTTGAGGTCCTGATGCCATGATGGCTCCCTTGATTGCCGTACGTGGACACGTACGTGCCCCCGTACGGTGAACGTATGGCAAACCAACCCCCCTCGGCTGCGGTACTCCTCCTGCACGGTGGCCGCGAGGCAGGGACGGGGCCTCCGCCGTTCGGTCCGCTGAATCTGCCGGCGGTCCGGATGCGCCCGTTCCGGCAGGCCGTCACGAAGGCCACGCGCCCGGCCGACGTCCTGGTCCGCAGCGTCCGCTACACCTGCCGCGGCTGGAACGGCCCCCGCGAGGACCCCTTCCACGACGCCGTACGCGCCCTCGACGCTATCCAGCGTGAGGCCGGTGAGATCCCCGTCGTCCTCGTGGGCCACTCCATGGGCGCCCGCGCATCCCTCCGCGCCGCCGGGCACCCCCTGGTACGCGCAGTGATCGGCCTCGCCCCGTGGTGCCCGCCCGAGGACCCGGTCGCCCAGCTCGCGGACCGCGATGTCGTCCTGCTCCACAGCACCCACGACCGCGTCACGAGTCCCCGCGCCAGCCAGGCCCTGGCCGACCGGGCCCGCCGCGCCGGTGGCCGGACCTGCCTGATCACGGTCGAGGACAGCGACCACGCGATGCTGCGCCGCGCCGACCTCTGGCACGAGCTGACGACCGCCCTGGTCACCGGCCTGCTGGGCATCGAGGCCCTCCCGGAAGCGGTCTCCGCGGCGCTCCAGCTGCCCCTGCACGCCGAGACCCCGCACGGAACGCTGGGCATCGACGAGTTGCCGCGCCCGTACGGGGTGGCTCGGAGCGGGGCCCGTCCGTGAACTGCCGGGCCTCTGGTCTGTGTTCTACGAAGTCATACCGGGAAGACGGAGGTCCGACTTTCCGTTCACGGCCGGGTTCTTCGTGTTCTGGAGCGAGTTGAGGATGGCCAGACCCTGGCCCACCAGACCCGCCGCGATCTCGTTGACCCCGTCGGTGCCGTTCAGGACGGTGAGGCTTGCCCCGGACATGCCCCGGGCGGCCGCGTCGGCCAGAGCGGGCAGGTTCTCCACGACGAGGTTGGCCGCGATGAGTTCTTGGTTTCCGTCCCGCAGCGAGGCGGCACGGGCGGCGTTGGCGTCGGCCTGCGCCTGAGCGAGCGTCCGTGCGGCGTAGGCGTTGCCGTCCGCCTCGAACTTGACCTGGTCACGGGCGGCTTCGGCCAGCGTGCGCTGACGGTACGCCTCGGCGTCCGCCGGTCGCCTGACCTCCGCCTCCAATCGCTGCGCGGCCAGCATGGCCTGGCGCTCGGCGAGTGCGGTCTGCTCCTCGATGACCTCGTGGGACGCCCTGGCCTGGGCGAGCGGGCCCGCCTGCGCGGCCCGGGCGTTGGACTGTTCCGTCTCGGCGAGGAAACCGGCCCTCTTGATCGCGGTGTCACGTTCGTACTCGGCCTTGAGTGCCGCTGCCTGCTGCTCGCGTTCGGTCGCCTCCTGGTCGGCCTTGCCCTGCTGGGTGACACAGTCCTCGGAGATCTCCGCTTCGCGCAGGGCCAGCGACAGCATGCGGGCCTTCTGCTTCACCGGCAGGACGAAACTGCCGTGCCCGGTGACGATCCGGAACTGTGTCTCCTGCGCCTGCCGTTTCGTACCGGATATGAGCATCGCCTCGTTGGGCGCGGGAACGTGCCAGAACAGCATGGGAACTCTCCTGCAGTGATTCAGGAAGGCAGGGGCTCGACAAGCACTGAGCGTGCCGAGAGGGAGTCGATGACGACGACGCGCACACCCCAGCCGATGGACGTGGTGCAGTACGCCGCGTACGACTCCGAACCGCCACGCATCGCGACGAGAACCTCGCCCGGTCCGTCGGGCGGGATCTGCACGGTCACTCTGCCGATCGCGCCGACCGGACTCTGCGAGGACTCGTCACCCGTACGCATGCGCCCTCGCGTCAGGCATTCTTCTGTTGATCACAGACCATCGCCTCCGGCCGCGCGCCCGACATCGAGCCCTCGATGTCTCCACGGTACTCCGCGCAGTGCGCGATGAAATGGGTGTCGACGAGGTCAGTATCCGCCGCCGGTCGGCTCCGCCTTCTTGGTGACCTTGTCACCGGACGCGTCGAGTACGTACCACTTGGCGCCGAACGCGTCGGAGTCCTGGCCGTTCGTGTCACCGGCTTGTACGTCGTCCTGGAAGTAGTACAAGGGATGGCCGTTGTACGTGACTTGGGTGCCGCCGTCACCGCGCGCGGCGGTGCCCAGCAGGTCGGCCTTCGCGCCCTCGCCCGCGACGGGCTTGCCGTCCGTGAGCACGGGCGGCCAGGCTTTCGCGCAGTCACCGGAGCAGGTGGACTTGATGGAAGTGTCGGACTCGAAGAGGTAGACGGTCTTGTCGTCCTCGCCGACCAGGATCGTCCCCAGCGGGTTGTCGGCGGTGGCCACGGTCTGGCCTCCGGCGGCGGTGGCGCTCGCAGTCGGGGATTTCGTCGCGGACTTCGTCGCGGATTTCGTCGGGGACGACCCGCCATTGTCGCTGTCGGAACAGCCGCTGCCGGCCGCGGTGAGCAATCCGATCACGGCCATGACGGCAGCCGCTTTGGCGATCCTTGGCATCCCGGGACTCCTTTGTCCGGTCGGTCGGCCGTGTGTCGGGGCCGCGACTCCCTATTAGAGAGCGGGTCTGCGCTCCGGGCGTGCTGCGTGGCGCCATCTGGGCGTACGCCCGCCCGGCACTCGAACCAGACGGTCTTTCCACCCGCACGCGGCCTGACACCCCACCGGGTGGCGACGGCCGCGACGAGGAACAGGCCCCGCCCGTCCTCGTGGGACTGGTGCTGCGTAGCCGGTTGCCTACCTGGTTCCAGGCGTATGCAGAGATGGAGGCGCGTGCGGCCTTCATCTCCACGTACCAGGCGCAGTTGGTTCATGGCCTGCTTCAGACCGAGGACTATGCCCGCGCAGTGCTGGGTGTGCTGGACCAGCGCAAACTCGATGCGAAGGTCGCCGCACGTCTGGAACGCCAGCGCATCCTTGATGGTGACGGTGCACCATTGATGTGGGTCGTGATTGCAGCTCCCGCTCGACCTGGTTGATGCAGGCCGTGACGTCCGCGTGGGTGGCGGGGGCCGTGAAGGCCACGCCACCGAGCGCGAGGGTCAGGCCGGTGAGGACAGTTGCGAATGGACGTGCGCATGGGACGTACCTGCTCTCCGGGATCGTCGCGCGGCCCGGGAGCTGAGTGTTGCCGGATCCGCGTGGGAACGGCGCCGAGCGCACGCGGGCCCGCGCGCAACCACTGGCCCCGGCCCGGCTGGGTTTCCCTCCCCCTCTTCGACGCTAGATCAGCCCCCGCCCCCCGCACCCGCTACGCCTTCCGCGCGGACGTCCAGCCCTGGCGGCGGAGGCTTTCGAAGCCGTCCAGGAGGAGGTCGAGGGCGAATTCGAACTCGTACTGGTCGTCGCAGCCGCCACCGACCGTGGAGCCCCTGTCGTGTGCGGCCGTCGCGGCCAGTTCCGCGATGTGCGGGTAGCGCGCCGCCAGCCCGGGGTCCGGCGGGCCGGAGGGGCCCGAGGTGTCGAACAGTTCCTGGCTGAAGCCGAGCAGGCGGCTGCCCATCGCGTGCATGACGTGGTGCGTGAGGTCGGCGGAGAGGCCGCCGTCCCTGAAGCTCCCGGCCATCGTGTCCAGGTACGCCAGCACGGCCGGGGTGGGGCCGGTCCGCGACTCGATGACCCGGGCCGCCCAGGGGTGGCGCAGCAGGACCCGCCGGGCCGAGAGGATCCGCCCGCGGACCACGCGCTGCCAGTCGGGGCCCGCGGCCGGCGGGTCGATCTCGACGACGACGGCGTCGGCCATGCCGTCGAGCAGCTCCTCCTTGTTGGCCACGTGCTTGTAGAGGGCCATCGGTACGACGTCCAGCTCCTGCGCGAGCCTGCGCATGCTGAGCGCGTCGATGCCGGTGGCGTCGGCGAGCGCGACGGCGGCGCGCAGGACGCGGTCCCTGTTCAGGGGGATCCGTTGCGTGTGCGTGGCTTCCTGCCGGGTCATTCCGGTTCGGCCCCTTCCCTCTTCGACAGTGCCCTCTCCTTGACGAGTGTACGCCGTACGCCTATGGTTGCTGCCAGGTGTACGGCGTACACCACCACCGAGCGAGGGGTACCTAGAAGATGAGTCCGGACCGGAGAACCGCGGTGGCCGCCGGGTCGCTGTTCCTGCTGACCGAGGCCGCCGCGATAGCCGGGGCGGTTCTGTACCGCCCCCTGCTGGGCGCGGCGGACGGCCGGCTCGCGCAGGGCGCCGACACGCGGGCGCTGATCGGGGTGCTCTGCGAGGTGGTGCTGGTGGTGGCGGTGGCCGGTACCGGGGCGGCGCTGTTCCCCGTCCTGCGGCGCCACGGCGAGGGGCTCGCGCTCGGGTACGCCTTCGGGCGGCTGCTGGAGGCGGCCGTCATCGCCCTCGGGATCGTCGCCGTCCTGGCGCTCGTCACCTTGCGGCGGGACGCGGGGGCGGCGGCCGGCGCCGACGTCGCGCTGGCGGCCGTGCACGACTGGACGTTCCTGCTCGGGCCCAACATCGCCCTCGGTCTGAACACCGTCCTGCTTGCGTACCTGACGTACCGCGCACGGCTCGTGCCGCGCTTCATCGCCGTGCTCGGGCTGGTCGGCGGGCCGCTGATCTGCGCCTCGGCCGTCGCCGTGATGTTCGGGGCCTACGCGCAACTCTCCGTGGCGGGGTCGGCCGCCGCGCTCCCGGTGTTCGCCTGGGAGCTGGGGCTGGCCGGGTGGCTGATCGTCAGGGGGTTCGGGACCGGCTCAGGCGCCGCGTCCCGGGCAGACGGAGAAGTGGCTGATCCGGCAGGTGTCCGTCGGTGAGGCCGACCCGAGCTTGACGGCGGTGCCGTCCGGGGCGACGCGCCGGCGCTGCCCGGCCCGGACCGTGCGGGTGGGGTGTGGCGGCGACGGCGTTGCGGAGCTTCATGCGGGTATGCGTCCCTTCCGAAGATGGTCAAGAGGCCACTGCGGGGCCGACCCCAGGAGGGCCGCGAGCGGCGAATCGATCCGCCGCGGGCCGTCGGCACGGCGGGTCCTCTCATTACCTCTCGTTCGGTTTCAGATCCGCCGGAAGCGCCGCCAGGCGGGATCAAGGCCACGATTCCGGTCCCCGCGGACCGTGTCCGCAACCGGCTGGGGCGCGGCTCGCGCGGCGGACGGCCGCCGAAGTTCGACAGAGACGACTACAAGCAGCGGCACGCTGTCGAGTGCGGGATCAACCGACTCAAACGACACCGGGCCGTCGCCACCAGGTACGACAGACTCGCCGTCCGCTACGAAGCGACCGTGCTGATCGCAGCCATCAACGAATGGCTGTGACCAGCACTTTCACAACCCGCCCCAGGGGCTATCCCTTCGGGGCGTAGTAGCTCAAGAACATGTCGACGCCGCTCGTGATCAGACGATCCGTGGCGGCGTCGTCGATGGCGGTCCCGTACGAGCTGAAGACCAGGTGCGGGAAGACGAGCAGCGCGTAGAGCTGCACGATCGCCGTTTCCAGGTGAGGGATGTCCAGCCGGCCCCGGTCGGTGAGCGTGCGCAGGGCGTCGGCGACGGCCGGGTGGTGGCCTTCGGGGCCGTGGCCCTGCCAGGCAGTCCCTAGCTCGGGGAAGCGGTGCTGCTCGGCGGCGACCAGGTTGCGCAGGGCCGCGACGTCCGTGTTGCCCCGTACCGCCGCCACCCAGGCGCGGGCCGCGTCGATGAAGGCCGTACGGAGGTCGGCGGCGTCGGCCAGGCCGGCGAGCGCTGCCGTGGGCGCGCCGCCGAGCGGTTCGTCCAGCGCGCCCGTGATGACGGCCGTGAACAGGGCTTCCTTGCTGCCGAAGTGGTTGTAGACCGTCACCTTCGATACGCCCGCCTCGGCGGCGATGACGTCCATGCCCACGCCGAAACCCTCGCGGAGGAACGCCGTGCGGGCGGCTCCGACGATGGCCAGGCGCTTGGCCTCGGCGCGGGGTCCGGCGGGGGGCTGCTTCGCGTTCATGGAGGACAGGCTAACAGCGACCTGAACTGAACAGTTGAGTTCAACTGAACTGAACCGTACAGTTGAGTTCATGAGCCATTCCGAGGTCCATCAGGTCCATCCGCATGCCCATGCCCACTCCGACCCCGTCGTCGATCCACGGCGCTGGGCGGTCCTGGCGCTGATCTGTGTCGGCCAGTTCATGCTGGTGCTCGACGTGACCGTGGTGAACGTCGCGCTGCCCGACATGGCGACCGATCTGAACCTCGGCCGCACCACGCTGACCTGGGTCGTCACCGCGTACACCCTCTGTTTCGGCGGGCTGATGCTGCTGGGCGGGCGGCTCGCCGACGCGCTCGGGGCCCGCCGTGTCCTGCTTGCCGGGCTGGCCGTCTTCACCGCCGCCTCGCTGGCCACCGGGCTCGCCGACAGCGCCGCGCTGCTGATCGGCGGACGGATCGCGCAGGGGGTGGGAGCAGCGCTGCTGTCGCCCGCCGCGCTGTCCCTGGTCACCACCACGTTCCACGGCGAGGAGCGCAACAAGGCGCTCGGCGTGTGGGCCATGATCGGCGGCACCGGTTCGGCGATCGGGGTGCTGCTCGGCGGTGCGCTGACCGCCGGTCCGGGCTGGCAGTGGGTGTTCTACGTCAACGTCCCCGTCGGCCTGGCGCTCCTGGTGGCCGTACCTCTCCTGGTTCCGGCCCGCGCACCGCAGCCCGCCCGGCTCGACGTGCCCGGGGCGCTGCTGGTCACCGCCGGGACCGGGTCGCTGATCTACGGGCTGGTCGAGGCGGGGGACTCCGGCTGGGGTGCGGCGGCGACGCTGCTGCCGCTCGCGGGGGCGGCCGTGCTGTACGCGGTGTTCGCGGGCGTCGAACGGGTCGCGAAGGCGGCGCTCATGGACCTGCGGATGTTCACGCGGCGGCCGGTGCTCGCGGGGGCGTTCCTGATGCTGATCGCCACAGGGCTGCTGATCGCGTTCTTCTTCCTCGGTTCCGTCTATCTCCAGCACGGGCGCGGCTTCGGGCCGATGAAGACCGGTCTCGTCTTCCTGCCCGTCGCGCTCGCCGTCGGTATCGGCGCGCATCTCGGGTCGCGGCTCGTCGGGCGGATCGGCAGCCGTACGACCGCCGTGGGCGCGATGGTGATCGCCGCCGTCGGGTGCCTACCCCTGACGTGGCTTTCGGCGGACAGCAGTGTGTATGGGGATCTGCTTCCCGGGCTCGTCGTGGCCTCGTTCGGGCTGGGGGCGGTGTTCGTGACGGCGACGACGACGGCGCTGGCCATGGTGGATCACCGGGAGGCGGGGCTCGCTTCGGGTGTCGTGAACACCTTCCACGAGGTGGGCGGTTCCGTCGGGGTTGCGGTCGTGTCCACGGTCGCGGCGGCGGGGATCGCGGGCGGGAGTGCGGCCATCGGGGCGTTCGGTGACGCGTTCACGGTGTGTGCGGTGGCTGCGGGGGTGAGCGCGGTAGTGGCGCTCGCGCTCGTACCGCAGGGGAAGCCGCAGCTGTCGGGACCGCACGCGCACTGAGCGGCGGCGGCACGGATGCGCGGGGACGACGGCGCCCTGGTCCGTTCGGAAGGCGCGGAGATGCGGGGCGGGGCGCGGCGGACCACGATGAAGAGCCGGGCTGCAGGCGGTGCATGCACCCCGTCTGCCGCCCGGCCACCGCGTGCCCGCCCTGTGCCTGCCCCGTGCCCGCCCCAGGAGGCTCCCTTGCCGTCCGAAGAGCACGCAGCCCAGCCGACGCCCTTCGACCTCGCGGGGCCGGCCGCGCTGTTCGGTGGTGCGATGGCGGGCGTGGCGGTGCTCGACACCGAACTGCGCTACCTCTACGTCAACCCGGCACTCGAACGGATCAACGGCGTCTCGGCCGCCGCCCACCTGGGCCGGTCCGTCTTCGAGATGCTGCCCGAGATCGAGGCGCGCGAGGACGTCCTGCGCAAGGTGCTGGCCGACGGGCAGGCCCGCGACCTCACCTACACGGGTCAGACGTGGGCGGTGTCCGATCTGGAGCAGCGGCACTGGCACGGGGCGTACCACCGGCTGGAGGACGAGTACGGGAACGTCATCGGGCTCGTCGCCATCGTCCTGGACATCAGCGAGTCCGAGATCCGGCACGAGGAGCTGAACCGGGCCAGGCGTCGTCTGGCGCTGCTGGACACGGCGGCGGTGAGTCTTGGTACGACGCTCGACATGGACACCACCTGCCAGGAACTCGCCGAGTTCGTCGTACCGGCGCTGGCGGACGTCGCCGCCGTGGAGGTCTTCCCGCCGGATGTGGGGCACGAGGTGCGGCACGCGCCGCCGGGCGTGCTGCGGCTGCGGCGCGCCGCGCTGGCGGCGGTGCCGAAGCTCCGTGACACGCTGGACCAGTTCAGCCGGCCGGGTGAGTACATCGACTACCAGGAGGACGCGGCCGTACCGCGCTGCCTGGTGTCGAACGCCCCGGTGAGCGTGGACTTCCGGAGCGAGGAGCTGCTCGGCGTATGGGTTCCCACTCCCGAACGGGCCGCGGTCTGCCGCGCCATCGGCATCCACTCGGCGCTCGTCGTACCGCTCACGGTGCGCGGGCTTCCGCAGGGTGCGCTGAGCCTCGTACGGACCGGTGGCTCGCCCCCTTTCACGGACGAGGACTTGGTCGTCGCGCGCGAGCTGGCGGTCCGCGCCGCCATCGATCTGGAGCACGCCCGCCGGTACGCCCACGAGCACTCCATCGCCCGGGAGCTCCAGCGTTCCCTGCTCTCCGAGCCGCGCGGGCCGCACCCGCATGTGGAGGTCGCCAGCCGCTATCTGCCCGCGGAACAGGGGGCGTTGGTGGGAGGCGACTGGTTCGACGTCATTCCGCTGCGCGACGGGCGCCATCTCAAGGCGATGGGCGATGTGATGGGGCACGGGGTGGAGGCGTCCGTCGCCATGAGCCACTACCGCTCGCTGCTCCGGCTCCTCGCCTACGACGATCTGCCGCCGCACGAGATTCTGGAGCACCTCGATCAGATGGTCGAGCGCTCCGGCATGGACCGGGCCGCGACCTGTCTGATCGCGGTGGTCGACCGGTCCGCCGGGGTCTGCGAAGTGTCCAGCGCGGGTCATCTGCCGCCGGTGTTCATCGATCCGGGGTCGACCGGGCGGGTGGCGACGGTACCGGTGGGACCGCCGATCGGGACGGGGTTCGGCGGCTACCGGTCGACGAAGCTGCCGTGCGGTCCGGGGACGGTGCTGTTCATGTACACCGACGGTCTGGTGGAGCGCAGGGGCGAGGACATCGATGTGTCGGTGGGACGGCTCTCGGGGCTCGCCCTGCCGGTGAGCGGGAAGCTGGAAGACCTGCTGGACGAGGTGCTGGACCGGTTCGGGCAGGACGCGGAGGACGACATCGCCGTCATGGCTTCGCGGACCTCGCGCTGAGGGGCGGGGACTGTCAGTGGGCGGTGGGAGGATCAGGGCATGGAACCACTCCTCCTCGCCGATCTCGAAGCCGCCATCAGAAGCAGCTGGGACGCCGACACGACCACCCCCGTTCACCGGCCGCACTGGAATCCGGACAACCCGGCGCGGGACCAGTGCGGGGTCACCGCCATGGTGGTCAACGACCTGCTCGGCGGCGAGCTGATCCGTGGTGAGGTCCGGGTCGGCGGCGTCCAGACGGACTTCCACTGGTGGAACCGACTGGGCATGGGTATCGAGATCGACCTCACCCGCGAGCAGTTCGGACCGGAGGAGATCGTCACGGGCGGCACGGTGGTCCCCCGCCCGGCGGAGATCGTGAGGCTCCGCGAGGAGTACGAGCTGCTGCGCGGGCGGGTGCTTGAGCGGCTGCGTGGGCAGGTGCGGGTGCGGGTGTGAAGCGGCTCAAGGGAGTATCACCAGCCTGTCCACAGCAGGTGGTTGATCAGTAGGGCCACCACCGCCTGTGCGGTCAGCCAGCCGCGCCGGGTCGTGTCGGGGAGCAGCGCGGCGGTGGGCAGCAGCCAGAGGATGAAGGGCTGCCAGATGCGTTCCGTCTCCGCCTTGCTCATACCGGAGAGGTCCGCGACGAGCAGGGCCAGGAGCGCCGCCAGGGCAAGGAGAGCGAGTCGCTGCCCGGCCGCCTCCGAGGTGCCGGGGACGGGGCCGTGGCCGGGGCGCAGGGTGCGTACGGCGTCGGGGGCGGCGGCCATGGCGCGGCGCAGGCCGGCGACGGTGGCGAGGCCGGCGGCCAGGGTGGTGCAGGCGAGGTTCGCCCAGACCCAGTAGCCGTACGGCCGTACACCGCCCGCACCTTGGTAGTAGCGCTCGACGAGCAGGTGGTAGGCGTCCCACCAGTTGAATCCCGCCAGGGTGAAGGCGAGCGGCACGACCAGCGCCCCCAGCAGGAACGGGCAGAGCAGCAGGAACGGGCCGAGCGGGCGTGCCGTCCGGGCGAGTACGAGGGCGGCGAGCAGGAGCACCGCGATCAGCGTCAGTCCGTACGACAGGTAGCAGGTCAGGCCGAACAGCAGCCCGGAGCCGAGTGCCAGGGCCCAGCGGCCTGTTCGCCGTGTCGCGGCCAGCGCCAAAAAAGCCACCGACCAGGCGGCGACGGCCGCGAAGTAGCCGTCGGCCGAGACGCCCGCCCACACCGCGACGGGGGCGAGGACGAGGAACGGGGCGGCCCGGCGCGCGAGGCGTTCCTCGCCCAGGGCGCGGAGCGTGATCAGGACGGCGACCGAGGCGGACGCGGCGAGCACGAGGCACCAGACGGCGGCCCAGGCGCCGCCGCCGAGCCCGATGCGGTCGAGGCCGACGAAGGTCAGCGTGGCGCCCGGCGGGTGCCCGGCGACATGGGCGGGCCAGTTGCCCGGGGGTCCGATCACGATGTGGTCGTTGAAGCTGCGCAGAGCCGCCCCGATGTCGTCGAAACGGTCGATGACGTGCAGGTATTCGTGCTTCGTGGTGAGGCGGCGGGCGATGCCCCGGTCCCAGCCGTCGATGAGCGCGAGCGACAGCGTCCAGGCCAGGGAGGCCGCCCACGCGGTGAGGAGCAGGCCCCGCCACGGCAGCCGTGCGGCGAGGACCGGTCCGTACGCGATGACGGCGGCGGCGACCACGACGGCGGCCGGGGTGCCGGCGCCCACGTGCGGGTCCCACGAGGCCAGCAGCGGCGGCCAGTGCACCCGGAGGCTTCCGTCGGCGTGCTGGATCGCGCGTCCGACGAGCACGGCCACCGTGACGAGCAGGACACCTGCCCCGGCGGCGATCAGGTCGTGGCGGCGCCCGGCACGGTCCTCGGAATTCAGCGGGTTCCCGGTCTTCACACCCGCACGCTATGCAGGTGGGGGTGGCTTCCGGAGGTGCCACGGGAGTGACGTCAGACTTTCGTCAGGAGTCGCAGCCGCCTCGTCCCCCCGTCCCGGACATAGCGTCGGCGCATGGACGCAAGACGTCGGATTCGTACGCTGCCCAGTGCCCTGCCCAGTGCTTTGCCCAGCCCCCTGCCCACCCCCGCCGACCCCGCGTTCTGGCGCAGCCCGGTGCGCGGTGTCCGCTTCACGGCCGTGCTCGGCGTGGTCCTGCTCGTCGGGCTCACGCTGCTGTTCGTGACCGGGCTGCTGTCGTACGCGGCGTACAACCCGGACCTCGCGGCGGTCAACGACAAGACGCCGGGCAAGGGGTGGCTGGGCTTCTGTCTCTTCGCCTGGCCGACCGGCCCCGTCTGGTTGTACCGCCTGAACCAGGGGCTGCACGTCACGGTCGGCATCGCGCTCGTACCCGTCCTGCTGGCGAAGCTCTGGTCGGTGATCCCGAAGCTCTTCACGCTGCCGCCCGTCCGGTCCGTGGCACATGCGCTGGAGCGGATCTCGCTGCTGCTGCTCGTGGGCGGCGCCCTGTTCGAGTTCATCACCGGACTGCTCAACATCCAGCTGGAGTACCTGTTTCCGGGGTCCTTCTATCCGCTGCACTTCTACGGGGGATGGGTGTTCTTCGCCGCGTTCCTCGCCCACACCGCGCTGAAACTCCCGAAGGCCGTACGGGCGATGCGCGGCGGCGCACTACGAGCGGACCAGGACGAACTGGCGTCACCCGCCCCCGCTCCGGCGACCATCTCCCGGCGCGGGGCTCTCGCGGTGGTGGGCACCGGTTCGCTGCTGATGCTCGCCACCTCGGCGGGACGGAGCTTCGACGGACCGCTCCGCGCCACCGCGCTCCTCACCCCGAGGGGCGGCGCGGAGCCCGGCGCGGGACCCAACGGCTTCCAGATCAACAAGACCGCCGCCTACGTGGGTGTCACCCCGGTCGATACGGGGGAGGGCTGGTCGCTCACCGTCAGCGGACCGGCCGGTGTGATCCGGCTGTCCCGGGCCGAGTTGCTGGCGATGGACCAGTACAGCGCGGCGCTCCCGATCGCCTGCGTGGAGGGCTGGTCGACGTCGGACCAGTGGTGGCGGGGGGTACGGCTGCGGGACCTGGCGGCGCTCGCGGGATATCCGGAGGACCGGCCGCCGGGCGTCCTGGTGGAGTCCGTGCAGCGGCGCGGCCCGTTCCGTAAGGCCGCACTCCGCGACAACCAGGTACGCGACCCGCGCTCGCTGCTTGCGCTGCGGGTCAACGGCGAGGATCTGTCGCCCGATCACGGATATCCGGCACGGATCATCGTGCCGGCGGCGCCCGGCGTGATGAACACCAAATGGGTGGGCCGGCTGACGTTCGGAGAGCTGTGATGAGTACGCGTGCAGTACGGCCGGGGCCCCAAAAGGGTGTTCTGGAGCGTTGGCACGGGATTCTGGAGCGTTGGTACGGGGAAGGGCCGCTGCATCTCCTGCTGCTGGCCACCACGTTCTGCCTCGCGGGCTACGCGGGCGTGAGGCTGCTGGACGGCGACACGTTCGGCATCGTGCTGTGGTTCGTCGGCGCCGCCCTCGTACACGACCTGGTGCTGGTGCCGGCGTACTCCCTGGTGGACCGGGCCGTACGCCGGGCCCTGGGACCGTGGTCCGGGCGGATCAACTTCGTACGCGTACCGGCCTTCCTCTCCGGTCTTCTCCTGCTGACGTGGTTTCCGCTGATCACCCGGCAGACGGAGCGTTACGAGTCCGCGAGTGGGCTGTCCCCCGATGTGTTCCTCGGGAACTGGCTGCTGATCACGGGCGCGCTGTTCGCGGCATCGGCGCTCTGGTTCGTGGTCCGCGCTCTGTGGCTGAGGCGCAGGGCCACGAAGGGGCGGCCGTCCGTCTCCCACTGATCGACGGGCCGCCAGTCGGGCGGCCGCGCGTAACGGAGCAGGGCGGGTGTGGAGAGCCGGGCCCACGAGAAGAGCGTGTCCGCTGGGGCGCCCGGCCGCGTACCGTCCGCTGCTGCCCCACCGCGTCCGTCGTCCAGCCGGACCCGGACCCGCTCGTCGACGTCCTGAGCCGTGGTCTCGGCGACGAGCAGCCCGCCGGGGGCGAGGAGTTCGGCGGCGCGGCGGAGCAGGGCGTGCGGGTCGCCGCCGATACCGATGTTGCCGTCGATGAGCAGAACCGTGCCCCAACGGCCCTCGCCCGGCAGCGGATCGAAGACGCTGCGGTGCAGCGCCGAGCCGCCGAGGCACAGGGTGCGGGCGACGGCTGCCTCGCTCACGTCGATCCCCAGCGCGCGGTGTCCGTGCGCGGCCAGTTCCGCGACGAGGCGGCCGGGTCCGCAGCCGACGTCCAGGACCGGGCCCTCGCAGCGGCGCAGCGCCGACAGGTCGGCGGTGTCGGCGCCCGCGCACCAGCGCTCCACGTCCAGGGGCAGCAGCCAGCCGTCCGTACGCCGCAGGAAGAGCGGACCGTGGCCGTTGCGCAGCGCGTTCGCGTACGGGTCGGTGGTCCAGGGGGTCGGGGCCGGGGCCGGGTGCGCCGTATCGGTCGGGGCGCTCACCGGACCGCCGTCCGGGCCAGGCGGGCGAAGGCCCCGGCGAACGCGCCGTCCGGCGCGGCGGCGGCGACGTACGCGGCGTCCTCCGCCATGTCCACGTCGCGCAGCGGCGGCAGATCGCGCACGGTGAGCCCGGCGTCCACGAGGCGGCGGCGCTGGACCGCGCCGGTCTCCGGGACGGACATCGGTACGCCGCGCACGAGACCGGGGTCGGGGGCGGCGAGGCCCAGCGCCCAGAAACCGCCGTCCTCGGCCGGTCCGAACCAGGCGTCGCAGTGGTCCCAGCCGTCCGGGGCGAGGGCATCGGCCAGGTGCGCGGCGCCGGCCTGCGGGGTGTCCATGCCGATGAGGAGGGCGGGGCCGGTGCAGGCGGCGAACGCGGCGGCGAGCCGTTCGTCGAGGCCGCCCGCGCTCTGGGGCACGACGTCGATGCCGGGCGGCAGCCACGGTCCCGGCTGCCCGTCGAGGACGACGATGCGCCGCCGGGCGGGGAGGGTGAGGACGGTGCGCAGGGTGTCGGCGAGGGCTGCCTCGGCGAGCTGGGCGGCTTCGGCGGGGCTGAAGGGCGGACAGAGCCGGGTCTTGACCCGTCCGGGCACGGGTTCTTTCGCGATGACCAGGAGTGTGGTGGGGCCGGTGGGGCCGGTGGGTTCAGTGGAACCGGTGGGGTGCGTGGCGTGGCTCATCGGGACGCCTCCGTGCGTACGGCTGTCGACCGTCCCGGTGGCTGCCGCAGCACCGCCCGCATATCGCGCACCGCGTGCCAGGTGCCCCGCCAGGTGCCGGTGACCTTCGACTTTCCGGCACGGGCGAGGTACGGGACGTCCGTCTCCGCGACGCGCAGTCCGGCGTCGGCGGCCCGGACCACCATCTGGAGCGGGTAGCCGCTGCGGCGGTCCGTGAGTCCGAGCGCGAGCAGGTCGTCGCGGCGGCCGGCCCGCATCGGGCCCAGATCGTGCAGGCGCAGACCCGTGCGGCGGCGCAGCATCCGGGCCAGCGCCACATTCCCCGCCCGTGCGTGCAACGGCCAGGCGCCTCGGCCCTCGGGGCGGCGGCGCCCCAGCAACAGATCGGTCTCCCCGTCGGCGATCCTCCGTACGAAGGAGGGGAGCAGGGCCGGATCGAGGGAGCCGTCGCAGTCGCAGAAACAGACGAACTCCGCCGTGGCCGCGAGCAGTCCGGCGTGGCAGGCGGCGCCGAAGCCGCGCTGCGGCTCGCGGACGACCGTCGCGCCGAGCGAGCGCGCCAGCTCGGCGGAGCCGTCCGTGGAACCGTTGTCGACGACGATCGCGCGCCAGCCCGGCGGGATGCGTTCCAGCACGCCGGGCAGGGCAGCCGCCTCGTCGAGACAGGGCAGGACGACGTCGGCGGGCGCGGCGGCTTCGGCGCGTGGGGCCGTGGAGTCGGGCGGTGAGGAGTCGGTCACGCCGTTCACCCTACGGAGCGGAATCCGGCATTTCGGGTGCCAGGATCTTACGAAACGTGGACGTCGGCCAACCGGCGAGCCCGTGACGACCCGCGCCGAACCACCGGGTGCCAAGGTGGGGGCCATGCAGAACACCCCACCGACTGCCCGTTCCGATGCCCCGGCCGGGTGGGTGCTCGTCGTGGACGACGATCCGACCGTCGCCGAAGTCGTCGCTGGCTATCTGTACCGGGCGGGTTACGGAGTCGAGCGGGCCGACGACGGGCCTTCCGCCCTGGAACGGTTCGCCGCGCGGCGAACCGATCTGGTCGTCCTCGATCTGATGCTGCCCGGCATGGACGGCTTCGAGGTCTGCCGCCGGATGCGCGCAAAGGGGCCGGTGCCGGTCATCATGCTCACGGCGCGGGGCGACGAGGACGACCGCATCCTCGGTCTGGAGACCGGGGCGGACGACTACGTCACCAAGCCGTTCAGCCCGCGCGAACTCGTCCTGCGCGTCGACTCCGTACTGCGCCGCGCCAGGGCCACCAACGGGTCGGCCGCCGGTGGGCCCATGGCGCCGTTCGGTGGCGCCGGGCTCGTCCTCGACCCGGCGGCCCGCAGTGCGACCCGCGACGGCACCGTGCTCGCCCTGACCCTCCGCGAGTTCGACCTGCTCGCGTTCTTCCTGCGCCACCCCGGCCAGGTGTTCACCCGCGAGGAGCTGATGCGTGAGGTCTGGGGCTGGGACTTCGGCGACCTGTCGACGGTGACGGTCCATGTACGGCGCCTGCGCGGCAAGGTCGAGGCGGACCCGGGCCGCCCCTGCCTGATCCGCACGGTCTGGGGTGTGGGCTACCGCCTGGACCTCCAGGGCGACAGCACGCTTGACGCCGCCGGGAGTGGGACGCAGTGAACGACATCCTGCTCATCGCGCTCTTCGCCTTCATGGGCGCCGCCGCTGCGGGGCTGCTGGGCGCCCTCGTCCTGCGGATCTTCCGGCACCGTTCCCTCGTCGTATCGCTGACGGTCGTCGCCGCGGTCGCCGTGACGGCGATGCTCGCGGGGACGCTGGCGGTGGCCTGGGCGATGTTCCTGTCGCCGCACGACCTGACGGTCGTCACGACCGTCGTGGCCATGGCCGCCGTGGTCTCCCTCGCGACGGCGATGCTGCTGGGCCGCTGGGTCGCGGCGCGGAGCCGGGATCTGACGCTCGCGGCACGCTCCTTCGGGGACGGCGGTACGTTCGCGGCGCCCGAGGGTGAGGTGACCGCCGAACTTGCCGCGCTCACCCGGGAGTTGGCCGCCACCAGTGCCAAGCTCGACAGTTCCCGGGAGCGGGAACGCGCCCTGGAGACCTCGCGGCGCGAACTCGTGGCGTGGATCTCGCACGATCTGCGGACGCCGCTGGCCGGGCTGCGCGCTATGTCGGAGGCGCTGGAGGACGGCATGGCGCCGGACTCGGGGCGCTATCTGCGGCAGATCCGTACGGAGGTGGAGCGCATGAACGACATGGTCGGCGACCTCTTCGAACTCTCCCGTATCCATGCCGGATCGCTGACCCTCACCCCCGCCCGTATATCCGTGTACGACCTGGTCGGGGACGCGCTCGCGGGTGCGCATCCGCTGGCGCGCGAGCACGGCGTACGGCTGGTGGGTGACCGGATCGACGCGGTGCCGGTGGAGGTCGACAGCAAGGAGATGAGCCGGGTCCTGGGCAACCTCCTGATCAACGCGATCCGCCGTACGCCGGCCGATGGCACCGTGGCGGTGGCGGCGCAGCGGTGCGAGGGCGGGGTGGTGCTCTCGGTGACCGACGGATGCGGGGGGATTCCGGAGGAGGACCTGCCCCGGGTCTTCGACACGGGCTGGCGCGGCACGCACGCCCGCACACCACCGGCGGGCGCGGGCCTGGGCCTCGCGATCGTGCGCGGCATTGTGGAGGCGCATGCGGGGCGGGCTGCGGTGAGAAACGTGGCCGGCGGCTGCCGCTTCGAGGTAACGCTGCCGGTGTCTCCGGGCTGAGGGTTCCGTCCTCAAACGCCGGACGGGCTTGAAATGCCCCGCAGCCCCGCCGCCGCGAATTCCTTCATGCCCGCCTCGAAGCCGACCCCCGGCCGCCAGCCCAGCTCGGCGCGCAGGCGGGTCGTGTCCGCCGTGACGTGGCGTACGTCCCCGAGGCGGTACTCCCCGGTGACCACTGGGGCCGGCCCACCGTGGGCCGACGCAAGCGCGGTGGCCATCTCGCCGATCGTGTGCGGCTCCCCGCTCCCCGTGTTGTACGCGGTGAACGACCCCGGCGCCCGCCCCGTCAGCGCCCCCAGCGCCACCACATCGGCCGCCGCCACATCCCGTACGTGGACGAAGTCCCGCCGCTGCATGCCGTCCTCGAAGACCCGAGGCGCCTCGCCCCGTGCCAGGGCCGAGCGGAAGAAGGAGGCGACCCCGGCGTACGGGGTGTCGCGCGGCATCCCCGGCCCGTACACGTTGTGGTAGCGCAGCGACACCGCCCGCCCACCCGTCGCCCGCGCCCACGCCGCCGCAAGGTGCTCCTGGGCGAGCTTGGTCGTCGCGTACACGTTCCGCGGATCGGCAGGAGCGTCCTCCGGGACGAGCCCGGGCACGAGGTCCGCGCCGCAGGAAGGGCAGAGTGGCTCGAAGCGCCCGGCCGCCAGATCGGCCTCCGCCCTGGGGCCGGGCCGCACCGCCCCGTGCCGGGGGCAGTCGTAGCGCCCCTCGCCGTAGACCACCATCGATCCGGCGAGCACCAGCCCCCGTACCCCCGCCGCCGCCATCTCGGCGAGCAGCACCGCGGTACCGAGGTCGTTGCACCCTACATACGCGGGCGCGTCCGCGAAATCCTTGCCCAGCCCGACCATCGCCGCCTGATGGCACACGGCGTCGACCCCGGCCAGCGCCCCGGCGACCGCCTCCCGGTCCCGAACGTCGGCGACGACCGACCGGACGCCGGCCGGGACCGGCGCAGGGGAACCCCCCATGTGCGCCGACGGCAGCAAGGCGTCGAACGCGACCGCCTCGTGACCGGACGAGACGAGGGCGCGGACGATCTCCGACCCGATGAACCCGGCTCCGCCGGTGACCAGTACACGCATGGACGCCACGCTAGGGCCGGGCGGAGCGCATGACCCGGCTCGGCGCACCCACGTCACAGGACCGTAAGACCCCCGCACCGTAAAAGCCGCGTCCGGACAGAGGTGTAGCCCTTCACGACGGGGGATGCGTGAAGGGCTACGCCAGCATTATGGCCCCAGGTCAGGTGCGTTTCCAACTGACCAACCGGTCAGTCGGGTGTTCGTCCCGTCCGCTCCGCGCCCCCGCCCGCGCGGAAATCTGTGATGGGCGCGATAGACATGAAGTTCCCGCACGCATAGGGTTTCTTGCGCAGGCGCGTCAAACAGCGGTACGCCTGGACGCGTGACAGAAGAGGTGCAGATGCCGGCGGAACCCCCTTCGCCCGCCATCGGTCGGCTCGATGACGACGATTACCCCGCTTACACCATGGGGCGAGCCGCCGAGATGATCGGTGCGACGCCGGGATTCCTGCGTGCGGTCGGCGAGGCCCGTCTGATCACGCCTCTGCGGTCCGAGGGCGGCCATCGCCGCTACTCCCGCTATCAACTGCGCATCGCCGCTCGCGTCCGCGAGCTGGTCGACGGCGGTACGCCCATCGAGGCCGCGTGCCGCATCGTCATCCTCGAGGATCAGCTCGAAGAAGCCCTGCGTCTCAACGAGGAGCTGCGGCGTCCCGCGACCGGCCGCTGAATATCTGTATTGGCCAGCACAGAATATTACTCAATGGGCAACTGCAGATTTATGCCTGCGGCCGGAGTGATATGGCGTACAGCCCCGATCCCGGCGAATCGTGCTACTGTTGATCTCAGTTGCAGTTGTGGTTCCCAAAACTTCAAGTGCTCTCGCCGGTTCTACATCGGTGGGCGCGCTTTTGTATTTCCGGGTCTTTTCCGGAAGGGGCAATCATTTGCGGCGACGTAGGGCTCGCACAGTGTGAGCTCACGGGCACTGCCCCGAAGGAGATATGACATGGCTACTGGCACCGTGAAGTGGTTCAACGCGGAAAAGGGTTTCGGCTTCATCGAGCAGGAGGGTGGCGGCGCTGACGTCTTCGCTCACTACTCGAACATCGCCTCTTCCGGCTTCCGCGAGCTGCAGGAAGGCCAGAAGGTGAACTTCGACGTCACGCAGGGCCAGAAGGGCCCGCAGGCGGAGAACATCACCCCCGCCTGATCACCTCAGGCGTATGGCGCAGCTGGGGCCCGCACCTTGGGGTGCGGGTCCCAGCTCGTTGTTGTTTTCGGGGAGCGTGGGCGTGACGCAGGTCAGCCCGGACATCCGGCAACCGGACCGTCGACGATCCCCCGGCAGGACACGCACCACGTACCACCGCACGTCCCACATCTTGACCGATCCATGACCGACACCATGAGCGACTCCCCGGTGATTTATTCCGGATGTATGTCGGTCATGTCGAAGCAGTCATTCTGAAGCGCCGGATACGGCTTGTTCCCAGCGGCCGGGCTTCAATTTCGTATTTCATCGGCACGTTCTTGCGATTCTTGGCGCCGCTCAGGCTGCTGCTGCCCGATAAAGAATCCCTCGATACGCGCCATATCGAGGAAGGTTCTGCATGAACCGCGATCGCACATCTCGTACGAACGACCGATTTTCCCGGACCCGCGCAGGCGGTTCCGCCGGCAGCAGTCGCACCGCCAACGGGTTCCGCTCGGCTCCGTCGAGCCGACAGGGCGGACCCTCCCAGGGCCGTTCCGGCGGCGGCTCCGGCCGTTCCGGTGGCTACGGCGGCCGTCGGCCCGCGGCGCTCAAGGGCGAGTTCGCCCTTCCCGTGACCATCACCCCCGCGCTGCCCGCAGTGGAAGCCTTCGGTGACCTGGAGATGCCCGCACCGCTGATGGCGGCGCTCGTCGCCGAGGGCATGTCGGTGCCGTTCCCGATCCAGGCAGCCACCCTGCCGAACTCGCTCGCCGGGCGCGACGTCCTGGGCCGTGGCCGCACCGGCTCCGGCAAGACGCTCGCCTTCGGTCTGGCCCTGCTGGCCCGTACCGAGGGCCGCCGCGCCGACGCCCGCCGTCCGCTGGCCCTGGTCCTCGTCCCCACCCGGGAACTGGCCCAGCAGGTCACCGACGCGCTCACCCCGTACGCCCGGTCGCTGAAGCTGCGCATCGCCACCGTCGTCGGTGGCATGTCGATCGGCCGCCAGGCCAGCGCCCTGCGCGGCGGTGCCGAAGTCGTCGTCGCCACCCCGGGCCGGCTGAAGGACCTCATCGAGCGCGGCGACTGCCGCCTCGACCGTGTCACCATCACCGTCCTCGACGAGGCCGACCAGATGGCCGACATGGGCTTCATGCCCCAGGTCACCGAGCTGCTCGACCAGGTGAGCCCCGACGGCCAGCGGATGCTGTTCTCGGCCACCCTCGACCGCAACGTCGACCTGCTCGTCCGTCGCTACCTCAACGACCCGGTCGTCCACTCGGTCGACCCCGCGGCCGGTGCGGTGACGACGATGGAGCACCACGTGCTCTACGTCCAGGGCGCCGACAAGTACGCCACGACCACCGAGATCGCGGCCCGCGACGGCCGGGTGATCATGTTCCTGGACACCAAGCACGCCGTGGACAAGCTCACCGACCACCTGCTGAGCAGCGGTGTACGGGCCGCGGCCCTGCACGGCGGCAAGTCGCAGCCGCAGCGCACCCGCACCCTGGACCGGTTCAAGACCGGCCATGTCACGGTGCTCGTCGCCACCAACGTCGCCGCCCGCGGTATCCACGTCGACAACCTCGACCTCGTCGTGAACGTCGACCCGCCGAGCGACCACAAGGACTACCTGCACCGCGGCGGCCGTACCGCCCGCGCCGGTGAGTCCGGCAGTGTCGTCACGCTGGTGCTGCCCAACCAGCGCCGCGAGATGACCCGCTTGATGGCGGACGCCGGGATCACCCCGCAGGTCGCCCAGGTCCGTTCCGGCGAGGCCGAGCTGAGCCGGATCACCGGTGCGCAGGCCCCGTCGGGCGTCCCGGTCACCATCAGCTCGCCGCCGTCCGAGCGGTCCAAGAGTGGTGGTTTCGCCGGCCGCGGCCGGCGTAGCCGCCCCGCACAGGGTCGCCGTCCGGGCGCACCCGCGCCGGAAGCGCGTGCTGCGGCAACGCAGCGCCGCGGCAACCGGGCTGCGTGAACCCGAACCGGTAAGTCCCCGTCCGGCTTTCCCCTCCACCTTGTTGAGGCACTATGCGCTGTGTCATCGCCCGCTTCCCCTTCGATCTGTTCAAGAACGAAGTCGAGGATTCGATGAAGGGCATCAAGCCCGAACCCGTCACCGGTGACGCGGTGGTCATCAGCCGCCGGGTCTACCCCGTCAAGCAGGTCGGTGAAGTGATCACCCGGCAGGACCGCCGTGACTTCTCCTCCGCCGAAGTCACCCGGGCGCTGACGCGCCTCGGCTTCACCTGCCGTTCGGCCGAGGTGCCCGCTCCCGCGGTGCCCCTCACCCCGATGGAGAACGCGTCGGCGCTGCTCGGTACGCCGGACCCGGTCTGAACCGGTAGCCCGTAGCTTGTAGCTCGTAGAACCACCCGCACCCCTGTGCCCGCCGGACGGGCCCAGGGGTGCGGTGCGTTTTCCGTAACAGCTGATCCGGCATACGGGTTGTGACCGGCGTGTCGCGCTCGGGTGGAGGGAGAGGATGGTCCGGCCGACTGGACCCCATGGGCAAGGAACCGACATGAGCATGCGCAAGCTGACCGTACTCGGAGCGACGGTACTGGCCTCCGTGCTGCCCGCCGGGATCGCGTACGCCGACGAGACGCACACCAACGCACACAACGGTCCGCAGGTGGCGCTCATCGCGACCGGTCAGATCGACGACCCGCTGGAGGACGTCCTGGAGCACGCCACGGTGCTCGGCAGGACCTCCGTCACCGGCTGAGGCGTCCGGAGGTCCTGAGGCGTCCGGAGGTCCTGGGCGTCAGGACGCCTCGGGTGTCAGGGCGCCGGCTTCGGTTTGGGCTTCAGGGCCCACTTCACCCGGGGCTCCACCACGAAGCGGAACACCCGCCGCACCGGTGAGGTGCACAGCAGCGTCACCATCACCGCGGCCGCCACCGTCACCGCGATCCGGCCGAGCGGAGTCTCCAGGAACGCGTGGTCGTAGAAGTTCTCGTACGTCGCGGTCCTGATGACGAAGCCGTGCAGCAGATAGCCGTAGATCGTGCCCGCTCCGAGCGCGCTCATCCACAGCTTCCGGTTCGGCACCCAGGCGAGGAAGCACGCGCTGAGCACCACGGCGGCGGCGAACAGCAGGAGGGTCATCACGGCGCCCGCCCAGACCGGCGAGGACAGCTCCTCGGCGCTGCTCTTCCGGAAGAACCACGAGGTCGAGATGCGCGGCACCGCCCAGTACGCGACGAGCAGGGCGACCGCGAAGACCGGCAGGGCGATGATCCGTGCCGCGGGGCGGCGCACCAGGTCGAAGTGGTGCGGCTTCAGACGCAGGCCGAGTACGTAGAACGGCAGGAACTGCAGGACGCGCTGGAGCTGCAGATCGCCGCCGATGCCGTCACTCATCGACGCCAGGGCGGCGATGACCACGGACACGGCCACCGGCTGGCGGATCACCTGCCAGATCGGTGTCGTGAGCCGCCAGATGAACAGGGCGGGCATGAACCAGAGCAGCCAGTACGGGTCGACGATCGTCAGCGGCTGGGAGGGGTGCTCCACCAGACGCTCGAAGACGGTGTACGCGACCTCGAAGACGACGTACGGCACCAGAAGCTGGGTGACCAGCTTCCACACCCGCTCCGGCCGCAGGTCGAAGCTGCGGGAGAAGTAGCCGGCGATCACGATGAAGACCGGCATGTGGAAGGTGTAGACGAAGGTGTAGAGCGCCTCGACCACCCGCCCGCTGTCGGGCAGCGGCTCCCAGGCATGGCCGATCGCCACCAGGACGATCGCCAGGTATTTCGCGTTGTCGAAGAACGGGTCGCGCCCGGTCGGGCGGGCACCGGCCGCTGCCGCCCCGGCGTCCGCGGGAGCCGGGCTCGGTGTCTGCGAGGTCAAGGAGGTCACGCGGACACCATAGTGACCGCCGCAAACGGAACGACGGGCGCGTTGCTGTACGCGGCTTCGGTCCGGCGGTTCAGCCCCCCGGGCCCGGCCTGGCCTGGCCCTAGGTACGGGCGTCACCTTCGGCGTCCAGGTGGGGCAGGATCCGGTCCAGCCACCGCGGGGTCCACCAGGCGGCCTTGCCGAGCAGGGTCATCACGGCGGGGACCAGCAGCAGGCGGACGACGGTGGCGTCGATGAGGACGCTCGCGGCGAGGCCCAGGCCCAGCATCTTCACCACGATGTTGTCGCTGATGATGAAGGCCGCGAACACGCTGACCATGATGAGCGCCGCGCAGGTGATGACCCGGGCGGTGATCTCCAGGGCGTGCGCCACACTCGCCTTGGGGTCCCCGGTGCGCAGCCACGCCTCGTGGATGCGGGAGAGCAGGAAGATCTCGTAGTCCATGGAGAGGCCGAAGACGATGGCGAACATCATCATCGGTACGTAGCTCTCGATCGGGACGTCACCCGATACGCCCAGGGCCGGGCCGCCCCAGCCCCACTGGAAGACGGCCACCACGACGCCGTACGAGGCCGCGATCGACAGCACGTTGAGCACGGCCGCCTTGACCGCGACGAGCAGGCCGCGGAACACGGTCAGGATGACGAGGAAGGCGAGGCCCACCACCACCGCGATGATCAGGGGGAGCCGGCTGGAGACGATGTCCAGGAAGTCGACCTGGGCGGCGGTCGTGCCCGTGACGTAGGTGCTCGCGTCCGTCCCGGAGACGGCCTTCGGCAGGACCTCGTCGTGCAGCCGGTTGACGAGATCGGTGGTCTTCTCGTCCTGCGGGGAGGCCACCGAGTACGCGGTGCCGATCAGCACGTCGCCGTCGGACGTGGCCTTCAGCGGGGTGATGGTGGCCGCGTCCGGCACCTTGGTGAGGGCCTGCTGCGCCTGCGTGGCCAGCGCGGACCGGTCGGACTGCGGGACGGAGGTCTGGTCGATCACGAGGGTCAGGGGGCCGTTCGAACCGGGGCCGAAGGCCGAGGACATCAGGTCGAAGGCCCGCCGGTCGGTGAAGGACTTGGGGTCCGCGCCGTCGCCGATGTGCCCGAGCTGGATGAACGGCAGCGGGAATGCCAGGACGACCAGGACGATCACCCCGCCGGTCAGGAACCACCACGGCCGGCGCTCCACGCGCCGCGCGTACCGGTGCCAGCCGCCGTGCGTCTCCTCGCCGGGCTCCGCGTCGGTCTCGGCGACAGGGGTGCGTACGTGGAGCCGGTCCATGCGCCGGCCGATCAGACCCAGCATCGCGGGTACGAGGGTGAGGGCCCCGGCCACTGCCGTGACAACGGTGACCGCCGCGGCCAGGCCGAGCTTGCCGATGAAGCCGATCCCGGAGACCCACAGTCCGGAGAGGGCGATGATGACCGTGCAGCCGGAGAGCAGGACCGCCCGCCCGCTGGTGGCCGCGGCCAGGCCGGCGGCGCTCACCGGGTCCTCGCCGTTCATCAGGTTCTGGCGGTGCCGGGTGACGAGGAAGAGCGCGTAGTCGATGCCGACGCCGATCCCGATCATCGTGGCCAGGGTCGGTGACACGGTGGCGAAGGTGGCCGTGGCTGCGAGCAGTCCCAGCAGGGCGAGGCCGCAGACGACGCAGATCAGTGCCGTGATCAGGGGCAGAAGGGCGGCCAGCAGACTGCCGAAGCCGATCAGCAGGACGAGGATCGCCACCCCGAAGCCGATGACCTCACTGGTTCTGTCGTCCGCCTCGGGGCGGGCCAGTTCGCCCAGCGGTCCGCCGTACTCCACGTCGACGTCCGCCGCGCGCAGCGGCGCGACGGCGGAGTCCACTCCGTCCAGATAGCCCTCCCCGAGAGTGGAGGGCTGCACGTCGAACCGGACGGTGATGTACGCCGTCTTCTCGTCGGTGGAGAGAGGCCCGACATTCGGGGTGCCGGAGGCCGGGGGCGTGGAGCCGTCCGAGGGCAGTGGGTTCTGGGCCGAGAGGACGTGCGGCAGTTTTTCGAGGGCCGTGACGGCGGAGGAGACCTGGCTGCTGACGTCGGTGAGCGGCTTGGACGCGTCGTGCAGCACCACCTGGGAGCTGTAGCCGCCGGCCGAGGGATCGTGCGCCTTGAGCACGTCGAGGCCGTCCTGCGACTGGGTGCCGGGGAGGGAGAAGTCGTCGGAGTAGTCGCCGCCGTACGCGTGGTTCAGGACCTGGAGCCCGGCCAGGGCGGCGAGCCAGAGCACGATGACGGTGACGAAGTGCCGGGCGCACCACTGGCCGGTGCGGCGCAGAGCACCCGTGCGTGGCCGGGCGTCGTCCGCGCGGTGCGGGGTCCGGGGCTCGGGGACGGATTCCGCACCGGAGTCGTTCGTGGAGGGCGGCAGCGGCATGGGCACTCCCAGTCGGGCCCAGGACTCGTGGGGACGCGAGGTCTGGGGAAGGGCTCGTACTCGTACGAAGCAGTCAAAGCCCGTTCCGGCCTCGCGGCACTCCGGTGCGGGAGAACGGGTGACCGGCGCCCCGGATGAGGTCGTCGCGGTCAGGCTCCTGGGACGAGGACGATCTTGCCGACCGTGCGGCGGGCGAGCAGGTCCTCGTGGGCGCGACGGGCCTCCGCGAGCGGGTAGCTCCCTCCGGCCACCGGCTTGAGACGGCCCTCGGCCACCAGGCCGAAGAGTTCCTTGAGGGGACCGCTGACCGCACCCGGCGCCGCCAGGGCCGGCCGCAGCCAGAAACCGACGACCGCCGCGTTCAGCCGGTTCAGCCGGGCCGGGTCGACCGGGGTGAATCCGGAACGGGCGGCGTTGCCGTAGGTCACCAGCCTGCCGAAGGACGCCAGGGACCCCAGGGCCTGGTCGAAGAGCTCACCGCCCACCGCGTCCAGGACGACGTCCGCCTTCTCCTCGTGGGGGTACGTGATAACCGCGTCCGCACCGAGGTCCAGGGCGAGGCGCTCCTTGGCGGGGGTCGAGGCCTGGGCGAGCACCCGTCCGGCGCCGAACTCCCTGGCCAGCTGGACGGCGAGACTGCCCACTCCGCCGGCCGCCGAGTGGACGACCACGGTCTCGCCCTCGCGCAGCCGGGCCGCCGAGCGGAGCAGATGCCAGGCGGTCAGGCCCTGCATCATCAGGGCGAGCGCTTCCGCGGCGCCCAGTTCCTCGGGGATCTCCTGGACGGCGGACTCCTTGGCGACCACCTGCTCCGCGTAACCGCCCGAGACCCGGGCCAGCACCCTGGTGCCGTCGGGGGTACGGCCCACGACCTCACTGCCCGGGACGAACGGCAGGGCGTCGGCGGTCAGATAGGACCCGTCCACCTGATGGGTGTCCGCGAAGTTCACCCCGGCTGCCTCGACCGCGAGGAGCACCTCTCCGGGGCCCGCGACGGGGGCGGCCAGTTCAACGGGCGCGAGGACTTCAGGACCACCGAAGTGGCCGAACCGGATAGCGAGCATGCCGCACGGTACCGCGCAGCCACCCGGGGCCGGGGCCGGGACAGAATTTCAGCCAGATTCAAGAAACAACCACCGAAACCATACGACCGGTTTGTTAACGTGGTGACTTCGCCGCACGCAGTCGTTGATCACGCCCCCCGGAGCGTCAGGATGGCCAAGCAGGACCGTGCGGTGCGTACGCGCGAGCAGTTGATCCGTTCGGCCGCCGAGGCCTTCGCCCGGAGCGGGTTCGGACTGTCCTCGCTCTCCGACATCAGCACCGGCGCCGGAGTCAGCAGCGGTGCGCTGCACTTCCACTTCAGCAGCAAAAGGGAGTTGGGGGAGGCGGTCGAGTCGGCGGCGGCGGAAACGCTGCGCGGAATCATCGCCCCGTGCCCGCCCGGCCACCCCGATCCACTGCGCCTCCTGGTCGACACCTCCCATCTGCTGTCCCAACGCCTCACTCAGGACGTGGTGTTGAGGGTCGGGTTCGGCCTCGGCAACGACGCCACCTGGCAGGAGGACGCCAAACTCTGGCTGAAGTGGCGCAGTTGGGTCGGAGCGACGCTGGTCGTCGCCGGTGAGCGGGGCGATCTGGCGGCGGACGTGCTGCCGGATGCCGTGGTGTCCGCGGTCACGGCGGCCGTCGTGGGCTCGGAGATCCTGGGGCGCGCGGACGCGGAGTGGTCCTCGTGCCGGGCGGTCGCCCAGTTCTGGTCGTTGATGCTGCCACGGCTCGCGGTGCGCAGGGGAGAGACGGGGCTGCCATAGTCCGCATCGAACAGCCCTGCGACACTGCGCCCATGAGCAACGATCTCCTCTCAGACAAAGTCGTCCTCATCACCGGGGCGAGCAGTGGCATCGGCGCGGCGGCGGCCCGGGTGTTCGCCCAGGAGGGCGCGAAGGTGGTGCTGGCCGCCCGCCGGGAAGAGCGGCTCGCCACGCTGGTCGGCGAACTGCGGGACAAGGGTGCGGAAGCGGCCTACGTCGTCACCGACGTATCCGTGGCGGAAGAGGTCTCCCGGGCGGTGGACTTCGCCGTGTCGACGTACGGGCGCCTGGACTCGGCCTTCAACAACGCGGGTCTCGGCGGTGACCGGACGCCGATGCACCTGATGGGCGACGACATCTACGACACCCTCATGGACACCAACGTACGAAGCGTGTGGAACTGCCTTCGGTACGAGATCGCCGCGATGCTCACCAGCGGCGGCGGCACGATCGTCAACAACAGCAGCGTGGCCGGGCTGGTGGCGATACCCGCCGCCGCGCCTTACATAGCGTCCAAGCATGCCGTGGTCGGTCTCACGCGGGCGGCTGCCGACGAGTACGCCAAGCAGGGCATCCGGGTGAACGCCGTCGCTCCCGGGACGACGCGCAGCGAGATCACCGCCGACTGGTTCGGGCGCAATCCCGGCCTTGAGGAAATGGTCAACTCCCTTACGCCACAGGGCCGTACGGCGGAGCCGGAGGAGATCGCGGCGGCTGCGGCGTGGCTGCTCAGCGACCGTTGCCCGTTCCTCACGGGCACGGTCATGCCGGTGGACGGCGGATTCATCAATCAGTGACCCGCCGGTACGGCGTGGGACCGGCGGACTCCGTCGGCCGGCCCCGTCGTCCGGTGCGCCACCGCTAGGTGACGGTGCCGCTCAACTCGACCTGGAATACGGGTTGTTCGTCCTGTGTGCCCGTGACCTTCACCGCGGTGAGGCCGGGGCCGGGGGGCGGCATCAGCTCGGCCTCGACCCAGCAGGGCCGGTCGAATTCGACGTACCGCTCATACCTGCTGGCTATACCCGTGGGCTCGAAGGCCGCGGGGGAGAGCAGGGCCTGCGCCGCCTGATAGCCGGCCTCCATGAGCGCCAGTCCGGGGACGTGGTCGACCGGGTGGTCGAAGAGGAGGACGTTGTCGGCGTCGTTGCGCAACTGCCAGCGGTGGGGGCGGTCGGTGGCGGACAGGACCACGTCCGCAGCGGTGAGCCGGCCGACGGTGCGCGGGGCGACAGGAGCGGGAAGCGGCCATTCGTTCCAGCTGCGGGAGAGGTGTTCGCCGCGCAGCCGGCGGTAGGCGGCCGGCGAAATCCAGCCGAACTCCGAATTCGCCACCGCCACAGTGGTGTTTTCTTGGGTCACATGAACATCCATGCCGAGACCGCTGACGTTCTTCCCGCGGCGGGTGGGCTCCGACACCCTTATCCCGATCTCCAGGGCCGAGGGACGGTCGGCAGGCATCCGAAAGCCGGGCCGGACAGTGAAGTTGAAGTCATGGAGCAGCGTCTGATGACTGAGTGGCACGTCGTACGCGGCATGGGCGATGACCAGGCCGCTCTGCCGGATGGTCTGGGTGAGCACCCTGGGGTCGTAGGCGTGGCCGACGGTGGTGGCGGGCCAGCGGGCGGTGAGCGTGAAGTCACCGGGGCCCAGGCACGTCCAGTCGGTGATGAACACCGAGGCGTCCCGCCGGAGATGCACGATCTCCTTGGGCACCGCGGTCAAGTTGTCGTCAATCACAGGAGCTTCGGACACGATCCCCCCCGGACGTGGCGCAATGTGATGATGCTCGCACTGATATGATACCGGCTCACCCGTTTGTTTTGAAGTAAGCGCAAAGACGAGGTCAGGGGAGCGCGAGTTGGCCAGACAGCAACGGGCGATCCGCACGCGCAGGATCTTCCTGGAAGCGGCAGCCGAGGTCTTCGACGAGCACGGTTACGACGCGGCCACCATCGCATCAATCCTTGAACGGGCTGGACTTACCCGAGGTGCACTGTACTTCCACTTCACTTCGAAGGAAGAGCTTGCGCGAGGAGTTCTCGAAGAGGCGGTGACCGCCGAAGGGCTCACGCCGCAGGCGTTCAAGCTCCAGGAGTGGGTGGACATAGCGCTGCTGCTGGCGTACCGGCTGCCCCGCGAGCCGATGCTGAGCGCTTCGATCCGGCTGTCCGTCGACCCGCGCGCCCGGAGCCTGTTCGGCACCCGCTGGCCCGACTGGATCGACATGGGCACGGAGATCCTCACCGAGGCCAAGGCGCGCGGGGAGCTGCTGCCGCACGTCGACCCGGAGTCCACCTCACGGCTGTTCGTCGGCGCGTGGACGGGAGTTCAGCTGGTCGCCGAGTCGATGGCGGAGCCGCCGGACCTGGTCTGTGAGATCTCGGCCCTCTTCGAACTCATCCTCCCCAACAACGCCGTCCCGGGCGTGCTGTCGAGACTGGACACGTCTCCGCACCGCGCCGAGCGGCTCCTCAAGGACAGCAGGGGAGCGGTCGCCTCCTGACCTTCGGCGCTGATTGGCCGGAATGGTTCGGGTGCCCGTAAAAGGCACGCTCGGTATGTTCTGCCGGGCCTGTCCCTGGTCTGTCCCCGGGCTCGTCTCCACGGCCCTCCCCTCACTCGGTTGGCTGGCACGGCTGCGGGGCGGCCGCGCAGGCAGCAGGGTGGACGTATGCCCATGTGGTCGCGTCGGCTCGTCCTGTGTGCCGTGTTCATGCCGCTGGCTTTCCTGGTCCTCCGGGATGCCCCGGTACGATTCGCCGCGCCCGAACCCCTCGCCCTGCCCGAGGTCCCGCCCGGGGCACCGCAGCCCGAGATCGTCCCCCGGTCGTTCTGGCATGCAGACGAAGGCATGGTCAAGCACGCGGCGGCGTACACGGGCCGGGTGAGCGCCGCCTTCATCCACCACACGGGCAACTCCAACGGCTACGACTGCGCCGACGCCCCGGAGCTGCTGCGCCGGATCCAGGCGAATCACATCAAGGCGGACGGGTGGGACGACATCGGGTACAACTTCCTCGTCGACCGCTGCGGGACCATCTACGAGGGCAGGGCCGGCGGCATCACACGGCCGGTGCGCGGCGCGCACACCAAGGGGTTCAACGCCGACAGCGTCGGGATCGCGGCGATCGGCACCTTCGGGGCCGGTGTGCCCGTACCGAAGGCGGTCGTGGAGGCGATCAGCCGGGTGATCGCGTGGAAGCTGCGCCCCGGGACCGACCCGCGGGGCTCGGTACGGCTGGTCTCCACGAACGACGAGAGCCGGTACCCGAAGGGCCACGCGGCCAAGCTGCACGTCGTGTCGGGACACCGGGACAGCTATCTCACCGACTGCCCCGGCGATGCCATGTACGCCCAGCTGCCCGCCATCCGCGAGATGGTGTCGGCCCTCCGCGAACGCCGACGGTGAGGCGTACGCGGAGGGCCGCTCGGACCGGCACGAGACCGGGTGGCGTGACCTACGTGGCCGCGTCGACCTACTTGGCCACGTACTGCGCCAGGATGGCCTGCACCTCGTAGATGTCGACATCCTTGGAGAAGGTCTTCCGGACCGGCAGGGGGGCCCCGGTGATCCAGATATTGAGCTCGGCTTCGAGGTCGAACGTGCCGGCCGTCTCCACCGAGAAGTGCGTGATGCTCCGGTACGGGACCGAGTGGTACTCCATCTTCTTGCCGGTGATCCCCTGCTTGTCGACGAGGATGAGCCGATGCTCGGTGAACAGCATCGTGTCGCGGATCAACAGATAGGCGGCGCTGATCTGTTCGCCCGGCGCCAGCAGCCGGGCGTAGTCCTGCTGAGCCGTCCCCGGGTCGATCGTGTGCGCGTTTCCGAACAGTGCCATGCCAGGCCCCCACCTACTCGAACATACTGATTTTCGCACTGTATACGGGCGGGGTGCGGGCGGGGTGGGGGCCTGGTGGGGCTACGAGTGCGCCTTGTCCTGCGGCTGCTCCGTATCCGCCCGGTACTCGGGGCAGTCGGGGTTCTGGCACGGGCCCGCTTGCCATACGGGTACGAAGATCCCGAGCGTCTTGTGCCGGGTCATTTCGGTCGCAACCGGTTGCTTGCAGGCCGGACACGTGAATTCCGTCTGTGGCTTGGTCTCGCGCTGGTGGCTGGACATTCTTCAACGGTAATCCCGTGCCGGACATGCGGAAAGTTTTCCCATTGATCCGGTTAATCAGGGAAGGGTGGCGCTGCGCGGCCGAGGGAACAGGAGCACCCTGGTAGGAGGGGATGTCCGGAGGGGATTTCCGGAGGTGACCGTCATGCTCAGGACCGCTGTCGGATGGCACATCGAGCTCGAATTCGAGGAGGACAGCAACCGCACCCGTGCGGCTGCGATGGTGCGCCTCCCGGACGGTACGGAGATGCGCTCGCACGGCTACGCCAGCCGTCACCCCAGTGACGCCGAGCAGCCGAGAGTGGGCGAGGAGATCGCGGGTGGCAGAGCCCTCAACGAACTGGCGATGAAGCTGCTGACCAAGGCGCACGACGAGATCGACGAGGCGTCGGGGCGCAGGTCGTACCCGCTCGCGCCATGAAGTGAGGATGTCACGCCATGAAGTGAGGACGCCATCAGGTAAGGCTGCCGGCCCGTCGGCGCCCGTCACCGTTCACCCGTCACCAGGTGCCGGGTGAACCAGTCGCGTGCGAGGTCGGCGACCGTGTCCAGGGCGCCGCGTTCCTCGAAGAGGTGCGTGGCGCCCGGCACGACCTCCAGGCGGTTCTCGCAGCGCAGTTCGGCCTGCGCCTGCCGGTTGAGATCGAGCACCTGATCGTCGTAGCCGCCCACGATGAGCAGCGTGGGGGCCCGTACGTCCGCGAGCCGCGGCCCGGCGAGGTCGGGGCGTCCGCCGCGCGAGACCACCGCGCCGACGTCCGCGTCGGGGGCCGCCGCGGCCCGCAGCGCGGCGGCGGCTCCGGTGCTCGCGCCGAAGTAGCCGATCGGCACGTCCACCCGGTCGCGCAGCCAGAGGGTTGCGTGCGTCAGCCGCCGGGCGAGGGTCTCGATGTCGAAGACGTATGTGCGGTCGCCTTCCTCCGCGGGCACGAGCAGGTCGAAGAGGAGGGTGCCGAGGCCGGCCCGGTTCAGGCCGGCAGACACCGCGCGGTTACGGGGGCTGTGGCGGCTGCTTCCGGAGCCGTGGGCGAACACCACGACCGCCCCGGCGTCCTCGGGAAGGGCGAGTTCCCCGGCCAGTGCGAGGCCGTCGGCCGTCACCTCGACCTCGGTCCTACGGACGGGGCGGGACGGTGCGTCGCGGTGCGCGGCACGGGCCAGCAGGGCGACGACCTCCTCGTCCGGGGTCTGGGAGAAGTCGCGGTACCACTCGCCGACGGCGGAGAACAGGGCCGGCGTCGACAGACACACCACGTCGTCCGCCAGGGCACGGAGGTGGGCGACCGCGCTCGGCGGCGCCACCGGAACGGCGAGCACCACACGGGCCGCCCCGTGCGCCCGTACGACTTCGCACGCGGCCTCGGCCGTGGCGCCGGTCGCGATCCCGTCGTCGACCAGGATTACCGTCCGGCCCTCCAGCGGCACCCGGGGCCGGTCGGCGCGGAACGCCCGTGCCCGGCGTACGAGTTCCTCCTGCTCGGCTTGCTCGACGGATGCGACGTCCTGCTCCGTGACCCCGGCCCGGCGGACGATCTCCTCGCTGATGACCTCCACCCCGTCCTCGCCGATCGCACCGAACCCCAGCTCGGGGTGGTACGGCACGCCGAGTTTGCGGACGACGATCACATCGAGGGGTGCGTCGAGGGCCTGGGCCACTTCGAAGGCCACCGGGACTCCGCCGCGCGGCAGACCGAGGACGACGGGACGCTCTTTCTCAAGGTGCCGGAGCGCTTCGGCAAGCTGCTGCCCCGCTGCGGCACGATCGGTGAACAGCACGCCGGTTCACCCCCAAACCGGGGAGACGGGAACCACGTACACACCTACTTCGAACCAACCCCATGTGGGGTGGTCCGGCAAGTCGGGGACGGCGCGGGCGGCGGGGCCCGTCAGCCCGTGGTCCGGCGGCGCAGCCCGTAGACGGCGGCGCCGGCCAGGAGGACCGAGCCGCCGATGAGGACCGAGGGGGCGGGCAGGGTGAGGGCGAGCGCGAGACAGCCGGCCAGGCCGAGCAGGGGTACGGGCACGGGCGGGCGCCCCTCGTCGGGGCCGAGGGTGCGGGCGGCGGCGTTGGCGATGGCGTAGTAGACCAGCACGCCGAAGGAGGAGAAACCGATGGCGTCCCGTACGTCGATCGTCGCGGCGAGTACGGCGACGACGGCGCCGACGGCCAGCTCGGCGTGGTGGGGGACGCCGAAGCGGGGGTGGACGGCGGCCAGCGTACGGGGGAGATGGTGGTCGCGGGCCATGGCGAGCGTGGTGCGGGAGACGCCCAGGATCAGCGCGAGCAGGGAGCCGAGGGCGGCGACGGCCGCACCGACGCGCACCACGGGAGCCAGGGCCGGGACGCCCGCCGCGCGCACGGCGTCGGTGAGCGGGGCGGCCGACTGGGCGAGCCGGTCCGGGCCGAGGACGGCCAGGACGGACACGGCGACCGCGGTGTAGACGACGAGGGTGATGCCGAGGGCGAGAGGGATGGCCCGGGGGATGGTGCGCCGGGGGTCGCGGACCTCCTCGCCGAGCGTCGCGATGCGGGCGTATCCGGCGAAGGCGAAGAACAGCAGCCCGGCGGCCTGGAGCACCCCGCTCGCCGTGATGTCGCCGCCGAGTTCGAGGCGGGAGGCCTGGGCCGTGCCGCTGGTCAGGAGCGCGGTGACGACCGCGGCCAGGACGGCCAGGACGACGGCGACGACGGTCCGGGTCAGCCGGGCCGCCTTCTGTACGCCGGTGTAGTTCAGGGCGGTCAGCGCCACGACGGCGGCCACGGCCACCGCGTGCGCCTGGTCCGGCCAGGCGTAGGCGCCGACGGTGAGGGCCATGGCGGCGCACGAGGCGGTCTTGCCGACGACGAATCCCCAGCCGGCCAGGTAGCCCCAGAAGTCGCCCAGGCGTTCGCGGCCGTAGACGTAGGTGCCGCCGGACTGCGGATAGCGGGCGGCGAGGCGGGCGGTCGATGTCGCGTTGCAGTACGCGACCACGGCGGCGAGGGCCAGGCTGAGCAGCAGTCCGGAACCGGCGGCCTCGGCGGCGGGCCCGAGCGCGGTGAAGACGCCGGCCCCGATCATGGAGCCCAGCCCGATGACCACGGCGTCGCGCACTCCGAGCCGTCGTCGCAGCTCGCCGGTCTCTGCCTGACTCATGGATCGATCCTCCCCGCGCGCACGGGCATCCGGCCGGCCCGGCTGTCGGCGCACGGTAGCGCGGCTGGAGAGGCCCTGGGGTGCCCGGCCGGTTGAGCGGGCTCGGAGCGCCCTGTGACCGGGGCCACAAGGGAATGCTTTGCTTTCCCTTTACCATCTGTGAAGGGGCAGTACGCCCCAGCCCGCCATCCGACCGCCGTCCGACCCGAAAAGGAGCTCCGGTCCCGCAATGGGTGAGCCTCCCAGTACGCGCCGTGCCATTCCCGCCCCGCTGATTCGCAGGGCGGCGGTGGCACGGTGAGCGAAGTCCTCCTTCTCCTCCTCGCGCTCGCGCTCACGCTGGCATGCGCGGTCTTCGTCGCAGCCGAGTTCTCGCTGACCACGATCGAACGCGGTGAGCTGGAGCGCGCCGCCCAGGCCGGCGAGCGCGGCGCCGCGAGCGCCCTGAAGGCCGCCAAACGCCTCACGTTCCAGCTCTCCGGCGCCCAGCTCGGCATCACCGTCACCTCGCTGGTCATCGGCATGCTCGCCGAGCCCTCCCTCGCCGTGCTCCTGCGCGGCCCCCTGGACGCGGTCGGCCTGCCCCCGGGCGCCGTCCCGGCCGTCGCCACGTTCCTCGGCGTCGCGCTCTCCACTGTGGTGCTGATGGTGATCGGCGAGCTCGTTCCGAAGAACTGGGCGATCTCCAGCCCGCTGGCCGTCGCCAAGGTCGTGGCGGGGCCGCAGCGCGCGTTCACCGCCTGCTTCGCCCCGCTGATCCGGCACCTGAACAACACCGCGAACCGTGTCGTACGCCGCTTCGGCCTGGAACCCGCCGAGGAGCTGGCCTCCGCCCGCACCCCGGAGGAACTCGTCGCCCTCGCCCGGCACTCCGCCCGCGAGGGCGCGATCGAGCAGGACTCCGCCGAGCTGTTCGTCCGCACCCTCCACCTCGCCGACCTGACCGCCGAGAACGTCATGACGCCGCGCGTGGACGTCCGGGCCCTCGAAGCCGGTGCCACCGCGGCCGACGCGGCCGATCTGACCCTGGCCACCGGCCTGTCCCGGTTCCCCGTCTACCGCGGGAGCCTCGACGAGGTCATAGGCACCGTCCACATCCGCGACGTACTCGCGCTGGACGAGCCGCTGCGCCGCACGACCCCGGTCACCGACCTGGCCACGGCCCCGCTCCTCGTACCCGACTCGCTGCCCGTGGACACGCTCCTTGGACGGCTGCGGCAGAGCCGCACGATGGCTGTCGTCATCGACGAGTACGGAGGCACCGCGGGTGTCGCGACCGTCGAGGACATCGTCGAGGAGGTCGTCGGCGAGGTCCGCGACGAGCACGACCCCGACGAGCGCCCCGACCTGGCGCCGGGCGCACCGTCCACGGACGGGCGCGCGGTCTGGGAGGCGGACGGCAGTATCCGTCTCGACCAGCTCGAAACCATCGGCTTCGACGTGCCGGAAGGCCCGTACGAAACGCTTGCCGGACTGGTCGCGACCCGGCTGGAACGCATCCCCGTACCTGCCGACGGGATCTCTGTGGAGGGCTGGCACCTGACCGTCCTGCACGTCGAGCACCACCGCGCCGACCGGGTACGCGTCACTGCGCCCGCCTCTGCTCCCGCCTCTGCTCCCGCCTCTGCTCCCGTGTCGCTCGTCGAGGAGGGCTCCCGATGACCATGCTCCAGCTCGCCATCGGCCTGTTCACCCTCGTCACCAACGCGTTCTTCGTCGGGGCGGAGTTCGCTCTGATCTCCGTACGCCGCAGTCAGATCGAGCCCCGGGCCGTCAAGGGCGACGCCCGCGCCAGGAGCACCCTGTGGGGTCTCGAGCACCTGTCGGCCGCCATGGCCACCGCCCAGCTCGGCATCACCATCTCCTCCCTGGTCCTGGGCGCCGTGGCCGAACCGGCCATCGCCCACCTCCTGGAGCCGCCCTTCGAAACGGTCGGTGTGCCCGAAGCGCTGGTGCACCCCATCGCGTTCGTGATCGCGCTGGCCCTCGCCACGTATCTGCACATGCTGGTCGGCGAGATGATCCCGAAGAACATCGCGCTGGCCGCCCCCGCCCAGACGGCGCTCGCGCTGGCCCCGCCGCTGGTGGCGCTGACCCGGGCCCTGCGCCCGGTCGTGTTCGGCATCAACGCCTTCGCCAACGTCCTGCTGCGGCTGCTGAAGGTCGAGCCGAAGGGCGAGGTCACGTCCGTATACACCGACGACGAACTCGTCCGGCTGGTGAAGGACTCCAGCGAGGCCGGTCTGCTCGCCCCGGCCGACGGCGAACGGCTGCGGGACGCCCTGGAGTTGGGCACCCGGCCCATCGGCGAGGTGATGGTCCCGCTCAACAGGACCGTCACCGTCGGCCACGACATCACCCCGCAGCAGCTGGAACGTGCCGCGGCCACCTCGGGCTTCTCCCGGCTGCCCGTCACCGGGCCGGGCGACGAGATTCTGGGATACCTGCACATCAAGGACGCCCTGGGCGTCGCCCAGCGGACCCAGCCGATCCCGAGGAGCGCCTTCCACGCCGTCATCCGCGTCGAGATCGACACCCCGCTCGACGACACCATGACCGCGATGCGGGCCGCGGGCACGCACCTGGCGGCCGTGACCGGCGACAAGGGCACTGTCATCGGTTTCGTCACGATGGAAGACGTTCTGGAGGAACTGGTCGGCCCCGCCGCAACGGGCCGGGCCTGAGCGAATCCTCGTTTCAACCTTTCCCGGGCCACCGGACCGGACGACAGGAACTACAGGTCCGGGCGGCGCCGCTCATGACGGCGCCCGGACCTGTGCACATTCGCGGCAACCTTCCGCTTCCTGGCGGCGACTGACGAGTGCCCCCATCCCCCACGGAGTGGAAACGGACGCATCTCGTGACTGATACACGCAGCACTTCCCGTCACCGCAGGCGCAAGCCGGCCCTGGTCGTCGGTGTCCCGCTGGCGCTGACCGCGGCCGTCGCCATGGCCTACGGCACCGTCTTCGGTCTGTTCGGCGAGGACGGCCAGGCGAACGCGTCGGCCGCAACTGCCGTACCGGCCTCGGCACTTGATGCCGCCGACGGCTTCGCCTCGGTCAAGGCGCTCGGCCAGGACGGTACGTACGGCGGGCGCGGCGGCACGATCGTCACCGTGAAGACGCTCGCCGAGCTGGAGAAGTACGCGACCGCGCCGGAGCCGTACGTGATCGTCGTGGCCGCGACGATCACCATGAACCCGGTCGGCAAGGAGATCAAGGTTCAGTCGGACAAGACGATCGTGGGCGCCGGGACCTCGGGCCAGATCGTCGGCGGCGGCTTCTTCCTCGGTCAGGGCGTACACAACGTCATCATCCGGAACCTGACGATCCGGGACTCGTACCAGGGCATCTGGAACGACAAGGACCACGACTTCGACGCGGTCCAGATGGACGGCGCGCACCATGTGTGGGTCGATCACAACGACCTCAGGCACATGGCCGACGGTCTCATCGACGTGCGCAAGGACAGTACGTACGTCACGGTGTCCTGGAACAGGCTGAGCGACAACAACAAGACGTTCGGCATCGGCTGGACCGAGAACGTCACCTCCGATCTCACGATCCACCACAACTGGTTCCGCGAGACCGAGCAGCGCAACCCGTCCACGGACAACGTCGCGCACGCCCATCTCTACAACAACTACCTCCAGGACGTGCCGGGGACGGACATCACGACGTCCTACGGCAACTACGCGCGCGGCCGGACGAAGATGGTCCTGGAGAACTCCTACTTCGAGGGCCTCGCGAACCCCGTCACCCGGGACAGCACGGCCGCCGTCGTCCAGCGCGGGAACGTCTTCAAGGGGACCAGCGGGCGCAACGAGAGCGGGGGCGGCGCGGCGTTCGACCCGAAGACGTACTACGGCTACACCCTCGACAGCGCCGCCGACGTCCCGGCCCTGCTCAAGGCGGGTGCCGGGCCGCGCACCACGATCGGCACGGTGAGCACGGTGAGCACGGCGGCCGCGGCCGCCGCCACGACGATCACCGTCGCCAAGGACGGCAGCGGCCAGTACACGAGCGTGCAGAAGGCCGTCGACGCCGTCCCGGCGGGCAACGGCTCACGGGTGGTGATCTCGGTCGCGCCCGGCACGTACCGGGAGACCGTCAAGGTCCCTGCGAACAAGCCGCACGTCACCCTCCAGGGCTCGGGCGCCAGCCGCAAGGACACCGTGATCGTCTACGGGAACGCGGCGGGCACAGCCAAGCCCGACGGTTCGGGTACGTACGGTACGAGCGGCAGCGCGACGGTCGCCGTCGAGGCCGACGACTTCCAGGCCCGCAACCTGACCATCACCAACAGCTTCGACGAAGGTGCGAACCAGAGCCTCAGCGGTCACCAGGCCGTCGCCCTGCGCACCGCCGCCGACAAGGTCCTCCTCGACGGTGTCATCGTCGACGGCGACCAGGACACCCTGCTGCTGGACACCGCGGCCAGGGACCGGCTCGGCCGGGTGTACGTCACCAACTCCTACATAGCCGGGAACGTCGACTTCGTCTTCGGCCGGGCCAGCGCGGTGATCGACCGGTCCGTACTGACGCTGAAGAAGCGCTGGGACGGCACGTCGGCCGGCTACCTCACCGCACCGAGCACCCCCGCGGACCGCAAGGGCTTCCTGATCACGCGGTCCGTCGTGAACGGTGACGTGACCGCGGGCAGCTTCTTCCTGGGCCGTAACTGGCACGCGGGCGGCGACGCGACCCTCGACCCGCAGACCACCGTCCGCGAGACCACGCTGAGCGCCGCGATCAAGACGACCCCGTGGGCCGACATGGGCGGATTCTCGTGGAAGGACGACCGGTTCGCCGAGTACAGGAACACCGGTCCCGGCGCGGGCACCGCGAGCAGCAACCGCCCGCAGCTGACCGACAGCCAGGCCGCGGGCCAGGAGACTGCGGACTGGCTCGGAGGCTGGACCCCGACGGCATCCTGACGCTCCTGCTGCTGGGAAGCCCCGGGCCACCGGCCCGGGGCTTCCCCATGATCCCCATGATCCCTATGTTCGTGATGCTCGTGATGCGACCTGATCAGCGCAGGGTCGACAGCATCTCCGCGCCGAACGGCGTGATCTCGTCGGTGCGCCCGCGCAGCGTCTTCGCCGCCCACTCGGGGTCGGCGATCAGCGCACGGCCGACGGCGACCATGTCGAACTCGTCGCGCTCCAGCCGCTCCAGCAGTTGCTCGACGCCTGTGACGCCGGAGCTGTTCCCCTGGAAGGCGCCGAAGAAGTCACTGTCCAGGCCGACCGAGCCGACGGTGACCGTCGGCCTGCCGCTGATCTTCTTCACCCACCCGGCGAGGTTCAGATCGGAGTCGTCGAACTCCGGCAGCCAGTAGCGGCGCGTGGATGCGTGGAACACATCGACACCGGCCTCGGCCAGCGGCGTCAGCAGGGAGTCCAGCTCCTCGGGCGTAGCGGCGAGCTTCGCCTCGTACGCGTCCATCTTCCACTGGGACATACGGAAGAAGATGGGGAAGGCGTCGGACACGGCCGCGCGGCAGGCCGCCACTATGTCGGCCGCGAAACGGGTCCGTGCGACGAGGTCGCCGCCGTAGGCATCCGTACGCCGGTTGGTGCCCGACCAGAGGAACTGGTCGATCAAGTAGCCGTGTGCGCCGTGCAGTTCGATGCCGTCGAAGCCGGCGCGCTCGGCGGCGGCTGCCGCGTCGGCGAAGGCGCCGACGACGTCGTCGAGGTCCTTCTGCGTCATGGCGCGCCCCTTGGGGGCACCCGCCAGGGACACGCCCGAGGGGCTGACCGGCTCCGCGTCCACCACGGGCGGGGCGCCCTCGGCGCGGGTGACACCCACGTGCCACAGCTGCGGAATGATCGCGCCGCCCACCTGGTGCACGGAGTCCGCGACGGCCGCCCAGCCCGCGAGCGCGTCCGCACCGTGGAACCGCGGGATGCGGTCGCTGGTGCCCGCGGAGTGGTGGTCGATGTAGGTGCCCTCGGTGATGATCAGCCCCACACCACCGGCGGCCCGCCGCGTGTAGTAGTCCGCCACGTCCTGACCGGGGACGCCGTTCGGGGAGAACTGCCGGGTCATGGGGGCCATGGCGATCCGGTTGCGCGAGGTCAGTCCGCGGACTGCGAACGGGCGCGAGAGGGTGTCTGCGGCGCGGCCGGCATGTACGTCTGTCACGTCTGGTCCTGTTCAGTCGCTGTGTAGTCCTTCGGGTGCCAACAGCCGGGTACGGCCCTGGCATCCCGCTCGCGGGCGATGTGGCCAAGGTCTCCCGGCCGCATCCACCCGTGCGCCAGCGACGCCTGCATCCTGCACTTTGCCGTGAACGGTGATGGGCTCAGCTGGAGCTCTCGTCCGCCTTCGCCGAGGTGCGGTATTCGGCGTTGATGCGCTGCGCTTCCTCGAGCTGGTCCTCAAGGATCACGATGCGACAGGCGGCCTCGACCGGGGTGCCCTGGTCGACGACTTCCCGTGCGCGCGCGGCGAGCCGCAGCTGATACCGGGAGTAGCGCCGGTGGCCGCCCCCGGAACGGAGCGGGGTGATCAGGCGGGCATCTCCGAGAGCACGGAGAAAACCGGCGTTGGTGCCGAGCATCGCGGCCGCCCGCCCCATGGTGTACGCGGGGTAGTCATCGTCGTCGAGCCGATCGCCGAGCGCACTGTCCGCTGTCATCTGCACCTCTTCCCGGGAACGCGTCGAGGGGCCCTGGTGCCGTACGGCACCAGGGCCCCGAAGGGAAATTCAACACCATCAGTCGGCCTCAGTACTGCGCCGACCGTCTGTTACCGCAGCCTCGCCCTGAACGAGGGGAGGAGTGCGGGGATCGCGATTGCTTGACCGGGAACCACCGTCCATTCCGGGGTCTTGCGGTACCCGGGCCGTGTCCATCCCGCCCGGGCGATCCTGATGGCGCCTGCATCCTCCGTTCGTTCCCTCGGGATTACACATGTGCCAAGCCGGTGTCACCGTCGGTCCACCTTCGAACCGCGTACACCGTTCAACCTTGGCTACGAGAGAAACCATAGTCAGTCGGATACCCAATGTCTAGCTTCGCCATCATAGATTTCCGCATGTTTGTCGGTAAGGTAATCGGCCCAAGCGGCCAGGACTGCGCAGCGGACCGGATCGGCCCCGAGATGCCCGGGCGGTCCGGCGAATAGACTCGGCTTCCATGTCGAAGACTGACGAGCTGCTCGTGGACATCGCCGCCATGGTGGAGTCCGGGCACAGCAATCAGATGTCCCTGACCGTGGTCACCGGTGGCGCTGTCATCACCGGTCGACTGGCTCCCGAAACCGTGTGGAGGCAGCGCGTGTCGGAGGTCCTGACGGACTCGGCCCGCCTGGGCGAGTTCTCCAGCATCTTCACCACCTCCGCCGGGAAGGACGCCACGCCCACCTATCTGCACTTCCATGTTGCCCGCATCCTGCAGGGCACCGTCGGAATCCCGGAGACGGGCGGGATGTACCGGGTCTCGATCGAGGACGTCAGCGCCTGGACGGTAGGCGATTTCAGCTACGACTGAGCCGCCGTCAGGCATCCGTAGAGACGAGAAGTGAAGCGAGAAGGCCCAGGTCACCGACCTGGGCCTTCTCTTCATGGGTCAACGGGTCGGTTACGGAGTCACCAGGTTGCCGCCGAAGGTCACGGCGAGGCGGCCGTCCGTCGTGTAGGACCAGGCCAGGGCGCCTGCGTATGCGGAGCACCGGGACCCGTTCGTACCGGACCAGAACTGGTTCGTACTGTCGGCGTCGCCCACGGTCTTGTCGTTGGTGCCGCTGCTGCTGCGGCACGAGACGTTGTTCCGGAACACCGAAGTGCCGCCGTCGAAGGAGAAGTTGCGCTCGGAGTTGTCGATGCTGATGTTGTCCGAGACCGCCATCGTCCCGAGATTCCTGTTGTACGTGAATCCGTGCTTGCCGTTGTCGTAGGCGATGTTGCGCCGGATCACGTGGTCGACCTCGATGTCCTCGCCGCCGAGCTTGTAGCCGTTGCGGTCACCGCTGGAGTTCTGGCTGCCGTCGCTCAGCGTGCCGTTCTCGAAGGCGAGGGAGTCCTCGATGGTCACCGCGCCTATGGGGCCGGTGTCGGTCTTGGTGTAGAGGTCCCAGCCGTCGTCGATGTTGTTGTGTGCCACGGCGTAGCGGAATACGTTGCCGGAGCCGACGGTGAGCTTCGCGGCGAAACCGTCGGCGTCCTCTCCGTCGGAGTCGGCGTTGTCGTGCGACTCCGCGCTGAGGACGAGGTTGTTGGACGGCCACTGCTCGCGCGGGGTGGTGGAGGCCATCCGCGAGAGCTGCAGCCCGGTGTCGCGGTTGAAGCGCGTCACCGTGCGCTCGATGGTGTTGTTGCTGCCACCGACGAAGATCCCGTTGTCACCGGCGTGCTCGACGACGAGGCCGTCGATGTTCCAGTACGAGCCGTTGACGGCAAGCCCGCGGTTGGCGGGGTCCTCCGCCATGGCGGAGAAGTTCAGCACCGGGGTCTCACCGGGGTAGGCGGACAGTTCCTTCGGGGCACTGGCAGTGCCGCTGTTGCCCGGCGCGATGGTGACGGTCTGCGTGAGCGCGTACTTCCCGCCGCGCAGGTAGATCTTCCCGCCGGACGAGACGCGGGTGAGCGCCGAGGCGAGCGTCGTCGGCGCCGCCTCCGTCCCGGCCGCGCTGTCGGTGCCGTTCGGCGCCGCGTACAGCGCGGTGCCGGTCGGGGGAGGCGTGGTGCCGCCCGCGTCGACGTCGACGTAGTCGATATTGGGCAGCCCGTTGGCGGTGGTCGGGCTGAGCTGGATCGTGTTGCTCCCCGCCCGCACCGGCACGGTGACCGTCTTGGTCACCCAGGTCGCCCAGGCCCCGGTGCCCTCGAACGACACGGACCCGGCCGCCGAGCCGTTGACCGTGACATTCGCGGGCCGCGCGGTGGTGGTGCCGTTGGCGAAGCGCACCTGAACCGTCGCGGTGCCCGCGGTGGCGGCGTTCACCGTGAACTGCACATACGCGCCGACCGCGTTGCTGGCATTGCAGAAGCCGCTGTCGGAGTAGCCGCCCCACTCGGACTCGATGGCGCCGCTACAGACTGCGGGCGAGCGCTCGGCCTCGTAACGGACGGCCGCTGCCTGCGCGGAGTTACCGGATAACGCGACGAGCGTGCCGGCCAACAGGCTGACGCACGCGATGAGAGGTCTCAGTTGCATCGTTCGTCTCCAGGGGGTTGGTACGTCTGATGGGGGGTGGCGGTGAATGCAGCATTCGATCGAGCGACGGTGGCAACGGCCCGTTCCGGTGCATGAACGGGCTGCGTGTCCGAAGCCTTGCATCCAGGGGCAACAAGCGCTTTCTATGGACCGTAGAGCGCTGTCGTGACCGCGTCAACGGTCGCGTACGTGATTCGTGTTCATGACCATGAACACCATGGCGTCGCGTGGCGAGGGTCAGGCCGTGGCGGTGTCGTCGTGGCCGAGGTTGCCGCCCAGCTCGCGGGAGGCTTCGGCCTGGGCCAGGAGTTCCTGGGCCTTGACCTTGACGCCCTCGATGGCGTCGGCGCCGGCGACGAAGCGCAGCAGCGGCTTCTCCTGGCCGGCGATGGTCAGCAGGGCCTGGGCGAGTTTGGCGGGGTCGCCGGTCTGCCGGCCGTTCATGCTCTTCCAGGCCGCGATGGTGGCGTTGGTGCGCTCGGAGTAGTCGCCGATGGTCGGCTCGGGCCAGATGGTGGAGCCGTCGACGAGCAGCTCGGTGCGGAAGAAGCCGGGCTCCACGACCGTGGTGTTGATGTTGTACGGCTCGACGTCGTAGCGCAGCGATTCCATCCAGCCCTCGACGCCGAACTTCGAGGCGGCGTACGCGACGCAGAACTCCTGGCCGATCAGCCCGGCGGAGGAGGAGAGGGTGATGACGTGGCCGGCGCGCTGCCCCCGCATGACGGGCAGGATGGCGCGGGTGACGTTCATCGGGCCGAAGAGGTTGGTCTCGATCTGCTGGCGCATCTGGTCGGGCGTGATCTCTTCGAAGTAACCGGCGAAGAAGTTCCCGGCGTTGTTGATCAGAACGTCGATGCGGCCGAAGCGGTCGACGGCGGCCTTTGCCGCCGCCTGGGCGTCGTCCAGGTCGGTGATGTCCAGCTTGGTGACCAGCAGGTTGTCCTGCGGGCCGCCGAGGGTCTTCTCGACCTGTTCGGGGCGACGGCCGGTGGCGACGACCTGGTGGCCGGCTGCGAGGGCCTGGCGGGCGATGTCCGTGCCCAGACCGCGGCCGGCACCGGTGACGAAGATGACCTTGCTCATGAGGGGTTTCCTTCCGGGCGCCGCGGTCCGGCACCTCGCGGGATGGGGGATGGTGTGTGGCGGGTGTCAGGCTTGGTCGGTGGGCATGATCCACAGCTCGCCGACGGCGACGTGCCGGGGCCGGGTGACCATGTAGGCGACGCCGTCGGCGATGTCCTCGGGAGCCAGAACCTCGGTCTGCTCGTAGAAGGTGCCGATCGCTTCGCGGACCTCGGGCTTGTGGTCGTTGTGCGAGCCCAATTCGGTGTCCACGCCGCCCGGTTCCAGAACGCCGACCCGCACGTGCCGCTGGGTGACCTCCTGGCGCAGCGACTCGGTGAAGCCGTTCACACCGAACTTGGTCAGGTTGTAGACGCCGTAGCCGTTCCAGGCCACACGGCCCGCGATCGAGCTGATGTTGACGATGTCAGCGACCCGGCGGGGCCCGTCCTCGGCGGCCTTGAGCAGGTGCGGAAGGGCAGCGCGGGTGCTGTAGAGCAGGCCCTGCACGTTGACGGCGATCATGCGCTCCCACTCGTCGGCGTCGGCGCCGACGACCGGGCCGAGCAGCATCAGGCCGGCGTTGTTGACCAGCGTGTCCAGACGCCCGAACCGCTCGACGGCCTGCTGGACGGCGGCCTCGGCCTGCGCGCGGTCGGCGATATCCGCCTCCACCGCCAGCGCGGTGCCGCCCGCCTGCTCGATCCCGGCGGCCAGGTCGGCCAGGCGGTCCTTGCGGCGGGCCACGAGCACGACGCTCGCCCCCTGCTCGGCGAGCCGACGAGCGGTCGCGGCGCCGATACCGCTGCTCGCGCCGGTGACGAGCGCGACGGTGCCGGTGAGTTTCGATGCCATGACGGTGGTCCTCTTCTGTGGACGAACTGCGCAGGCGGCACGAGGTGTCACATCAGATGCCGGACGAGTCGGCGATGCCTGGTGATCCCGGCGGTGGCAGCTTTTCTCTGCCCGTACTGCGCATTCTTCTCGAAAGGGCTTCAATCGGCCCGATACCCAGACAACCACCCGCAGGCCCCGTCCGGGCGCCCGTAAAGGGCACCGCTCTTCCGGGGGTCCGGCAGTACCCCTTTCCAGGACGCCGACCGGCCCAGGGCCGCCGTACGGTGGAGTCATGGACCGCAGCGCCGAGATCCGCGAGTTCCTGCGCACCCGCCGGGCCCGGATCGCCCCCGAACAGGCCGGGCTCCCCCCGCACCCTGGCGCCCGCCGGGTCCCGGGGCTGCGCCGCGAGGAAGTTGCCCAGCTCGCCGGGGTCAGCGTCGACTACTACATCCGCCTGGAGCGGGGCCGCACCCAAGGTGTCTCCGAGACCGTGCTGGACGCCGTTGCCCGCGCCCTGCACCTGGACGACACCGAACGCGCTCATCTCTTCGACCTTGCCCAGCCCAGTACTGCCCGCCCCCGCCGTAAGCGGCCGCTCGCCCCGCAAAGGGTCGGCCCCACCGTGTACCGGGCCCTGGACGCGCTCACCGTCCCCGCGATGGTCATGGGCCGGCGCATGGACGTCCTGGCCGCCAACCGGCTCGGCTACGCCCTCTTCGCCGACTTCGAGGCACGGCCCCGCCGCGAGCGGAATTTCGCCCGCTTCGTCTTCCTCGACGAGGCCGCCCACGCGCTGTACGCCAACTGGGAGAGGGCCGCCGGCGAGTGCGTGGCCACGCTGCACCTGTACGCCGGACGCCACGCCGATGACCCCCAACTCACCGAACTAATCGGTGAGTTGTCTCTGCACAGCGACATCTTCCGCCGTATGTGGGCCGACCACGACGTCCTCGCTCACACCACCGGCACCAAATACCTGGTCCACCCGCTCGTCGGCGAGCTCACCCTCGACTACGTGACCCTGGCCGTCGAGGGCGACCCGGACCAGTCCCTCGTCATCCTGACCCCCGAACCCGCCTCCTCCTCCGCCGAAGCCCTCTCCATACTCGCCAGCTGGAACGGCACCTCCGCCGGCGCGCTCCGTTCCCCCGAAGAAACACCACCCCCGGCCGGCTGACTCCGGGGTTCGGCTGTCATTCCTGGGCGGACGCGATCCGGTGGAGGACATCCGTATAGAGGGACCGTCTGTCGGGGCGGGCGTGGTCGGCTGCGCGTCTGAGGGTGGGGATCGTTGGTGTTCCCATATCGATGAGCCCCTCTGCCGCCGCCTTGCGGACCACGGGGTGTGCGTGTTCGAGCAGTGCGGTCATGGTGGGGATCGCGGGTGCCCAGGCGGCGCGGCAGAGGATTCGGGCAGCCGTTCGTACGATGGTGGGCTGGGTGTCCTTCAGCAGCACCGACGTGTGGCGCAGGTAGGTCTGCCGGTCCAGCATCGCCCGTGAGGTCCGGTGGGCGTGCAGGCGGATTCCGGGCTTGGGGTGGAGCAACAACTCGTCGATCAGGTCCGGTAGTTCGGGGTCCTGGTCCGCGTTCGGGCCGGGGTGCGCCTCGGTCAGTCGGGTGAGTGCTCGGCGTATCTGCTCGGGGGCACCGGTTCGGACCAGGTCCAGCAACTCGCGCCGGGACGGGCGGTGCCGGTCTCCGGTGGGTGTGGTTCGGGTGTGGTCGTCGGGCGCTGCCTGCGTGGCGTGCGGGTCGCGCAGTGGACCCTCGACGAGACGAAGTCGGTCCGCCAGATTGTCACGCCCCTCGGCCCGCAGCCGTTGGCAGGTCTTGGCAAGCGCAGAGGTGCGTAGCAGCGGACGGTCGATGAGCAGGTCGAGGTATCCCCAGGCCCCGCCGTCCAGGCGGTCGCCAAGGTGCTCCGCCAGTACATCGGCGGGGACCCTGCGCAGTGCGTGTCCGGCTGCCGAGCCGGTGGCGGGCGGGTCGTGCTCCCACCATTCGAGCAGCAGCGGAATCAGCGGCTCCAGGTCCCACGGGTCGAGCGTCGAGGCCACGAGAGCCACCTTGGTGTGCTGGATGCCGTCGGCCCGGAGTTCTGTTTCGTCGAGGGCGCCGAACGTGCTGGACAGAGCGGCGTCGACGGGCAGGTCGATGTGGCCGTGGAGAAACGCTCGAAGTACCGGCAACCTGGCTTCGGGCTCGGGCCACTTCAGCAGTGCCCGGGCCGCGGTCTCTCTGCGGTCCGGAGCCGGTCCCCGCAGCATGGCCAGCAGCCGCTCCCGTAGCGCGGTCGAACGTGGCTGATCGAGATCGTCGATGGTGATGGTGCGTGCTGTCGGCGCCGCCGCGTGGGCGGTCTCCGTGATGGTCCAGGGCGGTGCGTCGAGGGGCTGGAGATCCGTCATCCAGTCGATGAGTGCCGTACGGACCTCCGGGGCGGCCGAGGAGTACACCTCGACCAGGGCGGTCAGACGGTCCCGGGAGCCGGCTGTGCTGTTGGCCGTACGGGGAGTGGTCGTACGGCCAAATTCCGCCAAGGCGCTCGGTGTGCGTACTGCTGCGTCCAGCGCCGTACGCCACGCTCGCGTCTCGGCGGGTACGGAGTGTGCGGGGGACTCCGGTACGGCGAATGCTTCCCGTAGGACGGCGACCTCGGCCAGCCAGGGGTCGGCGTCGAGCCGAGCCGCGGCGAGTGCCTGTTCGAGATCGGTGCGGACCAGTACGGCGCCGAGCCGGCGCAGCAGCGTCAGCGTGGACGTGCCACCCGCAGGCGCGGGAGGCAGTGCCCGTACGGCGTCGGCGACAGCCGGCTTCTTGACCGGTGTCAGTGTCGGTGCGGACGCGTCGAGTACCGCGATGAGGTCCTGACGGTCCTGGCCCGCGGCTTCGGCGAGTTCGTCGATCAGGACCTGAGTGAACCGGGTGAACGTCGTCAGTTCCTCGGCCGTCCACGGTGCGGGGCACAGCCGCAGCGCGAACCGCACCACCCGGTTTCGCGCGGAGGGTTCGGTGTCGGTAAGTCGGAGCCAGTCCGCCAGCAGGGGCCGCAGCATGCGCATCCGGTCGAGGTGCGGGGGGTCGTCCCTCTCGGCGATGCGCAGCGCGATGGACGGATTCCAGCCTTCAGCCAACAGCGACCTGACGTCGAGGTCGGACCTGTCGCCTTCGCCGCCCGTCGGCCGGCAGGCGGGCGGCGTGGTGATGCCGTGCTTGGCCAGCGGTGTGGCCAAGTCCCCGACCGTCCCCTCGGTGAGGCCGACCCGGCCGGTCGCCACCAGGGTGAGCAGGGGCGGTGCGATCGGTGAGGCCTGGGCGTCCAACGCGAGGACCGAGCGCGCCGGCAGCTCGTTGTCGAGCGCCTCCAGCAGCAGTTCGACGGCGCGGCTGCTGTCACTGTGCTCGGCGGCGGCGATCAGGGTCGCCGCATACGCCGTGCCGAGGACGGTACGGAGAGCTTTGATGAGCGTGGCGCGCAGTCCGGGATTGTCGTGGTGTCCGAGCCAGAAGAGCAGTTTCGGCACCGCTGCGGGTGTGCCGACACGGACCAGAACCGCGGCGGCGGTCTTCTTGATGTTCATGTTCGGATGGTCGAGACATGCCGCGATCGCGGGAGAGGCCCAGCGGGCCTCCGCGTGACCGAGGGCGAGGAGCGACTGCCGGACGGTCTGAATGTCCCGGGCGGTGGTCAGTGCGATCAAGGTTGCCGACAGCGCCTGCGCATCGTCCCCCCGGGTGTCGCGGGCGAGTAGCGCGATCACGTGCTTGCGTACATGCCGGTCGCGGTGCCGCAGCATGCGGTGTACTCGTGCGCGGGTACGCAAGTAGGGGGCCCGGAGCAGGAGTTCGAGCAGGATCGCCTGCTCGCCGCCGGACAGCCCCGCCCGGTCCAGCAGATCCAGCGCTGTCGTCGCGACGAGTGCGTGGCCGGCCGCTTGTGCGTCCACCACGTCGAGCAGGCAGGGCGGTCTGATCTTTCCCCGCTTGTAGAGACGGCGACCAAGAGCGTGCAGGGCGTCCAACACCTCCTGGGGCACCACGGGTTCGCCGCCCGTGGGTCCGCCATATCTGCTCTCGGGCTCTGGGGCGGCTGTGCCGGATTCCCAGGACGTCGCCAGCTCGGTCACGATGCGCGCGAGCAGGTCTGCGATGACCGGCAGCGGGCCGGCGCTGCCGTGGGCCGCGAGTCGGCACAGGGCCGCTACCGGGTTGCCCAGGTCCGGATGCGCGCTGAGAAGAGCGAGTTCCTGCTCGTCCGGGCCGCCGAGGTCGGCAGCGATGCGCGGCGGCAGGTCGGCGGGGTCGAGGCGGACAAGGAGGTCACGCCGCTGTGCCGAATTCCCGGCATCCCCGGCATCCCCGGCATCCCTGGCGTCCCCTGCGCCTCCCGCGTCCCCGGTCAGATGCCACAGGAGCTCAAGAGCCCGGTTTCGTACGGCACGGAGATGGGGCGCGATCAAACTCCCGTTCACGCCCTCGTTCACACCCCCGTTCACGCCCACGTTCTCCTGCGCACCCAGCCCGAGCCCTTCCCTCAGCGCCGACACCGTCCGGTGCCCTCCGATGGCCTCCAGAGCATCCAGGGCTGCGGCGGGCGCCGACGGCAGGAGAGCGATCACGGCCTCTTCGGCGTCCGCATGGCGGATCGCACGGAGCGCGTCCAGGAACGGCCTCGGCGCAGGGGCCAGGGGCAGTACGCGAGTAATCGCGGCCCCGATCGGGAGCTCCCCCGTGCCGTGCCCGCCCCGCGCCGCCCCCGTACCCTGCCCGTCCAGGGCGACCAGCAGAGCGAGCCGCCGGGGCCAGCTCGGATCGTCGGCGGCCGTGTCCACCAGTACGCGGAACATCACCTCGCGGCAGGTGAAGAGGATCGTCGCGACCTCGACAGGCGGAATCGAGTGGTCTTCCAGCGCCAGGCCGACAACGGACGGCGCATGCGCAGCCTCCGGAAAGTGCCCGCGCCGGTGCAGCCCGCGCAGGCAGGTCACGAGGGCTCCGCCGAGCAGCAACGGGTCGCGCGCGGCAAGGGCTGTCAGGTCACCGATGTCACTGCGGACCGCCAGGTCACCGAGCAGTTCCAGCCCTCTCCGGCGGAGCCCGGGCGGCAGATCAGGATCACCGATGACCTGCCGCAGCAGGTCGCCATGCCCGTGGTGGGCGGCGACGGCGAGGGCCGCGTCAGCAACCCGAGGCCTTGCGCTCACCGAGTCGGTGGCAAATAGCGGAGACAGGCGCCCCGCCGGTAGTGGGTCCAACGCCGCCCAGGGCTCGGTGAGTTCACCCAGCGCGGCTGCGACGACAGCGCTGTCGCCGCCCAGCAGGCTGATCACGACGTGGCGGACCCGAACCGGTGCCAGGAGCCCCGCCTCCAGACCCTGCCGGGCCAGCCGCAGCGCCTCGCCCTGCAACACGGGGTCACCGCTGTCCACCAGCTCGTCCACAAGCTCCGCAGGCCGGTGTGCGCCGACGGCACTCGCCTCCCGCACGGCCTGGTAGAGCAGTTCACCCGGAGGTTCGTCACGGATTACCGACGGCTTGTTGAGGAGCTCAGCACGCAGCCAGGCGATCCGCACCCGCACCGGCAACTCGGCCGTACGCCACCGCGGCCAGGAGCGCCCTCCGAGAAACGGACCGAGCTGTTCGTAGAGCCCCGCCAGCACGAGCGCCGTCTCCGGCGGCCCAGCCACGGACTCCGGCAGCAGCGCCGCGAGTTCGGCCGTCCCGGGACCGTCGACGACCGGGCCCGACGCGACTCGTTCGGAAAGAAGGACCAACCCCAGATGCCGCACATGGGAATCCCCGTGCCGGATCAGACGCCCGAAGACGGCCGGCGGACAGGCCCGCGCGTCGAGGTGACCGGACAACCAACCGACGTCAGCTCGGCGTACGGCATCGTGGAAGGGCTCGTCTGCCGACATCATCATCAGCGGATGCTAACGGCGGGATTCCCGGCTCCACCAGCGAGATTCGGCAGAGGGGCACGCGTGACGACCGGTGCTGTTCGCTTGGTCGACGCAGGGCGCGAGCGCACAACGAAGGTGCCACGGAAGGACGTTGGCCTGGGGCCTGGGCCTTCAGGTGCGGACCGTGGAGGGAACGGGTGACGAAGATCGAAGCGCCCTGTGCGACGTAGCCGGTCGCGCCCGGCTTCGCGGCACTCTGTGATTCAGGTCATGCGTGTCGAATCGATGACTTCACCGTGCGCCATCAGTCATACATGCGACAACAGTCGAACGAGGGAGGCCCGCCATGAGCCGTACGCTCCAGCGGCCGGCTCGGGGACAGCAAGACCATTTCGCTCGACAGACGGGACATCCCATGGCCGACACCGTTAAGGGCCCTGCCGCCTACTTCCCCTCGATCGAGAAGAAGTACGGCCGCCCGATCTCCGAGTGGAAGGACCTCATCCGCTCTTCCCCGCTGACCAAGCACATGGAGCTGGTCACCTGGCTCAAGTCCGAGCACGGCCTGGGCCACGGCCACGCCGGCGCCTTGGTCGCCCACACCCTCGCCGAGGGGCGCGGCCAGTAAGCAGGTTGAGCATGTCCTCGTCGGCTACGGCGTGCGGGTGAAGGACCGGCGGTAGGAGCGGGGCGGCACTCCCCGACGCCGTACGAACTGTGAGCGCAGGACGGCCGCGCTTCCGAAGCCGACCATGCGGGCGATCTCCTCGACAGGGAAGTCCGTGGTCTCCAGGAGTTCCTCGGCACGGTTGATCCGCAGGCCGAGCACCCAGGCGTGCGGGGTAGTGCCGGTCGAGGCGGCGAAGCGGCGGGCGAAGGAGCGCCTGCTCATCAGGGACCGGCGGGCCAACTCCACCACGGTGAGCGACTCGTGGAGGTGCTCGCGGGCCCAGACGAGTACGTCGGCAAGGCGATCGTCATGGCAGTCCTCGGGGGCCGGAGCGGCCAGGTACTGGGCTTGTCCCCCGTCGCGGTGGGACGGCAGGACCAGGTCCCGGGCGATGGCGTTGGCCGTGGCGGCGCCGTACTCCCGCCGCAGGAGGTGCAGGCACAGGTCGAAGCCGGCAGCGGCTCCCGCGCCTGTGGCGATCCGGCCTTCGTCTATGTACAGGGCGTCGGCTTCGACGGTGACGTCCGGGTGGCGGTCGGCCAGCAGGCCGGCGAACCGCCAGTGGGTGGTGGCGCGCCGCCCGTCGAGCAGGCCGGCCGCAGCGAGCGCGAAGGCGCCGACGCAATGTCCCGCGACCAGCGCGCCGCGCTCATGCGCGGCGGTCAGCGCTTCGAGCGCGGCGGGTCCCGGCGGTGTACGGAAGTCCGCCCAGGGGAGGGCGATCACCAGGTCGGCCGCGGCCAGCCGGTCCAGGCCGTGCTCGACCACGATCGGCAGCCCGACATCGCTGCGGATCCGTCCGGGCCGGTCGGTGCACAGGACGAAGTCGAAGCGGGGCAGGTCCTGGCCACGCGCGTCGAACACCTCGGAGACGATGCCGGCTCCGAGTATCCCGACACCGGGCGGGGCGTAGGCGGCGACGGTCACGAAGGGCGGCATGCGGGCAGTGTGGCACGAATCCTGCGATCAGTGGCAGCACGGCCACTCGTGAACGAGGCTTCTGCACCGAAGACTTGGGGCCATGACAGACGCACCGCTCGGCCGCAGCGCCGGCTACACGATCCTGACCACCGGCTACACCCTCTCCACCGGCCCCGGGGTGGCCGCCACCGTCTCCTACATCAGTGACGGGGAACGCCGCATCATCGTCGACCCGGGGATGGTGGCCGGCCGCGAGCGGATCCTCGGCCCGCTCGCGGAGTCGGGGATCGGCCCCGATGACATCACCGATGTGGTGCTCAGCCACCACCATCCGGACAACACCATGAACGTCGGCCTCTTCGGCCAAGCTCGCGTCCACGACCACAAGGCGATCTACCGGAACGACCAGTGGACCGACCGCGACGCCGAGGGCTACGAACTGACCCCCTCGCTCAGACTGATCCGCACACCGGGACACAGCCGCGAGGACATCACCCTGCTGGCAGGCACGGACTCGGGTGTCGTGGCCTTCGTGGGCGACTTGTGGTGGCGCCCCAACGGCCCGGTGGACGACCCGGTGGCCCCGGACCACGAGATGCTGCTGGCATCCCGGCTCCGGGTACTCGCCGCCGCGGACCTGATCGTGCCCGGCCACGGCCCCGCATTCCCGGCCGACGACACCGCGCCGCGCTAGCGGTGATGAGCACAACCCGCGCGAACAGCGTGGAGGCCGTCAGGAGCCCTGGGGGCCACCGCGCCCCGCGGCGGTGGCCCACGAGGCGTGAGGACCTACGTCGGTGCGGATCGCCCTCAGGCTGCTGGTTCGGCGACCTTCGCGACGGAGGGAGTGTTCGCCACCGAGGCGGTACGAGGCTCCTGGCGGCCCCTCAGGCCGAGCCGCCCGATGACCGCGACGAGGGCGAAGGCCACCGCACCGAGCCAGAAGGTGAGGGTGAAGCCGGACTCGGCGGGCAGGGCCGGGGCGCCGGCGGGCAGGTGCTCGATGGTCTTGGAGGCCAGGATCGTGGTGACGACGGCGCTGCCGATCGCACTGCCGGTGGAACGCGAGATGGAGTTGATGCCGTTGGCGATGCCGCTCTGGTGGTGCGGGACGCTCGCCATGATGACGGCGGGCATGGCCGCGTAACCGAAGCTGACGGCCGCACCGACGACCACACCGGCGCCGATCACCGAGGCAGTGTGGCCGTGGTCCAGGGCGAGCCAGCCGAAGCCCACGGCGCCGAGCCCGGCGGCGAGGGTCAGCGCCGTGCGCGGGCCGCGGTGGCGGACGAGCTGACCGCCGATGGGCGAGGCGAGCAGCGAGACGATCGCGCCGGGCAGCAGGAACTGCACGGAGGCGCGCAGGATGGACGCATCGAAGCCGTAGCCGGTGAGGGCCTCGGGCATCTGGACGAGGTAGGAGACGCCGAGGAAGTTCGCGAACATGCCGAAGCCGACGAGGATGCCCGCCAGGTTGGCCATGAGCACCGGCCGATGGATGAACATCCGCATGTCGACGAGCGGCTCGCGGACCTTGAGTTCGGTGAGGACCCAGACGGCGGTCATGACGGCGGCGCCGGCGAGGGTGCCGAGCGTGCGGGCTGAGGTCCAGCCCCACTCGTGGCCCTGCGAGATGGGCAGCAGGAGCAGCAGAAGGGTGATGCCGAGGGTCAGCGCGCCGAGGAAGTCGGTGCGTCCGCCGGTCTTGTGGCGGGTCGCGGGGATCAGGAGGACGACCGCGAGCAGGGCGAGCGCGGCGAAGCCGGTCGCCATCCAGAAGGCGTTTCGGTAGTCGGCGTCGGACCCGGAGGTGAGCAGGCCGGTGGCGACGAGTGCGAGGCCGCTGCCGAAGGCGAGGGTGCCGCTCACGAGCGACATCGCGCCGGGCAGTTTCTGCGGGCGGACCTCCTCGCGCAGGACGGACAGGGCGAGCGGGAAGATCGCGGTGGCGGCCCCCTGGAGGACCCGGCCCAGGATCAGCAGGGGGAGCGAGGTCGCCAGGGCGGCGACGACGGAGCCGACGACCATGACGCCGAGGACGGCCACCAGCGTGGGCTTCTTGCCGTGCTGGTCGCCGAAGCGGCCGAGCAGCGGCGTGAAGACGGCGGCGGAGAGCAGCGTGGCTGTGGTCACCCAGCTGACGTTGGCCGTCGAGGTGCCGAGGTCGGCGCGGATGAGACCGAGGATCGGGACCGGCAGGGTCTGCATCATCGACACGACCATGGCGGCGAGGCTCAGGGCGAAGATGATGGACGTCTCGCGCCGGCGATCGGCCAGGGAGTGCGGGGTGGCGGGGCTCATGTTCGGGCTGCTCTCTCAATGCTTAAGAACGTAGATGTTTGACCTCGTCAAGTACTTGCTCGACCGTAGACCCCGATACTTAAGGTGGTCAAGTAAACAATTGATAATGTCAAGGATCTTGAGTACGCTCGAAGCATGAGCGCGACGTCCTCCGAGGCCCCCACCAAGCTCCAGCTCCTTGAGCTTCTCGCCGCCATCGGCACGGCCCAGTGGCGCGACTTCGCCGCCGCGGCGGCCCACCATGGTCTGACGTCCACGCAGGCCAAGCTCCTCGCTCAGCTCAACGGCCCGCTGCCGATGCGCGCGCTCGCCACCCTGCTGGTGTGCGACGCCTCGAACGTCACCGGGATCGTGGACCGCCTGGAGGCCCGCGGCCTGGTGCGCCGCGAGCCCGACCCCGCCGACCGCCGCGTCAAGAACGTCATGGCGACGGACGAGGGCCGGGAGATCATCCGCCGCGTACGCGAGGAGATGCAGGCAACGCACGGCGCGCTCGACACGCTCGGCGCCGACGAGAGCGCAACCCTGTACGCCCTGCTGGAGCGCCTGCGCCCGGGCATGGAGAAGAACGGCTGAGGAGAGCGCCCGGCCGCCGGTTGCCGTAGGGCCCCTGGTCACGCCTGTACATCGGTTGCGGGCCAGTCAGATCGATAGTCAGCGCCGTGAGCACCGCAACCGTCCGCGCACAGGCCGCCAGCGTCGTGCGTAGCCGTCGGTTTGATGGCCGTCCGGGGCTCCCCGAGTACGGAGTCGGCGCCGCAGCTTGAGATGCCGACGGAGTGCCGTCGTGCCACGCTGAGAGAGATCACGCCGCTCCGAGATCTCGGCTGACCGGATGGCCCTGGCACCCAAGGAGTCCGACATGACCAGTGACGCTGCCCCATCCGGAACGGCCAATGGCAACCCGCGCCCGTGGCATGCGCCCGTATCGGGTACCACCGTCTTCGCAGCAGCACTGATGATCTTCGGTGGTGCGATGGCGATCTTTGAAGGAATCACGGCCATCGCCAAGGACGATCTGTTCATTGCGACGCGCCACTACGTGTTCGAGTTCAGTCTGGCGGGGTGGGGCTGGGTGCACCTCATCCTGGGCATTGTCATGGTCGTTGCGGGGTGCGCCGTGCTCAGCGGAGCGCTGTGGGCACGCTTCTTCGGTGTATCCGTAGCAGGGCTCGGCGCGATCGCCAACTTCCTGTGGGTGCCGTATTACCCCCTATGGGCCCTGACGTTGGTCGCTGTCAACATCTTCATCGTCTGGGCTCTGTGTACGGGCATGCACAGAGAGGCCGACGACGGACGGCAGGCATGAACAGGCGCGCCAACGAACGGGCGGGACACGGTACCGCGCCCGCAGCTCAGACGGGACGCCCGGCAGATGCCGCGCAGCGGAAGCCGATGTTGCCGGTCGAGGAATCCGGGGTGTTCTGCATCCGCGCCGAGACCCGGTAGCGGCGGCAGTACGAGGCGTGGCACAGGTAGGAACCGCCGCGCAGGGCGCGGGCCGTACCCGTCGGCGGCCCTGCCGGGTTTTCGCGGGGGCCGGTGGCGTGCCAGGTGGGGTGGAACCAGTCGGCGGTCCACTCCCAGACGTTGCCGGTCAGGTTGTACAGGCCATAGCGGTTGGGGGTGAATGCGTCGGCCGGGCAGGTGCCCAGGTAGCCGTCCTCAAGGGTGTTGTGGTCGGGGAAGGAGCCGTTCCAGACGTTCATCGCGTGCCGTCCGCCGGGCTGGAGCTCGCTGCCCCAGGGGAACGGCTCGTCCTCCAGGCCGCCCCGGGCGGCGTACTCCCATTCCGCCTCGGTGGGCAGTCGGACTCCGGCCCAGGCGCAGTACGCGGTCGCGTCGAACCAGGACACATGGACCGCCGGGTGGTCCTGGCGGCCGTCCAGCGTGGAACCGGGGCCCTCGGGGTGTCGCCAGTCGGCGCCGGGCACCTCGCGCCACCAGGGGGCGGCGGCCACCCCCCGGGTGGGCAGGAAGTCGTCGGGCAGCAGGCCGCCGAAGACGAAGGAGGCGCCGTACCGCTCGGCGTCGGTGACGTGCCCGGTGTCGCTCACGAAGGCGGCGAAGCGGGCGGTGGTGACGCAGCGGGGGTCCAGACGGAAGTGGCTGACGCGGACCCGTCGCACCGGCCCTTCACCGTCCTCCGGATAGGCGTAGGTGTCGTCGCTGCCCATCCGGAACCAGCCGCCCTCCAGCTGGACCAGCCGCGTCGCCGCGTCGGCGGGACCGGTCCGCGATGGGATGGCGCGATGGGAGTGGGGCGGGTCGGCGGCGCGGCCGGGGGTGCAGCAGCGGGGTCGGTCGGTCGTCACAGTGTTCCTCCGGAAATGCCGGATTCATGCCGCTCCATCATTCTTCTCATGGAAGGCCGTTCCTCGGGAGGAGTCACCACCGTGCCCGGACCGCATCTCCGGCCACGCGGAACCGGTTGCCCGGGAAGGCTGTGACGACGTATGCGACAAGGTCCCGCCTCCATTTCCCTCGCCCCTTCATCGGGCGGCCGTCAGGCTGCGAGAACCTTGGCCTTGGCCTGCTCGTACTCCGCGGCTGTGATGTCGCCGTGGTTCTTCAGTTCGGCGAGCCGTGACAGCTCCTCGGCATGGCCGGCGGGCCCGGCGGCCTCGCGTATGTAGGACTGGAACTCCTGCTCGCTGCGCTGGGCGTGCTTCCGCTCGCGCTCACCCATCGCGCGGCCACGCGCGATCAGGTACACGAAGACGCCGAGGAAGGGCAGCAGGACGACGAAGACCGTCCAGCCGCACTTGACCCATCCGCTCATCGCGTCGTCGCGGAAGATGTCGCCGATGACGCGGAAGAGCAGCATGAGCCAGAGGACCCAGAGGAAGATCCACATCGTGGTCCAGAACACGTTCAGCAGGGGGTAGTCCGCTGCCAGGTTCAGCGTCGCGTCGTTCATGTCTGCTCTCCTGTCGGCTGTGTCGTACGCCCGAGGCTGCCAAGGTCATTGACGCGCCATGGCGATACGGATGCGCTCTTCGGGCTTGATGAAGTGGTCGGCGTCGTTCGGGCCGGTATCGACCTGGGCCCAGTGGATGTCGCCGGTAAAGGCGCCGTTGGCGCTGTCGTAGTCGGGGGCGACCGGGGTGCCGCTGTCCTGTCCGACGTCGGCTGTCTCGTCCCCCGAGAAGATGAACGGAACGGTGTGCTCGACGTGCCCCTCGCCCACCTTGTCGCCGTCGTAGAACAGCGAGACGGTGCCGCCCTTGCCGAGGCCGCCGCCGTCGTAGTCGAACTCCATCCGCACCTGATGTTCGCCGGCGGGCAGCTGCCGGTCGGCCTCGATCTCGGCCGTCTCCACGGCGCAGAGGTTGTACGCGAGCTTCGCCCGGCCCTGCTTGGCGTACAGGCTCCAGCCGCCGAACTTTCCGCCCTGGGCGAGGATGACGCCCGAGACAGGACCGTCGGCGGACGCGATCTCGGCGGTGACCGAGAACGATTTGTTCTTGACGTTGACCAGACTGTTCTCGGACAGCCGGCCCATACCCCCGTACAGCAGCTGCGAGTCGCCCGTGACGAGTTGGGGCCGTCCGGCGATCTCGGAGTTGAACCGCTCGGCCGTACGATCGTCCAGGGGCAGGACGTTGTACCTCGTGGCCTCGATCAGCCAGAGCCGCTGCAGTTCGTGCAGCTTGTCCGGCATTTCGGCGGCCAGGTCGTGGGCCTGCGACGGGTCGGTGGAGCCGTCGTACAGCTCCCACACATCGTCGTCGAAGGCCACCGTCTCTCCGCCGACCACCCACGGGGTGCGATGCTTGGTGACGGCGGACCAGCCCTTGTGGTAGATGCCCCGGTTGCCGAACATTTCGAAGTACTGCTGGTCGTGACGCTCGTCGGCGTCGGCGTCGTCGAAGGCGTAGAGCATCGAGGTGCCCTCCATCGGCGACTGCTGCACGCCGTTGACCATGGTCGGCTCGGGGATCCCCGCGGCTTCGAGGATTGTCGGGGCGACGTCGATGACATGGCAGAACTGGCTGCGGACCTCGCCACTGGACCGGTTCCTGCCCGGCCAGTGAACGATGGTGCCGTTACGGGTGCCGCCCCAGTGCGAGGCGACCTGCTTGGTCCACTGGTACGGCGTGTCCATGGCGTGCGCCCAGCCGACCGCGTAGTGGTTGAACGCCTCCGGGGTGCCGAATTTGTCGATGCGGGAGGTCATGAACTCCGGCGTCTCGATGGCGGCCATGCCGTTGAAGGCGAGCAACTCGTTGAAGCTGCCGCGCAGACCGCCCTCGGCGGAGGCGCCGTTGTCACCGGTGATCACGTACACGAGGGTGTCGTCGAAGATGCCCAGTTCCTCCAGTGCGGCCAGGAGCCGGCCGACGTGGTGGTCGGTGTGTTCGAGGAAGCCGGCGTAGACCTCCATCTGCCGCGCCAGCACGGGCCGCAGCGCGGGTTCGATCTCGTCCCAGGCCGGGATCTCCGCATGGCGCGTGGTCAGCTCGGTGTTCTGCGTTACGACTCCGAGCTCCTTCTGGCGGGCGAGGATCTCCTCGCGGATCGCGTCCCAGCCCTGGTCGAAGCGGCCCCGGTAGCGGTCTGACCACTCCTTGGGCACATGATGCGGGGCGTGCGTGGCGCCGGGAACGAAGTAGCAGAAGAAGGGCCTGTCGGGCATCAGGGTCTTCTGCTGGCGTAGCCAGGCGATGGCCCGGTCGGTGAGGTCCTCGGTGAGGTGGTAGCCCTCCTCGGCGGTCTTCGGCGGGTCGATCGGGCTCGTTCCGTCGTACAGCGCGGGGTCGTACTGGTTGGTCTCGCCTCCGACGAAGCCGTAGAAGTGCTCGAACCCGCCGCCGCCGGTCGGCCACGCGTCGAAAGGTCCGGCCGGGCTGGTCTGCCACACCGGCACCTCGTGGCACTTGCCGAACTGCGCCGTGGAGTACCCGTTGAGCCGGAGTATCTCGGCGACCGGCGCCTTGGTGTTGGGGCGCAGCGAGTTGTAGCCGGGGGCCGAGGTGGCGATCTCGGTGATGCCGCCCATCCCCACGGAGTGGTGGTTGCGGCCGGTCAGCAGCGCCTGGCGGGTCGGTGAGCACAGCGCGGTGGTGTGGAAGCGGGTGAAGCGCAGGCCGCCCTCGGCCAGGCGCTCGAAGACGGGGGTCGCGCAGGGTCCGCCGAAGGCGCTGGGCGCGCCGAAGCCGACGTCGTCGAGCATGATCAGCATGATGTTCGGCGCGCCCTCCGGGGGGCGCAACTGCCGGATGGGCTCGAAGGACGTATCGGGGTCCTTCGCGTCGTACGTGACAGGCCCCGAGTGCGGCACGTCCGGGATCGGCAGGAGCTGGCGCTGGATGTCAGTCATGAGCGGTGCCTTCTCTCGCGGATTCCGCCCTGCTCGGGGCTCAGTCAGGGACAGCCGCGAACGCTCGTGTTCGTGAGCGCCCATGCCAGTCCTGTGACCAGAGTGCGGTTGCGCTCGCCCTGCCGCCTCACCCTGCACGGGTGAAGATCGGCTCATCCGGAGGCGGGAGGGTCCTCGGCCGTTTCCTGCCACAGCTGGGGGAAGCGGCCGGCCAGTTCTTCCTCCACCCAGGCCAGCCGACGGGTGAGCAGTGGGTGACTGTGGGCGTCGCCCCGGGACCGCAGGTGCTCCAGCAGCGTCCGGGTGCGGATGAGTGCCATCGGGGAATTCATGGCGGCAGGGATGACATCGTCCAGGCCGGTCCGCAGGAAGTCCTCCCAGCCGGGGAGCCGGATCACGACGCGCACGGCGCCGGCGCGGTCGGTGACGTGTCGTAGCCCGGTTCGCGCACCTGAGGACCGGTTGAGCAGATCCTCCATGCTGTCCAGCGCCTGGACGGCTGTGGCGGGATCGTTGACCGCCGGGGAGAGCGCCCTCAGGGCGATGTCGGCCAGCAGCCGGAAGGCGAGCACCGGGTCCTGGTCGAAGGTGCGCTCGTCCCCGGTGACCAGGCAGTCGAGGACAGCGGAGGCTGGCAACTCCCCGTCGTGCACGTCGGCGAGGGCGGTGCCGTGCTGCAGAGTGGTGCCCGGGATCTCCCGCAGGACGATGACCGCGTTCGCGGCCTGTGCCGTGGTGAGCAGCAGGTTCATGTCGATCTGTTGCAGCACGGCCGGCGCCTTCGGCCAGGTGACCGTCGAGCGCAGTGGGGGCAAGGGGGTCATGGTGGGTGGAGTCGTCGGGTCGGCCACTCGGGGGTAGAGGGCATCGAGGATGGCGCGGCCGCGTTCGGTGATCGAGTTGAGGACCGGTGCCAGTTGGATCGCGGCGAAGGCCCGCAGCTGGAGTTGCCGCAGCAGCGCCAGCATCGTGAACAGCAGAAGTCCGGCGATGACCGGGACGGCCACCGAGACCTCGGGACGACTGCCGATGGCGAGGGTCGCCGTGAGGCAGAAGGCGGCCTGACCGACCGCGAAGGCGAAGGTCCGCCATACGATCGGCGCGTCCCGGAACAGTGTCAGACGCGGTGTGAAGGTGGTGGCCGCCCACTGCACCACCAGGAACAGCAGCGAGAAGATGACGGCAATCCCGCCCAGTACCCCGAGGCCGGTCGCCAGCAGCATGTCGACCACCGGCCGGGCCGGTGTTTCCGGTCCGCGGGTGATTCCCGGTACTGCGAGGCCGAGGCCCAGACCGACGAGTACGAACAGCAGCTGGGTGAGGCCCGCGCGCAGGCGTCGCCGTCGGCGCAGGACGGAGCGCAGGACGGAGCGGTCCACGGAGGCGGTCATCGTCACTCCAGCAGCGACAGCGCGCCGGCGGCCGCGAAGCCGAGCACGGTGCACAGTCCCGTGACTCTGCCGCCCAGCTTGAAGGACTCCGGCATCATCGAGTTCGTCAGCATCGTCAGGACCGCCCCCGCCGCGAACGCCTCCACGTACCGTCCCTCGGACGTGGGGAACAGCTGCACCAGGCTGTAACCGAGCGCGGCGCACGCGGCCGCGACGGCGGTGATGCCCCACCAGGTCCGGTACACCGCGCGCGGTTGCTGCCCCTCCTCCCGCATACCGGCGGTGGCGCCGAGGCTCTCGGGGAGGTTGGAGAGGAACACCGCGGCCAGGAAGGGGATGCTGATCGTGCCGCCGACGGACAGGCCCATTCCCAGAACCAGGGACTCGGGTATGCCGTCGAGCAGCGCGCCGAGCACGATGGAGCGGTTCGCGCTGTGCGGGGTCCCGGCCGTGCGCTGGGCGGTGTCCTTGCGGGCTACGGCCCCGTCGATACCGAAGAAGACAACGGCGCCGATGCCGACGAAAAGGAAGTCCCACGCGCTCTCCACGTGGCCCTTGGGGACCAGTTCGTACGCCACGGCGGCGATCAGCGCTCCCGCTCCGAAGCCCAGAATCCGGCCGGTCGTCCGGGGCGACGGGCGGTAGCGCAAGGCCAGCCATGCGCCGATGACCAGTGAGAACGCCGCGAGAGCACCCCATCCGGCTGCCGCGAGAGCGTTCATCCCGCCTCCTCCACCGCCCGTGACAGCGGTTCCCCCTTCAGCGTCGGCGCATCACGTGGCCGGCTGCACCACCCGGACCAGGTGACCGCGATTGGTGATCAACGCCGATCGGCGGTTGAGTGGAAGGTGTCGGCCGATCACAGATTTGAATCCCGTGAACATCGGTGGCCCTATGCAGAACCCCGCAGAGCCTGATCACCCCGCCCGTGACCCGCTGCTCACCGCCAGGTTCGCCGTCCCACTGGTGCCGAAGCTCCTCGTTGACCGGCCTGTGCTGCTGGAGCGTCTGACGGCCGGGGCACGGGGGCCGCTCACGCTCGTCAACGGCCCGGCCGGCGCCGGCAAGACGGTGCTCGCGGCCCAGTGGGTGACCGAGGGCATGGCGCCGCGTAACGCTGTGTGGCTGACCGTGGAGTCCGGGGACGCTCCTGGCGCCTTCTGGGCGTACGTGCTGGAGGCATTCCAACGGCGGGGAGTGCGGCTGCCGGCCGAGATCGGCGGACCCACGCGCCCCGAGGGAGTGAGCCAGTCTCTGCTGGTGCGTCTGGCAGACGGGCTGGCCGCGCATACGGAGCCGGTGGTTCTGGTGCTGGACCAGTTCGACGCGGCCCGCGCGCCCGAGATCGCCGAGGGGCTGCACTTCGTGCTCGGGCACGCCGCCGACGGTCTGCGCCTCGTGCTCACCGGCCGAACGGACTCGGTGTTGCCGCTGCATCGGCACCGGGCGGCCGGCGAGATCACCGAGATCCGCCACGCGGACCTCAGGTTCACGCGCCAGGACGTCGAGGCACTGCTGCGCGAGCACAGGCTGGAGATCTCCGATGCGGGAATCCGGCTTCTGGTCGAGCGGACCGAGGGCTGGGCGGCCGGCCTGCGCCTGTGCGCACTGGCGATGCAGCGCAGCGACGACCCCGAGCGGTTCGTCCGCGAGTTCGCCGCCGACCACACCACCATCGCCGACTACCTGCTCGCCGAAGTGCTCGACGCCCAGCCACCGGATACACAGGACCTGCTGCTGCGGGCCGGCATTACCGACCGCATCCACCCCGAGCTCACCGACGTGCTGACCGGCCGCGGCGATGCCGAACGGACGCTCGCCGGACTTGCCCGCGACAACGCGTTCCTGGATCGGATCGGCACATCCGACTGGTACCGGCTGCATCCCCTGTTCGCCGAAGTCCTGCACGCGCATCTGCGGCAGCGGTGCCCGGGCCTCGAGCCGCAGTTGCGCAGGCGGGCGGCACGCTGGCTCGCCGGGACCGGGCGCCTCACCGAGGCCGTGGCGCAGGCCGCTGCCGCCGGTGACTGGCGGTTTGCGGCGGGGCAGGTGGTCGACAACCTGGCGATCGGTCGGCTTTTCACCGGATTGGAGTCGGATCGGCTGCGCCGTACGTTCGCCGCCATGCCGACCGGCATCACCGGGGCGGCCCCGGCACTGGTAGAGGCTGCCTGCGGGCTGGCCGACCAGGAACTCCTCGGATGTTCAGCCGCGCTGCGACGCGCCGACGAGGACCTGACCGATGCTTCGGGCCCGGCGCAGCGGCTCAGCCGGGCCTTTCTCGGGGTACTCGCCGGTCGGATGGCCCACGACCTGGCGGCCACGGAGCAGGCGGTGGCGGACGCCGAGCGTCTGCTGCACGAGATTCCACCGCCCGTGCTGGGACGGCACCCCGAGATCCGTGCGATGGTGCTGGGCGGTCTCGGCGCGGTCGAGCTCGACTCCGGACACCTCGACCGAGCCGAGGCCAGTCTCACCGCCGCCGTCGAGGCGTGCGGCCGGCCGGGGCTGGAGTACCCGCTCTGTGACTCGGCGGGGTCGCTGGCTCTGGTCGAGCTGCTTCGAGGGGACCTGCGGCAGGCGGACGCGCACGCTCGCGGATCTCTCGCCGCTGTTGAGCGGTCCGCGCTTCCGCCGGAGCGGCGCACCGGTCTGGAGCACCTCGTTCTGGCGGGCGTCTCGGTCGAGCACGACGATCTCAAGGCAGGCCGCACCCATCTCGACCGGATGACTTTGCCCGCAGGATCGCTCACGGAACCCGTCGCCGCGGTCGAGGCCGCCGTCATCGGCGCCAGGCTGGCGACGGCCGAGGGCGACTGGGAGGGTGCGCTCGCCGCAGTGCACGCCGTCGGCTCGGCCGCGGCTCCCCTGTCCGAATGGGCCTTGGACGAGTTGGCGATCGCCGCATCCTCCGCGCACCTGGCACACGGTGACACCGGTGCCGCCTTGGTCGCCCTGGATGCCGTGGCCTCCGACCGGCCGGAGCACACCATGGCCAGGGACCGTGCGCTCCTGGCAGCAGGACGCGGCGACCAGGCGATGGAGTCGCTGGCCGGCCTGTCGGCCGACGAATCCGCCACGAGGTCGATCCGGGCGCAGTCCTGCCTGCTCCGTGCGCAGGTCGCCGCCGCGGACGGTTCCACCGAGGAGGCACGCGGCCTCCTGAGTGAGGCGCTCGGGTTCGCCCGGCCCGAGGAACTGCGGCGGGTGTTCGTCGAAAGCGGTCCCTGGGTACGCAGACTGCTCCGCCACGACCCGCAGCTTGCGCAAGCACACAGCTGGTTGCCCGCCGCCCACGTCCTGGGGTACGCGCACCCGGGAACGTACGAGCAACTGCCCGCGATGGTGGAGCCGCTGAGCAGGCGGGAGACCGAGGTGCTGCGCGAGGCCGCGCGCATGCTGTCGACCGAGGAGATCGCGGCGGAACTGTACGTCTCAGCGAACACGGTCAAGACCCACCTGAAGAGCATCTACCGCAAACTCTCCGTCACCCGGCGCAGCGAGGCGGTCCACCGGGCCCAGGACCTTCACGTCCTGTGACCCGCCCCGGTGTGCAGTGGGGACGGAGCATCGCCCGAACCGGGCGATGCCGCGAGGGTGAGCGCGGGCCGATCATGGCAGGGGAGGCCCGACCCCGTACCTCGGCTCCGAGGGAAGTGCTCGCATGCGCTACGAATTCCGCATCGACGGTGTCGTGCCCGGCACGCTCGCCGAAACCTTTCCCGAGCTCGACCATGTTCACGTGCCCGAACAGACCCTGTTCCTCGGTCCGGTGACCGACGAGGCCCACCTGTACGGGCTGCTCATGCGCTTTCAGTCCCTGGGCCTGCGCGTGCTCGAAATGCGACAACTGCCCGGGTGACACCGCGAGGGCCAACGGCAGCTACGGCTTGCCGGCATGGCCGGTCGGCTCGCCGTTCCTGCCGGCAACGTGAGTACGGCCGGCACGGCGAGGAGGATGACCACCATCAGCAGGACCGTAAGCACGGGCGCTCCGGCGTGCTCCCGGCACGGTCTCTCGGTGCCCCTGTTCACCGACCCGGGCGCCAATCTGCTCATGATCGGGCTCCGATTCCGCCGTCCCCGACATCAACACGGTGTGCGCGACGCCCATGTCGCCCGGTCCGAGCGGGGAGCCAGTCATCACGAGGCGTCGCCTGAGCTCTGAAGCGGTCAGGGCCACGTGCCCGACCCGGCCCCGCCGACGCCGGGTTCCCGCTCCGGATGGCGCCCCCCGGGATGCCGTATCCGTGGCGATCGGGAGGAATGGGTACCAACGGCAGTCACGACAGGCCGTGCATCAATCCTGGAGGACGGATGACCAGCCCGATGGAACCCTCGCATGACCCTGCCCAGGGGTCGTCGCCGTCGGGCGGCAAGTCGCACGTGGCCGGCCCGGGCAGAATCGCGCGGAAGGTGGCCTCGGCGGTTCTGATCGTCCTCGCCTGCATCCTGGTCCCCGTGTCGGTACTGACCGTGTGGGTGCACGACATCGCCCTCGACACGGACCGCTACGTCGAGACGATGGAACCGCTCGCCTCCGATCCCGCGATCGAGGAGGCCGCGCACAACCGGATCGTCCGGGCCGTCGACGTACGGGTCGATGCCAAGCAAGTCACCGCCGAGCTCGCGGCCTGGCTGCAGTCGCAGGGCTTGCCGCCCCGCGCCGCCCAAGCGGTGAAGGGGCTGGCCCCGCAGCTGGACGCGGCCGTGACCGGCGCCGCGGACAAGGTGGCGACGCGCTTCGTCGAGAGCGACAGGTTCGAGAAGGTGTGGACCACCGCCAACCGGGCCGCCCATACGACAGTTGTGCACGCCCTGACCGGAGAGGGACGCGGCGCGGTCGGCGTGAAGGAAGGCACCGTGACCCTCGATGTCGGTGCTGCTGTCGACCGTGTCAAGGAAGAGCTCGTCGACGCCGGCGTGACACCGGCCGAGAAGATCCCGGACGTCGACAAGCAGATGGTGCTCTTCCAGTCCGACAAGCTGGAGCGCATGCAGGGTGCTGCGCACGCCCTCGACGTACTCGGCACCTGGATGCCGGTGCTGACGGTTCTGATCGCGGCAGCGGGCGTCCTCCTCGCCTTCCGGCGCAGACGTGCCCTGGCGAAGACCGCCCTGGGTGCCGCACTGGCCTGCCTGATCGTCGCCATCGGTCTTGTCGTCGCCCGCCGCTACTACCTGGACCATCTGCCTCCGCAGGTGCAGTCCGAAGCGGCCGCCGCAGCGGTCTTCGACCACCTCCTGCACTTCCTGCGGGTCACGCTGCGCACCGTGATCGTCCTCGGCGTGATCGTCGCTCTCGGTGCCTATCTCGTCGGGCCGGGCGGATTGGCGCGCGCCGTACGGGCCACCTCCGAACGCACCGCCGACTCCGCGGCCCGATGGGCGGACACCCACGGCATCCACACCGGTCGTGCGGGTACGTGGACGGCGGACTACCGGCGGTGGCTCACGATCGGCGTCCTGCTGGTACTCGCCTTGTTGTTCGCCCTGTGGAACCACCCCACAGCCCTGACGGTGCTGCTGCTGGTGCTCGTCTTCCTGGCGGTGCTGGCGCTGATCGCCCTGGTGGCGGCGACCGGCCGCAGGACACAGGCAGCGGGTCCTCCCGCACCTGCGGGCCACGAGGCCGGTCGGTGAGCGGCGTCGCGACCGGTCGCCGCGTCCACGCTGCGTCCAGCTCCAGCGTGTATCTGGGCCGGGACGGGACGAGGCGCGGCTGACGCACAAGTGCTCGGAATAGGACGCACCAGTACTCGGAATAGACGGGCGGCTGCTCGGGCAGTTCGCCGGTCAGCACATCCATCCCCTGGACCCGCTGGCCGACTGCGGGAGATTCCGAGAGTGACAATGGTGGTGAGTGCCGCGCTGGTCGGTCACGGAGTGCAGGTCGCGAGGTCCTGCTCGGATGGACCGGGTGCTGAGCCGGCAGGAGACGACGATGAACGGCTCGGTCCGTGTCGGACGTGTTGTCGGGGTACCGCTGCGGATGCACTGGAGTGTGCCGCTGCTGGTGGCGCTGTTCGCGTACGGACTTGGCAGCCAGACCCTCCCCGTATGGACTCCAGGGCGCTCGGATGCCGTATACGCCTTCGCCGGCGTCGTAGGAGCCGGACTGTTCATGGGCAGCCTGCTGCTTCACGAGACGGCACACGCCGCGACTGCCCGAAGGAAGAAGATCTCGGTCCAGGACGTGACGCTGTGGGCGCTGGGCGGCATGACGCGGATGGGACGACCGCAGACCGCCGCGTCGGCTTTCGCGGTGGCGGTCAGTGGGCCGCTCATCAGCCTGGCCGTTGGAGGCGCAGCGCTCGGAGCGGGAATCGGGCTTCATGCCCTGTCCGGCTGGGCAGTGCCCGCCGCCGTCCTGGTGTGGCTCGGCTGGGCGAATCTGTTCCTGGGCGTCTTCAATCTGCTGCCCGCCGCGCCGCTCGATGGCGGAAGGGTGCTGCAGGCTCTGCTGTGGTGGCGCACCGGAGACCAGGAACGTGCGGAGCTGGCGTCCTCCCGGAGCGGCCAGGTCATGGGAATGCTGCTGGTGGCTGTCGGCTGGATCTCCCTCCTGCGCGGGGCGCCGGGCGGGCTGTGGCTCGCCTTCGTCGGCCTCTTCATCATGGTCGTCGCCGGGGCGGAACGGCGGCGCGCCGCTCTCCACACCGCAGTGCGGGGGGTGCGAGTGGCCGATGCCATGTCGAGCCCGGTGGCAACCGGTGCCGACTGGCTGACCGCCCAGCGCTTCATCGACGAGGTGGCAGTGAAGTCTCATCATTCCGTTCTGCCGCTGCTCGACTTCGAAGGCCGTCCCAGCGGAATCGTGCAGGTACGCAGGCTTGCAGCGATACCGGGAGGGCGCCGGGAGACGCTGCGCGTGCGCGAGGTGGCGACCCCGCTGTCCCAGTGCGCGGTTGCCGCTCCGGGCGATCTTCTGAGTGAGGCCATCGACAGGCTCAGCCTGCGTACCGGCATGTACATCCTCGTCGCGGACGCGGGGCATCTGGTGGGGATCGTCACCGCGAAGGACATCTCCCGGCTGATGCAGCGGCACACACTGGGGGGCAAAGGGCCCAACTGAGCACGAGAAACAGTGGTGTTGTCGCTTCTTGTCCCTCATGCGGCGGGTGCGCGACATCCGCATGCTCGCGGCGCCACAATGGGTGGTGTGGGACGCGCCGTCGTTGCGGAGAGGCGGGACACTTTGATGCCGTACATAAAGGTGACCGCCCTGAGTCATACCGGGCTGGTTCGTGATCATAATGAGGACAGCCTTGTGGCCGGTCCGTGGACGCTGTGCGGCACCGTGACCGAGAACCCGCAGACGCTTGTGTTCCCTCTCGGCAAACCGCTGGTCGTCGCGGTCGCCGACGGCATCGGCGGGCAGCCGGCCGGCGAGGTGGCCAGTTCACTGATCGTCCGGCACCTGGCGTCGTTCGGCCCTTCACTGGACAGCGAGGAAGCTGTCCGTGACGCTCTGAACATCTGCAATCGCGCGGTGTACGCGGCCGCCGACCGTGATCCGGCGCTGATCACCATGGGCACTACGGTCGCGGGTGCCGTCGTGCTGGCCGAGTCACTGTTGGTATTCAACGTCGGCGACAGCAGAGTGTTTGATGCGACTCAGGACGGACTTCGCCAGGTGAGCGTGGACGACAGTCCGCCGCTGCCGTGGGGACAGCGCACCACGTCACTCGTCACGCAGGCGCTCGGCGGCGCTCCCCGGTTCAGCACCATCACGCCACACGTCACGACGTCGCCGCTCTCTGCCGGCGATCGTTACTTGGTATGCACCGACGGTCTGACCGACCCCGTGCCGGAGGACGCACTCTGTGACTTGCTGCGGGTCCATGGCGACGGCAGGGCCGCTTTCGAGCTGTGGAAGGCCGCCATCGAAGCGGGAGGTCCTGACAACATCACGCTCGTGGTGATCGGCATCGGCGAGTAGTGGCCGATGCCGCGCCGCCATCTTGATCGGTACGCGGAGAATCAATGGGTCCTGGGAGCTGTGACGTACGTTGACCTGCAGAAACTTAGGCCGAAGCGACTCCTGGGGGAGCCTGATTGCACCGCTGTCGACCGGAGTTTTCCGGTCTGGTGGGCACGGCTGGGGCACGAGGTGGCGCACGTGACCCGCTGGGCTCGGTGACTTCGCTGATCGGTCCGGCGACGTGTGCGGTTCGTGCGGCCGGTGTGTCGGCAGCCTCGGTTGCGATCGCGGGCTGTGCGAGCCCTTCGAGGTAAATCCCGGGCGCTCTCGCGTGCGCCGGCGACTGATGTCGTGGAGCGGACGGTTGCGACGTTGACGCTCATCGTGTCCATCAGGTCACCCCGGTCTCTGGATCACGCCCGGTTCTGTCTGCCCGGTGCTTGTGCCCCGGCCTGGGGCGTGCGGATCGTACGAAGCTTCGGCTGTGGAGTGTGTCCGGCCGATCATCCATGCAGTCAGGCGGGGAGGTTGCGCTGTTCGCGGCATCGAGTCGGGCGTAACGGCGCTGGTCGGAGGCCGTGTCCTCGGCTGGAATGGTCCGCCCGCGCCCCTTCGGCGGTCGAGGTCGACTGTCTCTCTGCCTAGCGCATGGAAATCTATGGCGGCCAGAGTAGACATTGGGTGGTGTGGTGATTATGGTTTCTCTCGTAGCCGAGATCGAGCAAGGCCCGGCAGAGATGAACTGCCAGGCAGCAGTACACGCAGTTGCAGTTCGCAGGACGGTGCGGTGGTGGAGTTCTGAAGCCAGGGTTGTTGTAGGACGGCGACGGGACTGACGACCGGACTGGGTGGCCCGCAGTGATCAGGGGCCGCCGTGAGCAGGACCGCAGTTCACGCAGTAGCAGTTCAGTAAGTGCAGTTCGCAGTACCAGCAGTGCGGTTGTCAGTGGTTCCTCGGTAAAGGCGTCGGCTGCGGGCGCGCGTGCCGGGAGGTTCGGCAGTGGGGTTCTAAGCCAGAGCAGATGCAGGACGGGCGACGGGGCTGGCTGCCGGAGAGTGGCGCTTACTCAGGTCACCAGCAGTTCGCATCACCAGGAGTACGAGCAGTACCAGGAGTACGCAGGTCCTGTTCGGTAAGTAGTTCATCCAGAGGGAAAGAACGGAGGATCCCCGCGCCATCAGGATCGCCCGGGCGGAATGACTGGGCCCGGGTACCGCAGGACATCGATAGTGAGGTGGTCTCCGGTCAAGCAACCGCGATCCCCGCACACCCGACAGCATCTTGGTCGGGTCTGCGGAAACAGAGGGCCGGCGCAGTATCAGGGCCGGCAGATGGTGTAGCAGTTCCTTCGGGGCCCTGGTGCCATTGGCACCAGGGCCCCTCCACGCGTTCCATAGAGAGGTGCAATGACAGCAGACGACTCGTTCGGTCGTCTTGATGACGACGACTACCCCGCCTACACGATGGGCCGGGCCGCCGAGATGCTCGGCACCACCCAGGGATTTCTCCGTGCCATCGGTGAAGCCCGCCTGATCACCCCGCTTCGCTCCGCGGGCGGACACCGCCGCTACTCCCGCTACCAGCTGCGCATCGCCGCCCGCGCCCGGGAACTCGTCGACCAGGGCACCCCCATCGAGGCCGCCTGCCGCATCGTCATCCTCGAAGACCAGCTCGAAGAAGCCCAGCGCATCAACGCCGAATACCGCCGCACCGTTTCTGACCAGCCCTCCAAGGCGACTTAGGGCCTTGGGCACGACACCCCTTAATGGTCCAGGCAACAAAGAAGCCCCGGGCCGCTGGCCTGGGGCTCTTTCATGGAGCGGGTGACGAGAGTCGAACTCGCGCTCTGCAGTGGCACGGCGCCTTGACCATCGCGGGCGTCGGCTCCGGGGTGCCGCTCGTGGAGGGCCCAGGTCTGTGCTGGCAATCAGCCCACATGGGCCTTCGGCGAGGCTCAGGCCGTCTGAACAGCTCCCGCCACCAGCGCTGCGGTCACTGGGTGAGCCGGGGATGTGAACATTTGCGCGGTGAGGCCCGATTCGACGGCTTCACCGGCTGACAGGACGAGGAGGGTGTCGGTCCGATTCGCGATGAGGCGGAGGTCGTGACTGATGAGGATCTGGGCAAGGCCGCGGCTGATCCGTAGCTCTTCGAGCAGGTCCATGATCGCGGTGGCTGTCCCGTCGTCAAGGGCGGAGGTGACTTCGTCGCAGACCAGTACGTCGGGGTCTGCTGCCAGCGCGCGAGCTATGGAGGCGCGTTGGCGCTGGCCGCCGGAGAGTTCGTGGGGGTAGCGGTCCGCGAAGTCGGCGGGAAGGCCGACGCTTTCCAGAAGTTCCAGGACACGGGCGGGGGCTTGATCGCGGTCGGTGCGTCGGTGCAGGCGCAGGGGACGGCCGATCGTCGCACCGACGGTGCGGCTCGGGTTGAGGGTGCCCAGGGGGTTCTGCGGTACGAGTTGGAGGCGTCGGCGCTGTTCGCGCGTACGGCCGTGGGCCGAGGGGGCGAGGCGTATTCCGTCGAGAATGACGGCTCCGCTGGTGGGGCGGTGGAGGCCGACGATGGCGCGCACCAGGGTCGTCTTGCCCGAGCCGGAGGCTCCTACGATGCCTGTGCTGGATCCGGGGGCGACCGTGAGGTCGATGTCCTGGAGTACGGGTGTGCGTCGGCCGCGTCGTACGAAGGCCGCGTGAAGGCCGGACACTGCCAGCGTCGGTTTACCGGCAGGGAGCGGCCGGTCGGCGTTACGCGAGGCAGGCGGCAGCGGTGTGGCGGCGCCTTGGGACAGGTTGGACAGGTCCACGACGTCGTCGGCCAGTCGGGAGACCAGGTCGGTGTCGTGGCAGGACAGGGCGACGGCGAGCCGGTGGTTCGCGGCGAGATGGCGCAGGAGCTCGGCGATCTCGTCGCGCAGCGCCGGGTCGAGTCCGGCGGTGGGTTCGTCGAGGAGCAGTACGGCCGGGCGGCGGGCCAGTGCCCTGGCCAGGGATACGCGCCGCTGCTGGCCGCCGGACAGTTCTCCGGTTCGACGGTCGGGTAGTCCGTCGTCCGTGGGCAGTTGGACCTCGGCAAGCAGCGCGTGCAGTGCCTCGGGGCTGCGGTCCACGGCGACTTCGGCCAGTAGGCGGCGTATCTTCATCCGGGGGTTGAGGCCGGAGCCGGGGTCCTGGCCGACGTAGGCGAGTCGGTGGCGGCGCAGAGCGCGCAGGTCGGGTGCGCTGAGTGTCAGTACGTCCTGGCCGAGGACCTCGACGCGGCCGGACGTGCGCCGGGTTCCGGGCGGCAGGACGCCGGCCACGGCCCGTAGCAGCGTGGTCTTGCCACAGCCGGAAGGGCCGGTGAGGGCGGTGACGCGGCCGGGTCGGACCTCCAGGTTTCCGCTGTCCAGGAGCAGACGGCCGTCCGGGGCGGCGATGGTCAGATCCGTGACACGCACCGCCATTTCGGAGGCGGGGACTTGGCCCTCGGGGTACCAGTCGGGCATGTGGTTCACAGCGCGCTCACCGCCTTCCGGCCGGTTTGTGGGACGAGTGCCGAGGCCGCCAGGTTGACGCTCATGGCGAGGAGGCCGATGGCGATGCTGGGGGCCAGGACGGACCAGGGGTTGAGGACAATGCCGGCGGCGTTCTCGCGGATCATCAACGCCCAGTCAGCGGCAGGGGGTTGTGGGCCGACCTGGAGGAATCCCGCGGTGGCGACGACGTAGACGGCGGCGACGAAGCGCAGTCCGAACAGGGCGAGCAGCGTGGCTCGCAGGTTTGGCAGGACATCCCGTACGACGAGATGCCACAGCCGCTCGCCGCCGACCGCTGCCGCCTCGATGTAGCCGGAGGCCGCGACGGGCGCCGCGGCGCCCGCGACGAGACGCACCGCGTACGGCACGCCCATCACGACGGCGGCGGCGATCACAGCGAACCGGCCGCCGCCCGGCCAGGACAGGGCGACAAGGAGGATGCCGAGTACGGGGGGCAGCAGCATGAGGACGTCGGCGGACCGCTCGACGATCCGCCCGACCGTCGGCCGCAGCGCGCTGACCGCGCCGAGCACGGCGGCTGCCGCAGTGACCAGGACGGCCACGAGCAGCGACGTGACGATGAGTTCGCGGCCACCGGCGAGGAGGCGGGTGAACACGTCGCGGCCCAGCTGGTCGCCGCCGAGCGGTGCGCCGCCGCCCGGTTCGGCGTACGGAGCGGTGATCGGTGCGTCGATGGCGTGCGGGGCGAGCCACGGCCCGACGACGGCCAGGACGACCAGCAGCAGTGCGGGCAGGATGCGCAGGACGACGCTTCGCCTGGGGCGGCGGCGTACGGGCTGCTTCGGAGCGGTCGTATCCAGGGCGGTCATATACGGCCTCCTGAAGCCCAGGCACGTACGAGGTCGGCGAGCAGGAGTACGCCGGTGATGACGGCTCCGGTGACGGCGACGACGCCGGCGATGACGGGACTGTCCCGGTCTGTGACGGCTCCGGCCAGCACCGAGCCGATGCCGGGGTAGTTGAAGATGGTCTCCACCACGACGGCGCCGCCCAGCAGCATGCCGGTCGACGTGGCGATGCCTGCCGCGATCGTGGGCATCGCGCCGGGCAGCAAGTGGTGGGTGAGGATGCGGTGGCGCGGCAGTCCGTCGATCACCGCGGTCTCCACGTGCGGGGCCTTGGCCTCGTCCGCGAGGGCGGCGCGCACGATGCGCGTGTTCCAGCCGGTCTGCGGGATCGCCAGGGCCAGTACGGGCAGGACGAGCATCCGCCAGGAAGCGGGCTCGCCGTCGGCGTCGGTGAGGGTGACGGCGGGCAGCCAGTCGGTCCAGAGGGCGAAGACGAGAACGAGGGCGACCGCGACGACGAATTCGGGTAGCGCCAGGACGCCAGTGGCTGTCGAGGAGACGGTCCGGTCGGTCTTACCGTCAGGCTTGAGCGCCGCCCAGCAGCCGAGGGCGAGCGAGACGAGGAGCGTGACGAGCAGCGCCAGGCCGCCGAGGAGCAGTGTGTTGGGGAAGGGGCGGGAGAGCAGGTCGGCGACGGGCTCGCCGTGGGCGGAGGTGCCGAGGTCGCCGGTGGGCAGGCCGGTCATCCAGTCGGTGAAACGGGTCAGGACGGGGCGGTCGAGGCCGAGCAGTTCGCGGCGCCGGTCGAGGTCGGCGGCGCTCTCGCCGCGTTCAGAGGTGGCGGTGGCGGCGTCGCCCGGCAGCAGTTCGACGGCGGCGAAGACGGTGGCGAGCAGCACGGCGAGCAGCAGCGCCCGGCGGGCGAGCAGGGCGAAGAGTCCGCCCAGCCGCACGACCCGGGACAGCATGGGCCGGTCCGGCGGGAGACGCATATCTCCGGCCGGACGGGTCGGCTGTGTCGCCACACGGCTCAGCGGGCCAGCCATGCCTGCTCGAGCTGCACGCGTCCGTAGCCGGGCAGAGTGGGCAGGCCGCGCACCGGGGCGGCGGCCAGGTCGATGCCGTCGGCCATGCCCCAGAGCACGTAGCCCGATGTGTCGTGCTCGATCTGCTGCAGGTCGTGCAGCACCTTTGCGCGTGCGGCCGGGTCCTTGGTGCCGATGGCCTTGCGGTACGCCGCGTCGAACGCGGGGCTCTTCCAACCGGACTCGTTCTGCCCGGAGTCGGAGACCATCGTCTTGCTCGCGAAGAAGACGACGGAGTCGTTGGTGCCCCAGTAGGTGGTGTAGAGGTCGCCCTTGAGCCAGGTCTTGTCCCAGAAGGTGCCGGACTCCTGCTTGACCACTTCGATCTTCACGCCGGCCTCGCGGACCTGGGTGGCGAACAGGGTCGCGGACTCGGCCAGTCCGGAGATGTCCTCGGTGGTCATGAGCTTGTACGTCTTGGAGGTGTCGAAACCCGCCTCCTTGAGCAGCTTCTTCGCCTTGGTCAGGTCGCGGGTGCGCTGCACGATGTCCTTGGCGTATGCGGGATCGCCGGTGCCGAGGATGTCGTTGGCGACGGTCCCGTAGCCGGACAGGACCTGCTTGACCATGGCCTCCCGATCCACCGCCAGGCGCAGCGCCTCGCGGACCTTCGCGTCCGCGAAGGGGCCGGACGCGGTACGCATGACGATCGGCATGGCCATGTCGTTGGGGCGGCGCACGATCTGGATGTCCTTGCGCTTCTCGGCCGTACGGGCCGCGACCGCGCCGACGTTGGAGGCGACGTCGATCTGTCCGGCGAGCAGGGCGTTGGACATCGCCTGCGGGGATTCGAAGATCTTGACCTCGATGGCGTCGAGGAGGACCTCGCCGCCGTGCCAGTCCTCGTTGCGTACGAGCCGGGCGTTGCCGGAGCGGAACCACTCCAGCTTGAACGGGCCGGTGCCGGGCGCCTTGTCGAGCTCCTTGTCCTTGGTGCCCTTCTTGAGCACGAAGGTCGTCAGGCGAGTGAGCAGGGGCAGTTCGGCGTTGGCGTAGTCGGAGACGAGGACGACGGTGTCGGCGCCTTCGGCCTTGATGTTGTCGGCCTTGATGCCCGGCAGGCGGGAGGCGCCGGAGGGGGTGTTGCGCAGCCGCTTCAGGGACCAGACGACGTCGTCGGCGGTGACCGGGGTGCCGTCGTGGAACTTCGCACCCTTGGCGACGGTGAAGCGCCAGGTCTTCAGATCGTCGGACGCCTGCCACTTGGAAGCCAAGCGGGGGACGGTGTTGGTCTCGGCGCCGGGGGCTGTGAGGGTGTCGTGGACCAGCGCGATGACGAGGTAGTCGCTCTCGTTGGCCTGAGTGCCGTGCGGGTCGCGGGTGATGGCCGAGGCGCGGCCGAGTGCGCCGACCCGCAGCGTGCCGCCCTTCCTGGGCTTTGCGCCCGCGGCAGCGGACCTGGCCGAAGTGTCATCGCCCCCGGAGCAAGCGGCAAGCAGTGCCGCAGTGCCTATCGCTCCGCCGGCCCACAGAACTTGGCGCCTGTTGATATTCACGTACGTCCTCGATCCACTTCAGGGCAACTGGGGGTGCTTAGGTTTGCCTACCCTAATGACAACCATTTCCGCAAGACCCTGCGCCCCGCCCGAACCGATGGCTCAACGGTGACCAGCGCGTCACCGGCCTGAACTGTGCGCCCCGTGCCCCTCCTTGATGCACCATCGGGTGTATCGCACACCCATTAGTAAGGTTTGCCTTACCTTAGTTCCCTGATAGCGTGTGGTCGTTCGCCAGCGACAGTCCCCCTGCAGCCGCGCATGCGGCTGTCCTGGCCTGCCCGTTGCGGATCCGCGCCCCCCATGCGCGTGATGGCCCGGCACCCAGCAGATCTGATGCACCCTTTGTCGCCCGACGGAAACGGATTCTTGCCATGAGCATGGCAGCCGCACCTGTCCGCCAGCTGGATGCCCATACGGTGGGTGAACTCCGCCGAGCCGCCGAGAAGATACTCGACGAGTTCGGCACTTCGGCCACATCTCCCGAGCTCCTGGAGCGGGTTGCTCAGACGGCCGACGAGTTCAGTGTCACCCTGCGCCGCCACTGCCGGCCCGTCGACACCGCCGACGGTCTGTTCGTCCTGCGTGGCCTTGATGTCGACGACCGAGCCGTCGGGTCAACGCCCGCGAGCTGGGCCGGTGCCGGGGACAGTGGGGCCGTCTACGACATCACGCTGCTGCTGCTCGCCACCGCGATGGGCAACCCCATCGCCTGGGAAGGCCAGCAGAACGGCCGTTTCGTCCACAACATCGTGCCCTCGCCGGGGCACGAGACCGAGCAGACCGGCGCCAGCAGCACGGTGCTCCTCAGTCCCCACACCGAGGACGCCTTCCACCCCGGCCGCGCCCACCTGCTGATGCTCGGCTGCATGCGCAACCACGACAACATCGCCACCACCGCCGCCAGCATCCGTAAGGTCCAGCTCGCGGACGAGGACATCGAGATCCTGTCGCGGCCCGCGCTGCCGATCCTCCCCGACGACGCCTACGCCGAAGCCCAGGGCTACGCCGACGAAGCGCCTCCAGCGGTGCCCGCCCTGTTCGCCTCCGAGGACGGCATGACGCTGCGCTTCGACCCGGCGTACACGCCGGTGGAGGAAGCTGACGAGACCTACCGGGCCGCCTACCAGCGCCTGGAGGCCGAACTCGCCCGCGTCTCCGTCTCCGTCAGCCTCAACCCCGGCGAAGTCCTCGTCGTCGACAACGACTTGGTAGTCCACGGCCGAGTGCCCTTCCAGGCCCGCTACGACGGCACCGACCGCTGGCTCAAGCGCGCCTCCGTACGCGTCCCCGGGCGGCCCACCCGCCCTCTGGCCGAGGCCGGCGAGCACGGCTACGGTCAGGCCGCTCTCCAAGCCCACGCCGCCTGAACGCCCGCCCACGGACCGGAGGACACGTCATGACCGAAACCTCGATCACCCCCGCCGACACCGCCGCATCCGGCGACGACAAGCACCTGCGCATACTGTCGAAAACAGACCTGGCCGGGATCGAGATATCCCTGTCCGACGTGGTCGCCACCGTGGAAGGCGCCTACCGCACCCTCCAGGCAGGCCAGTCGGACAACCCCCGCAAACTGACCGTCAAGCCGCAGGACGGGCACTCGGTCTCGTACGCGATGCTCGGTCGGGACGGCTCCCGCAACGTCGTCGCGATCAAGACCTCGTACAAGCACGGCCTGGACAAGGGCCGCGAGGAGCAGCACTACTACACGGCGCTGACCATCTACGACGATGTCACCGGCCTTCCGGTGGCGATGATGGACTGCTCGCGCATCGGTTCGCTGCGTACCCCGGCCGTCTCTGCGCTGCTGGCCCGCGAGTGCGCGGCGCCCGGCGCCCGCAGCGCCCTGGTCATCGGCACGGGAACCCAGGGCCGGCTTGCACTGCCGTTCCTGCTCACCACCCTGCCGGATCTCGACAGGCTGATGCTGTTCGGCACCCACGCCGAGGGCATCGGAGCCGTCCGCGCGCAGCTGCGCGCCCACTTTCCCGACCGGGACGTCGAAATCGTCACCGGTGTGCGGGAAGCGGCCTCGGACGCCGATGTCATCGTCGCCACCGCCGGGGCCCATACGCCGGCCGCAGTCGAAGCGGGTTGGCTGAAGCCCGGCGCGCTGTCCATCCTCGTCGGCCACGGGCTCGCCCCCTCGACCCTGCACCAGGCCGACCGCGTCATCGCCACGAGCGAAGCGCAGATGAACGTCACAGGCACCGACATGGCCGACGCCGACGGCAAACTCCCCGCTGTCGACGCCGAGTTCCCGCCCGTAATCGCGGGCGTCGCCGCCGGACGCCGCTCGCCCAAGGAGCGGATCTTCGCCTACAACAGTGGGCTCGTCGTCACCGACATCGCCCTCGGCCACCGCTTCGCGCAGCTTGCCCTCGCCCAGGGCCTGGGAACCGAGGTGCCGCTGTGGCAGTGAGCGGGCCCACCTGGCCGACGCTGCCCGTCCTGCCCGACCCGCCCACAGACGCGGTCCTGGCGAGCGGACTGATCGAGGAACTGTCCTACGCCCTCGGCGGCCCCTTCCACTTCCTGCTGCCCGACGCTTTCGACGCCAATCTTCACGGGATGCGGTCCGCCCTGGAAGAGGCGGGCGTGGACGGCTTCGTGTACTTCGCGAAGAAGGCCAACAAGGCGGCGGTGTGGATCGAGCGCTGTGCCGTGAACGGCGCGGGCGTCGATGCCGCCTCCGTCGGTGAGCTGCGTGAGGCGCTGGGGCACGGCGTACGCGGAGAGAACATCGTGGTGACCGGCCCGGCCAAGGGCACGGATCTGCTGCAGCTCGCGGTGCGGCACGGCGCGCTGATCGCCGTTGACGCGCTCGACGAGCTCGACGTACTCATCACGACGGTACTGACCGGAACGGCGCGCCCCGCCCGGCTGCTGCTGCGCTGCCTGCCGCCGTCCCAGCCGCACAGTCGCTTCGGCATGAACGACGCCGAGTTGAGCACCGCAATGGACCGCTGTGTGCAGGTGGGCGACGCCGTACGCATGGAAGGCTTCAGCTTCCACCTGTCCGGCTACGCCATCCAGCCGCGCGCCGACCTCTCCGGCCACCTCGTCGACCTGTGCCTCAAGGCACGCGTCCTGGGCCTGGAAGCCGACCGGATCAGCATCGGCGGCGGTCTGGCCGTCAGCTACACCGACGCCGACAGCTGGCACACCTTCCTCAGCGAGCAGAAGAGCAGCCACTACCACGCGGGCAGGTCGTTCAACACCGGCGACTTCTACCCGTATCACTCCCCGGCAGCCGGATCCGGAGCGCTGCGGGCCCTGCTCGCAGCCCAACCGGACGGCCACGGCCGGAGCCTCGCCGAGCTCCTGAAGAACTCCGGCGTCGTACTTCTGATGGAGCCCGGGCGCGCGCTGCTCGACCGGGCCGGCGCGACCGTGTTCCGGATCCAGGGCGTCAAGGACCGCGAGGGCTACCAGCTGTTGACCGTCGACGGCACCAGCCTGAGCCTGTCGGAGCAGTGGTTCAACAGCGAGTACCTGCCCGACCCGTACCTGCTCTCGCAGGGCTCGGGCGCACCGGTCGGTACGTGGCCCGCCAGTATCGGGGCGGCGACCTGCCTGGAGTCGGACATGCTCACCTGGCGGAAGATTTCCTTCCCCAGTCGGCCGCGCACCGGTGACCTGCTGGTCTACCCCAACACGGCCGGCTACCAGATGGACTCCAACGAGTCCCCCTTCCACGACCTGGCCCTGCCGCCGAAGGTCGTCGTCGACCACACCGAACGCCCGCGCCCCCGCTGGCGGCTGGACCGTCACTTCACCTGACTGCGGGCTGCCGCCCCTCGCCCGCCCGGCCTTTCAGACCAACCCTCACAGGAGCATTCGATGCCCGGAGCACTCCAGCGCCCCGCCGTGGTCTCCCGCGTATCCGACCTGATCGGCTACACCCCCCTCCTCGAACTCGCCGGAACCGAAACCGGCAGCCGCCTGCTGCTGAAGCTGGAGATGTTCAACCCCACCGGCACCGCGAAGATCCGCATGGCGCGCCAGATGGTTGTCGACGCGGAAAAACGCGGCGAGCTGCGGCCAGGCGGCCGGATCATCGAGTCCACCTCCGGCAACACCGGCCTCGGGCTCGCCGTCATCGCCGCCGAACGCGGTTACACATTCACTGCCGTCGTGGACAACCACGCCTGCGTCGACAAGCTGCGCGGCATGAAGGCGCTGGGCACCGAGCTCGTCTACGTCGTCGACGACGGCGCCGAAGAACTGGCCACAGCCGCCCGCGAAGAGCTCGCCGAGGACATGGCTCGCGGCCAGGACAACACCGTCTTCACCGAGCAGCACAACAACCCCAGCAACGGCGTCGGCTACTTCCCCGTCGCCCACGAACTCAACGAAGCTCTCGAGGGCGACGTCGACGTCCTCGTCGGAGCAGTCGGCACCGGCGGTTGTCTGTGCGGCACAACCCGTGAACTGCGCAAGCTCATACCCCGCTTCACCACCATCGGCGTCGAGCCCAAGGGGTCCATCGCGTTCGGCGGCCCGGCCCACGACTACTACCAGTCCGGCACCGGTACCCCCGAGGGAGCCGAGATCGGTGCCCTGGTCGACTTCGACCTCATCGACGAAGGCGTCAAGGTCGGCGACATCGAAGCCTTCGCCACCTGCCGCGCGGTCGCCCGCACCGGACTGCTCATCGGCGGCTCGGCAGGCGGCGTCGTCTACGAGGCCCTGACCCGCCTGTCCTCCCTGCCCCCCGGCACGACTATGGTCGCGCTCGTCAACGACGGCGGAGAGAAGTACATGGACACCGTCTTCAACGACGAATGGATGCAAGCCCGCGACCTGCTCGACCCCGAGGCGGAACGGGAAATCGACGAGCTCCTCACCAAACTCCGCAGGAACCGATAGTCCCCATGCTGACCACTCTCCTCCGCGACAGCCGCGCCCTGGCCACACTCGCCGTCCCGCTCGTCCTCACCCAGCTCGCCCAGGTCGCCCTGACCACCACCGACACGGTGATGATGGGGCTCCTCGGCACCCAGGAGCTGGCGGCGGGCGGTCTGGCCATCGTCATCTTCAACCAGCTGCGCACCATGGGCGTCGGCCTGGTCACCTCCGTCGGCAACCGAATAGCCGCGGCTGCGGCCCGCGCCGAGCAGACCGCAGCCACCGCAGGCAAGGGCGAAGAACAAGGAGGGGAGCACGAGGAAGTACGTGGGATCGTCCGCGCGAGTATGGCCGTCGCCACGCTCGCCGGTATCGCCGGAGCGGTCCTCATGATTCTCATAGGCCAGGCTCTGATCTGGCTCGGCCAGGACGCCGCCGTCGTCGAACGCACCCAGACCATGCTGCTGGCGCTGGCCCCCGGCCTGCTGCCCTGCCTGTGGTTCCAGGTCATACGTCAGTTCACTGTCGGAATGCGCCGCCCCCAGGCCCTGCTCCGGATAACCATCGCCTCCATCGCCGTCAACGCCGGCCTGAACTGGGTCCTCATACACGGCACGTGGGGCCTGCCCCGCCTCGGCCTGACCGGCATCGGCGTCGCCACCTCCACCGTCTACCTGCTGTCCTGCCTCGCGCTGTACATATCAGCGAAGAAGGACAGCGAGCTGGCGCCCCTGCTCTCCCTGAACGTGGCCAAGGCCGACCCGGCCACCGTCAAGCAGCTCATCGGCCTCGGCGTGCCGATCGCGGCGACCTACGGCTCGGAAGCCGGTTTCTTCTCCCTCACCGCGCTGATGGCCGGATCCTTCGGCCCCGCCGCCCTCGCCGCGCACACCGCCGTCAATCAGCTCGTCTACATCGTCTTCCAGGTGGCCGTCGGCCTCTCCCACGCCGCGTCCATCCACGTCAGCCGCGAACTGGCGCTCGGCCGCACCGACGACGCTCGCCGGGTCAAGAACACCGCACTCGCCTGCGCGGCAGCCGTCATGACCGTCGTCGGCATCATCTACCTCGCCCTGCCGCAGCTCGTACTCGCCCCGTTCCTCGACTCCGGCTCCGACAAGGCGCTCACCATCGCCACCCACCTGCTGATGGTCACCGCGTTCCTCCAGTTCTTCGACTGCGCGCAGAACATCGGTGTCGGACTCCTACGGGGCCTCGACGACACCAAGAGCGGCTTCCGCATCACCCTCATCGGCTACTGGGCCGTCGGCCTCCCCGCCTCTTGGCTCCTCGCCTACCCTCTGGGCCTCGACACCCTCGGCATCTGGCTCGGCCTCCTCACCGGCCTGGCCACCACCGCCGTACTGCTCCTGCGCCAGTACAACCGAGGACTGGCCAGTCACGTGAGCGAGCCCGCCCCGGCCTGATCCGCGTCCCAGAGCCGACACAGCCCCGGTCCGCTGCCGAGGCCGTTCGCGGCCTCGGCGGTCTCGTTGTTCTGGGGCACCAGATTTACCCTGTCGCCACCGATGGTGACGCGAGTCACTGAAGACGAGTCTGAGTCGGTGACGAGAATCGAACTCGCGCTCTGAGCTTGGGAATCACTGATCGTTTGAGGGTGCGCGAGGGGCTGATCTGCGACAACCGTGCCTCCTTGGCTCTACTGAACCTCCTCGGTCTATCTCGCAGGGACCGCTGTTGACCGGCTGTTCTGGTGCGCTGCGGTGCGCCCCTGGTGGGCCGGGTCAGTTTTCCGACACGGCTTGGGCCGGCGCTTCCTCTTCCTCGCCGCCCATGGCCTCGCGAAGGCGCTGCTTCGCCGCAGCTAGGCGTTCGCTGTAGTCGGGCGTGAAGATCTCGCTGAGCGTCGTGTCGAGTGTCCCGGAGATGGCGTAGATCGCAGACCAGACCGAGCGGTCGTTCACAATGGCGCTCAAGTCGTCGGACTTGAACATGGCCTCGTAGAGCCAGTCAGACAGGACGAACGCTTGATCGCGCGTGAGCTTGATGACCACCGGTTCTTCATCCACGCGGACACGGTAGTTGTTGGGCGGTCGGCAGCAACGCGTCCATGGGCTCCTGCTGTCGCAGCCGTCCGTCGCGCCCACTGTGCACCCCTTGGGCCGCCGACCACGGGACGGCCGGCCGCAGGCACCACCCGGGCCCGCGGCCGGCGTTCCGGCTACCTGTTCAGCCAGTCGGTGGGGGTCACAGCCTGGTCCGTGAGGACCTGGAGGTTCTTTCCGTCGGCGGCGTCGACGACGTAGGTGCTGTGGGTGTGGTCGAAGTCGTCCATGGCGGAGAAGGCGATCCGGGTGCCGTCGGGCGAGAAGACGGGGCCGCCCTGGATGCTGCTGAGGGGGGTCGTCCAGCTGCTCTGCAGCTCGGTGACGGTGCCGGTTGCTACGTGGACGGCGCTCAGGCCGTTCTCGGTGGCGTAGACGATGCGCTGCCCGTCGGGGGACCAGTCGACGGGCGTGGACAGCGCGTTGCGAGCGGTGCTGATCTGGTGCACCTGCCGGGTGGCGATGTCCATGACCCAGACGTCCCTGCCGTTCTCCCAGCCGTCGGCCGTCTCGTACGTGGTGGTCCTCACGAAGGCGATGCTCTGGCCGTCGGGCGAGAAGGTGCCTGCGCCGCCGGTTGTCGTGAGCACCTCTTGTCCCGTGCCGTCGCTCTTGATCCACTCCATACCGCGCGGGCTGTCGTAGACGATCCGCTTGCCGTCCGGGGACCAGTCGGGGTGCCCGACGTACGGGGCCTCATTGGTCTCGGGCGCGATACCCCGGACCAGAACGTGCTGGTCACTGCCGTCGCCGTCGGCGACCACCAGGTTCCGGGCGTACATACAGCCCTCGGTCTGGGGAATGCAGGTGTCGTCGCGCTGGATGTACGCCACGGTGGAGCCCTTCGGAGAGAGGACGCCGTCCTCGGCGTTCTGCGCGAAGGTCCCGATGACGTCGCCGCTCACGGGGTCGAGCGAGACCAGAGCGGGAGAGCCGGAGGAATAGTCAGTGGCAGTGATCCGGCCGGCCGCCGTCCCCTGCTCCGCCGCGGCGGTCCCTGCTACCGGCAGACCAGCAGCGACGACGATCCCTACGGCCAGCACGGCGCGTTTGAAAAGCACTTGAGCCCTCCTGGGGCAGCCGGCGCTTCCGGCCCCCAGTACAAGAGCGCAACCGGATCAAGAAACGTCACAGGGGGCGGGTCAGGCCCGTCAGATCCTGGACCAGCGCCTCAGCTTGGGAATCAAGGGGGTTTGAGGTACTTCGGTGACCTGACCGGGCGGGATGCCCCTGAGGGACCCCCCGATGGGCTCATGAGACGGGCTGCTGTTGACCGCTGTTCCCCGCTCCGTCCGGTGCCCTTCTGGTGCGGCAAAAGATGGCGGCCCCGTGAAGGCGACCGTCGGGGCGAGGTGTGAAATGTCCGATCGGAGAGGCGACCTCCGTGGTTCGCTCGATTGGGTCGCTGGGTTGCCATTCGGCCAAGGCCGCTCACATTTCACTTGGAGGCCGGCTTGGTTCCGAAAACCACCGAAACAGTGAGTCACCCCTTGGGCCTCACCATATTTCCCTACGGGGCTGCGTTTTCGTCGGCGATGCGAGAGGATTTGACTGCTGCTCTTCGGAGGAAAATTCTCGGAGGGTTGATTTTGCAATTGTGAGCGCGGAGGTGTGCGTAAAGGGACTGGCTGTTCGTTTTCGTGATATAGTCCAATGAATTTACAGGACGCCACGAAAAAAGGGGAATGGCGTGAATACCGAGAAGGTTGCGGCTCGACGTCTTACGGCCGGAGAGGCCTCAGAATTGGGCCTCCAGGACGCCATCTTCGTCTCGGCGGAGATGGATGGCCTTCCTCTCGACTGCTGCGCTCCGGCTTTCCTTACGAAGCCGGGGAAGAATTTCGAGGGAGGGTCCTTCACCGCGATGACGATCTTCGGTGAGGAAATTCATGTCCTTCCGGATAATGTCGAAGAGCGCGGGATCTGGATTGCCGACAAGGCGGGGGAAGAGATCGAGGTTCTCCAGAGTGCGGGCGTCCTCCTGAACCTCGCCCTCTTTGTGCCCGACGGGAAGAGGGAATCCCTGGAGTCGCTCTACTCCGCCGCACGGGAGGCGTTCGGCGCCGGGATCGTTCAGCGCTGGAGCGAGGAAACCGTCGCGGTGCCGGACGTCAAGGTCGACCTGTACGAGGAGCCGGCCCGGGGGCGGAAGAACACGAACAGCCAGAACCGCGACCGCCGCGCCCTGGACATCTTCCCGACCCGAGTGCGGTTCCTGGAGCCCAGCGATGGCTGGAGGTTCGTTGTCGAACCGCACAAGGAGATCGTCGACGACACACCGACGATCTGACCTGATGGCAGGATGAGCCTTGATCTTTCGCGGGAGCCCGTCAGCTTGTTGACGGGCTCCTTTTCGTGTTGGTGGCGAAGTGGGTGTGTCGCAGGCCGTCGGCGTCGGTGACGTGCAACTGGTTTCCGAGGTGCCGCCGTTCCTCGCGGACGATCCGCGGCATGCCCTTCGGCCGGCCGGTCAGGCAGTCTCCGCCGAGCTTGGCGACCTGGGCGCCGTCGCGGATCTCGCAGCCGGGTTCGACAGCGGGCGTCCAGGCGGAGGGCGGGACTGCCGGCACGGACTGGTGAATCGGCTCGGTGATGGTCATGCCGACCGAGTGGGACGGCCATCGGATCTGCTTCGCGGGCCATTCGACGAATGAGTGGGTGCCTCCGCCGGAATCCGTGCGGATCAGCGCCTGCCGCCCTCGCCGGTACGGTTTCGAGGCCGTTGGGCCCCCTCATCTGTCGCGGAACTCCTGCGTTTGTCGCCGGCCCTCTGCGGATTCGTCTGCGGTCGGTAACAGAGAGATCGCGTACGGGCGTTCGTATGACTTCATGGGGGCACGGCATCGGCGGCGGTAGCAAAGGGGCGGGCGGACATGGCAAAGCACAAGGGAAGGGGATGGCACGGCCGGCTTCTCGCGGCGGCGCTCGGGGTGACGGCGGTGGCCGCTGCCACCTCGGTGTGGACCGCGCAGGCCGACCCCGCCGGAGGGCGGCAGCCGCAAGCGCGTGTCGCCCCGCCCGTGGCCAAGGTGGCGGCGGACATCGCGCATGCCTCGGATCGCGGCGCGCGGGGCGTCAACATCACCATCGACGACGGTCCGGACCCGGTCTGGACGCCGCAGGTGTTGCAACTGCTGAAGGACAGCGGGGTGAAGGCTACGTTCTGCATGGTGGGCACGCAGGCCCAGGCGTACCCGGACCTGGTCAAGGCGGTCGTGGCAGACGGGCACCGGCTGTGCAACCACACTGTCTCGCACGACACCACCATGGACACCCAGTCCGAGGCTTACCAGTCCCAGCAGATCCTGGATGCCGAACGCATGATCATCAAGGCGTCCGGAGGTGTCCGTTCGCAGTATTACCGGGCCCCGGGCGGTGCTTTCACCCCGTACAGCCGACAGCTCGCCGCGTCCCGGGGGATGCGACCGTTGGGCTGGAACGTCGACACCAAAGACTTCGAGCATCCCGGTGTGGACACCATGGTCGCCACCGTCAAGAGCGAGATCTCCAACGGGCCGACAGTCCTCTTCCACGACGCGGGAGGGGATCGCTCTCAGACCTTGGCCGCTCTGCGCGAGGTGCTGCCCTGGCTGAAGCAGCAGGGGTACTCCTTCGGCTTCCCCGTGCGATGAGTGAGGCTCGCCTGCACTGACATCCAGAGCTTGACCCCGGCACCGGCCCACCGGTGGGGGCTCGAGCCGCGCATGGGATGAATGTGCACCAGAGGGTGTGGGGCCGTTCACGACCCGGCTGACCTGGCGCCTCAGCGACGGGGGCACCGCGGTCCGGGACAAGCGTCGCCCGCTGCCCGTGCGGGCCGCAGGCGAGACCGAGCCCCGCTCCCGAAGAGCTGACAGCGAATCGGTTGGCCGTCTCCGCAGGCTGAACGCCATTGCGGCGGGTGCGTTTGCGGTAGGTGGGGGCCTATTCGCCTCCGGGGCCGCAGTGGACCAGTTCGGCACGGGCGACGCGACGAATGCCTATCAACTCGGATCCGTGCTCTTCCTGGATTCAGCACTGGCCGACTTCACCCGTCCTGCGACGTAAAGCATCGTGAACGCCGAAATCGCCAACTGGGGCGCCCTCACGGGAGCACTCTGTTTCTCCGTCGGAGGGGTGCTTCAGTGCTTTGAGCGCCCCTGATACGCGAATTGCGAACGGTCCGATGGACAGCGTCGAGATCACCGTGGCGATCCCGAAGGACGCCGGATGGGCCTGCGGCTGCCGAGGTTGGCAAGCCGAGCGGCTGTAACACCGTCTTGCGGGTGTTACAGCCGCTTGTACCGCGCGGTGTGCGGATCCCCTCAATCGGCCGCGATGCAGTGCTCTCAGTCTTCTCGCCGCGCCGCTGCCTCCTGCAGGTACGCGGAGATCATGGCGAGGTCGTTGGCGATGCTCAGTACGCCGTTGACGTCGGTTGTCGGGGTGGAGGCGCCGTTGACGCCGGCGAAGAAGACGTCGAAGCTGCCGTTGCCCTTGTCGAGATACCCGGCGATCGTGATCGCGCCGACGGCCAGGCGGTTGTTGAGGGCATCAAGACCGACGGCGGCGCCGGTCTTGGCGAACACCTTTCCGCGCGCGGGGCAGTCGGTGCAGTTGTCGGCCAGCAGGCCGTCGACGCCGAGGATGGGCAGCGCGTTCCGGAAGACCTCCGCCTCGGGGGTGCGATGCCAGTACGTCAGCATCTGCACCACGGCCTTCGGCGTGGTCCGGTCGACGGGGTTGCCGCCCCGGCCGTCCAGGAGCTGGATCTGCTTGCGGTCGACGCCCGCGCGGTCCAGGAAGTCGGCCAGCACCGGGAAGCCGTCCATGCAGTCCTGGCTGCCCTTCGCGACGGCCATCAGGCAGAGGGCGAGGTTGGCGCCAAGGTTGTGGCTGACCTTGAAGATGAGTTTGGCGTACTGGGTGTAGGGCGGGGATGTGTACTGGGCCACGCGCGGCCGGCCCTCGTACCCGTCGGGCAGCCGGTCGACCGGGTTGGCTCCCGTCGGGTTGGCGGTGACCTCCACCCCGGCCCGTCCGAGCGCCTCGATCAGCGCGGTGCGTCCGAAGGCCGCCGGGTCGGCGATGTCGGAGACCTTCAGCGCCGGTTCGGAGTCGGCTGCGATGGTGCCGGACAGCTGGATCCGGGTGCCGTTCTCGGAGGTCGTCACCTCGATGTCGGTCGGCTCGCCCGCTGCCACGGTCCGCACCGTCGACGTGACGCGGTACGGGGCGACCTTGGGCCGCCAGTCCAGCCGCGCGGGCGCGCCGGGCCGAGGGCCGGGGGTGGTCAGCAAATCGATGAGATTGTCGTTGATGATCAGCGGGGTCGGGACCGGGTCGAAGACCGGCTCGGGCTGGAAGAGCCGGTTGTCGACGATCACGTTGCCGTCGACGCGGGTGATGCCGGAACGCCGTACCTGCTGGGCGATCTGGTTGATCCCGGCGAGCGGGTTCTCCGGGGTGAGCGTGGCTCCGGGAAAGGAATTGGCGTACGTGTGGTCGAGGTCGGTGTAGTCCACCGTGCCGTCGGGGCGGGTCCTTCCGCCCATGGTGAGGTCGCCCTGGGCGACCAGGTCGAGATCGCCGTCGAGTGTGCTTCCGCGGCGCTCGCCGACCGCGTAGACCGGGGTCCGGAAGAGGTGGTCGCCGCCGAGGGTGTTCCACGCCCCGGACACACCGAACAGCTTGGCCACCGACCCGGGGATGAAGAACTGCTCGGCGAACCGGCTGTGGATCACCCTCCCGCTGTCCGGGTCGCGCTGGAGCAGGCCCCACTGGGCGTTGGGGTAGTCCGGCTTCCGCATGATCTCCGTGATCCGCGGGTCGAGCCGGTCGGGACCGCCGCCGTCGGGCAACGAGGGCGCCTGGGCTGCCGCGCCCGACGTCAGGGCCAGGAGCAGCAGGGCACAGCATCCGGCGACAACGCGACGCCGAAAAGATCCGGAATTCTCTCCTCGCACAGCAACACGCACCGTTCGTCTCGGCAGTTTCCTGTCCATGGGGTCAGGTATGGACCCCATGGGCGCCGGATACGGGCGGCGCGAACGGTTGTCACCCGAACGGCACGGCGCATTCGTCGAAATGCGCAGCGAACGCCCGGTCGGGACAGCCGGTCAGCGGCCGTGGCCGAGCTCGGACTTCAGGCGCTTGCCCTCAGCGGGCTCGGACTTACGGCGGAGAGGCCGCCCGGCTGGCCGCGGACCTGGTCAACCTGACCGCGCCACCACGACCCGAGCACCTGGAACCGCTGCTTGCCACGCACGGCGTGGTGCACCGCGCACTCACCGCCGCGCAGGCCGAGGCCATCTGGACATGGAACCGGCGCCTGGCCGCGTGCTTCGGACGACAAGACCTCGAAGAGCGGTGCCAGACGGTCAACATGCTGCTCGCCGACGCCTCGAGCAGCCCCCGCATCTCGCTGCACGACGGCCGGCCTCACCTGCACTACAGCGCCACCGGCGCCGACGCAGCAACCCACATCCCCGCCGTCACCGCAGCCGGACTCGCCTACGTCGTGTGCTCCGCCGGAGCCGAACGGCTGGGGCGCTGCGCGCGCCACGACTTCGGTCTGGCATTCGTCGACACCTCCCGCAACGGCCGACGCGCCTACTGCTCGGTGCGCTGCGCCAACAACGACGCCGTGGCGCGTCACCGCGAGCGGCACCACGGTGACACCCGGACGTCAACGGAACGGAAAACACGGCGAACGTGAGTGTCTGGGATGCGAGCCCTAAGAGGTCTGGACAATAAAGAAGCCCCGGGCCGCTGGCCTGGGGCTTTTTCATGGAGCGGGTGACGAGAATCGAACTCGCGCTCTGAGCTTGGGAATCACCGGCGCCTGGTCGACTGAAATGCCTCTGACCTGCTTGTTTGCCTTGCAGGAAAGAGGTTGGCGCGGTCTCGGTGGGCCGTACTTGACCGCTGTTGTCCGCTCCGAAGGGCACGGGAAGGGCACGGCAACCGGGAGGTGGGCAGCCACATCCTTGTCGAGCGTTCGGCATCGTGAGGCCATCAGTCTTCGTGCGGAGCCTCAAGCTCCTGAAGCCGTTCCCCGATGTCGTCGGCCCAAGTCTGTGCCCACTGCCGCAGTACGGTGATTGCTTGGTCGTCGAGCCCGTACGCGGCGAATTCCGTGTCGTCGATCCAGTCGGCTCCGCCCAGTCGCGCTTGTAGCTCGCTCAGGTCGAAGGAGTCGCGGGCATGGCGCCTACCGAGCTCTTCGAGTTCGATGTGGCTCCAGCGGTCCGCGGCAGCCTGTACATCGATCAGATCCCTGGCGAGTCCGCGGTCGGCCAGCGCGCGAACCTTCGTGCCGACGACATCTTCGAGGGACAGGACCAGGCCGTGCTCGGTGTGCACGGGTGGTCGCCAGAGTGCTTCCTTGAGGATGTCGACCTCGCACTCTTCACGGCTGGCGGGATCGGTGACGATCAGGCGCGCGGACAGCGGGTCTGTCTCCAGGGCGCTGACCTGCCACCCGCGTTGCTCCAGGCCGGTGCGCACAGCAGCAGCAATGTCCTCCATGCGGTCGGGGTTCTCGGTCGCGACGTCGAGGTCCTGGCTGAGCCGGTCGACCAGGCCGTGTGCCTGGACTGCGTACCCACCGGTAAGTGCCAGAGGGTATGCACCGCCTACGTCGAGCACGTCTGTAAGCAAGCGGCGGTGCAGATCCGTGAGGTTCACGCAGCGGCCTGTGCGCTGTGAGCCAGCTCGTCGAAGGAGCGTTCCCAGACTTCGCGGACATCCGGGCTGATCAGTGTGCGCAGTGTGGGCCACAGCGCGATGAGAAGGCCGCGGTTGAGGTACCGGACCAGATCGTCGTGCATGCCCTCGGCCAGGACGATGCGGTAGTAGCTCATCCGCAGCCGGGGTTGATCGAGGTCGAAGGCGGTCAGTCCCGACCACGCCAGGTGGAGCGGCAGGCTCACCGTGCCGTGCTCGGGGCCGGCAAGCTCCGAGAGCGCTGCGGGCACGCGCCGGGCGAACCTGGCACGGCGGAGATCGGAAAGACTGGGCTGTGATGCCATATGACGATTATCCAGGAAGAGGCCGCCCGGTACCTGGCCGGCCGGTGACAAGGCGCTGCAAACAAAAAAGCCCCCGGCCGCTGGCCTGGGGCTTTTTCATGGAGCGGGTGACGAGAATCGAACTCGCGCTCTGAGCTTGGGAGTCAACGCGCCTAGAAGACCGATATGGCATCTGAGCTGGGAAAACAGCAGCGGAAGGGTCCAAGTGGAGGTGCTTTGCCGCACCTCTCCTGACCGGTGTTGACCGCACTGAAGGGCACGGAAGGGGCACGAGGTCCGGCGGCATCGAGGTCTGGCCGACCACAGGCTGTATCGGCGCACCTTGCTCGATCGGGAGCCATTCCCCGGGTCGGCAGGGGCCAAGTCTGCGTCAAGGAGCAAACTCCGCCTGCACCGGCGGCTGACCGGCGCGAACGGCTTCTTCGCGACCGAGCGCGAAACTCAGCTGTTGCCCCCAGAGTTCGGCGCGGCCTTCCCCGGCGTGGCCTCCGCGGTCCGCTCGGCCGGAAAACGGGGCGACTTCACCCTTGTGGTCCACCGGCGCTCGACGGAGGCGGCGGCCTCGCTGTGGCGCCGGGCAGCGCTGGCCGCGGAGCCCCCGCTGATAGGCATCACACTGCGCGACCCGCGTCCGGGCGGTCTGCTGGGCGCCCTCGTCGGACTCGGACTGCCACCGGTGAACCACCTAGGCCGCAGCGACCACGCGGCCTTCTGGAATGCGGGGATTCCGGCCATGATGCTTACCGGTACGGCGAACTTCCGGGGACACCCTCGACTACCGCCGCCACCGCCATGTCCCGGCCTGTCAGCGGAGCGGGTTGATCGCGGCCTCCGCAGGGCGGAGGAAGCTGACTCATTCATTGCGACGGGGTAGTGCCCGCAGGCGCTTCCGCACCCGGGCAGAACATTGTGGATCTCGGCCGGGTTGAGGTCTACCTGCACAAGGATGACGCGGTCCGCGCGATGCGGAAGCTGGCGCTCCGCCCCGTGGCTCGACGGGAGGCGAACGCCGTGGTGAAGGTGCCGCAGGGCGTCTGGCCGTTCGGTGAAGGCCCCGGACGGGCGGCTGTTGCACTTGATCTGTGGGAGGCGGGACGAACGCTCGTGTCGTACTGCTCGCGGGCTCTACTCAAGCCTGCTGGACCAAGGTTTCCCTGCTCAGGAACGGTCGTGTTCCGACTGTGGTGCCTGGCGGCGTCGCGCAGGTGCTGGCGGAGCTGGCTGCGTAGCTGTGGAGCTGGGCGTCGGCTCTGGGTCACCGTAGGAACTCGCCCGCCTCCCAGTGACCAGCCCGCTCTGGCGCGACAGATGGTCAGGAGCGCTGGTGGCCACGCTCGCGCCCCGATCAGGACGCCTTCTGTGGCGCGTCCTCTCTCCATCTGAGCGTCAAATGGCGCGGAATGCGGCCTGACCTGCGGCTTCACCGCGAAATCACTGCGGACCAGTGAAAACTACGCTCGGTAGTTTCACTGGTCCGCAGGGTTCTCCGTTGCGCTGTGCCTGGATGTGCCTCCGAGGGCACATCCAGAAGGGTCACTGGTGCTCAGTTCTGCTGGGCCTTGCGGCGGCGGAACACCAGGTATCCGCCGGCTGCGACGAGCACGGCAGCTGCCGTGGACAACAGGCCGACGGGCGCGCCGTTGCCGGTTTCGGCGAGGTCACCACCTTGTGCGGACGGGGACGGGGACGACGAGGGCGAGGACGTCGGGGCGGTGTCAGCGGGGGCGGAGGCCGTGGGCGCAGCGCCTGGTTGCGCTGGGCCGGACGGAGTGGCAGACGCCGACGGGTCCCCGCCGCTCGGCTGGGTGTCGTCCTCGCAGTTGGTCCAGAAAACCTTGTGCTTGGCCCGGCCGTGCTCGCCGTCAAAGTTCCAGAACAGCTTGTAGTGACCGTCGGGTATGGACAGGTCCTGCGTACGGCCGTGTCCCTCGCCGTCGAGTGTCAGGGAACCGGTCTTCACGGTCTCGCCCTTGACGTCGGCCGTCGGGGCCCAGGCTTCGATGTGCCAGTCGACCTGCTGACCGCCATCGAAACCGAAGGCGTCGACGTAGAAGGTGCACACGTGGGGCTCGTTCTTGTGGAGCTCCTCACCGGTCTTGGCATCGTGGATCTTCACGGTGCCGTTGTCGCCGGGGGTGGTGGCGTAAGCGGAAGGGGGAAGCAGCAGGGCCGCAGCCACGGCGGCCGTGAGCGTGCCTGCGGAAACAAGCGGGCGCATGGGCATTCCATAGGGGAAGAGGAAGGTTGCCGTGGGGGGCGGTGCGGCTCAGCTTCCTGCGCCCCCAGGAGCCCGTCAAGGCACCTCAAAACGCTTATGCCATATAGCGCATTGCTCGCCCCATTAGTCCCGCATAACGATTGGGTACGGGGCCCCGCCGGCACTCAATCACGTCCTCCAGAACCCCGCTGGCCACCGGTTGTCATCCCCTGTCGCGCTGAGATGGACAGTCTCGGCGACAGCGTGGAGGACGGCCCGACAGGCGGAGGGAGGTGAGCACCCGAGGATGCGCCAGTATGGGCCGGGCAGGGACCGCCACGACGCCGCTCGGTCCTCGCCGGTGCGGTGCCGGTCGGCGAGTGGGTGTGCGGGTCGCGGACGGCGGCGCTCTTCCGGGAACCGAAGCGGCACGTGGCGACGACCGTGTCCTGCTCATCGGCCTCGACGAACTCTACGGCTGGGCGGTCCCCGCCCCGCTGATAAACCAGTGTTCCAATGGCCCCGAGCACCCCCCGCTTCTGCGCCTGCCCGTTCTGCGCCTGCCCCGTGGGCACAGGCGCAGTCCCAGGGAGCGGCTGGTGCTCATGGCCGCACCCAGCGTTGAGACAGAGACCCGGCGCCAACGGGGAGGTCACAAAAGGGGAGGGCATCTCCCCGCGCCTGCAAACGAAGAATCCATGCCCTCCGCGTGCCCCATCTGCACGGTACGTAAAGGGCAATTCAATGCTCGCGAGGAGTAACTGGTCTGGATAGCAACAAGCCCAGGTCTCTGACCTGGGCTTTCTGTGGAGCGGGTGACGAGAATCGAACTCGCGCTCTGAGCTTGGGAATCACCCGGCACTTTATTGCCGAAAGGCCCCTGACCTGCGAAAGCCTGTACAGATGAGCTCCTGGTCGGCGGCCGGACGGTGCCCGTAGTGACCGCTGCATACCCCTATGAGTGGCACGTAGTGGCACGTAGTGGCACGGAGTGCTGGTGCCGCGCGGATCGGTCTCCGCCACGGGCAGGTTGTGGGTGAGGGCTGTGGAAGCGATTTTCTCTGGCGATGATCCGGCAACGATCGGAGTCCGCCTTTGAGGACCTTCGCGCCTGGCGCGGGCGAGCGGATGGCTGTCGCGTACTCGGTTGACTCGGCCGAGCCCAAGGCGTCGTGAGTACGTGACGTACTTGACGTACTTACTGAGAAGGCATCCTGACATGGACCCGGAGGAGGGCACTATGTCCGCAGTGCAGTACGAGAGCTACACCGAGGCGCGCACGCACCTCAAGGATCTCCTCGACGCGGCTGGTGAGGGCCGGGTGGCGACAGTGCGTCGGGATACTGGCCGCGCGGCGGTCGTGGATGTCGAGCGACTGCGTCATCATCTGTCATTGGTCTGCTCGGCGAAGGCGCAGGCAGTCGCGGAGTCCGGAGGCTGGTCGATCTTCATCCCGGGGCTCCCGGTAGCAGCGGACGGTGCATCCTTCGACGAGGCCATCAGTGAAATGGTCGACGCTCTACGTGAATATGCCGAGGATTGGCAGGACCGTCTGCGCACAGCCCCCAACCATCATGACAACTGGGGTCTGGTGCAGCTGATCGCTCTGAGCGACGACCAGCAGCTTGCCGACTGGCTGGTCGGAACAGGCCGGTGAACCGACCGCAGCCGGACCGTGAGCGTCATGAGAAGTTCTGTGGCGTTGAGAAATGGGAGCGGGTTCGAGATGCGCGCGGGCGCACTGGTACTCATCACGTCACCTACGAACTGACGCTGCACGACGCGCGGATCCTGCGCACGAGGATCTCTCACCCGGTGGACCGTACGGTCTGCGGCGCGGGGATGGGGGGTCACATCCTGCGCGACCAGCTCGACGTCGCCGAGGACGAATTCTGGGGCTGCGTGCTTGATGGCCGGCTCCCGGTCCGGGGGCCCCAGCGGTGCCGAAGGAAGCGCTGCCCGCGGACCTGGTGTATTTGCTGATCCATCGGGTCGGCCTTGCAGAGGAGATGGTGGCCGAGCTGACCAAGGAAGACGCGGTGGCTCGGCTCCACCAGTACTGGACCGAAGGAACCTGAGTACAGGCGGGCAACGGGCAACACCACCACGCTTGTCCGGCGCAGGGTGCCGTTGATGTCCCGGCCTTCGGGCGGGCGGAACCCCTGAAAACTCCGAGGTCTGGATGACAAAACAAGGCCCTGGTGAGTGACGATGGCCTTCGTCATGGATCGAGTCACGAGAGTCGAACTCGCGCTCTGAGCTTGGGAATCACTGATCGTTTTGACGAGATCGGGGCTCTGCGTGCCGGCCCACCGTCACCGCCGGCCGACCTGCCCGGGGTCACCGTCCGCCCCGCGACCGTACTTCTACGAATGGGACAGGATCGCCGCCCGCTCGTGTTCGTACAACGCGATTGCTCGTGGATCCCCGTCGTAGTAGGCCTCCCAAAAACCGGACTCGTTCCACGATTCCGGACACAGGGAGAAGGAGCCGGATTCGAGCTGAAAATATCGCCAGGTCGGCGGCAGGGAGTGGGAAGTGACGGTGAAAACTCGGGTGTCGAAGAGGGCGGACTGCCTCAGCCCGCTCTCGTTGAATTCGACACGAAAGGAGGTGGTCATTTTGAAACGTGCGGAAATTTCGAGCACCACGTACTCATGCCCCTCGGTGAGGGCGGTTATCCCTTGCAAAGCTTTGGGGTCCGTGGTGTTGCTGGTTTTCACGCGGACACGCATGTCAAATTACCTTCTGTTCATGATTGCCTTGTAATCGTAGTTCAAAACTCGCCCCGTTTCGGGATTGTAATAATAGTGCACCTGGAAGTCTCCGTAAGGTGACTGGTGCGTCCTGGTCGTGTATTTGCCCCAGTCGCTGAGATTGCTTCCGTCCGACGTCATGGCCTCACGCACCGCGGGGTTGCCGATCTTTTCTCCATCGATCACCCGCCGCGAGTCGGCGATGGCCTCGGGCGTGAGCCAGCCGTTCTCATTGAAGATCGAGCCACCCGACTCCCTGCGCAGTTGTTCTGCGAGCCGCTGTCCTTCGGCCGAGCCCGGCACGAAGTTCTCGTTGACGTCCTTGCCCTCCCGGCCTGTGTCGTTCAGGCAGCGAGGGGCCAGGCCCAGGGGGTCGGACCAGGTGTGCGGATTGTGTACGTATGCCGACGGGTTGGGTGCCGGGGCCAGGCCCAGTGGGTCCGGTGTCAGGTAGCGGGCGGTCTCCGGGTCGTAATGACGGTGGTGGTTGTGGTGGAGGCCGGTTTCGGGGTCGTAGTACTGGCCGGGGAAGCGGAGAGGTGTGTACGCGGTGCTGCGCCTGGCCCAGGTGGTGGTACCCCAGAGGGTGGTTCTGGTGTGCCAGGCCAAGGAGCCCGATTCGTCGACGAGTTCCGTGGGCGCGCCGACCAGGTTGGTGACGATGGCGAAGAAGCGTTCGTCCACCGTGTGTTGGGAGGCATCGGCGGAGAGGATTCGTTCGGTCTGGGCCAGGGGCCGGAGCCCTTGGTGGTCCCAGGTGAGGACGATGGGCCGGGGCAGTCCGGTCGCGGTGGTGGTCTGTTCGCAGAGGGTGGTGCCGTCCCACGTGAAGAGGGTCTCCTCGACCACGGTCCGGTGGTCGTCACCGAGGCGCTCCTTGGCGACCCGGCGGCCCAGCGGGTCGTAGCGGTACCGCCACCGGGTGCCGTCCGGGGTGGTGACCGCGGCCAGGCGGTCTTCCGCGTCCCACTCGTAGCGCCAGGTGTCGGGCTTGCGGGAGAGCCTGGTCTTTTGGCGCAGAGTGATGCGGCCGGCGTCGTCGTGCTCGTACCGTGCGTTTCCAGCACGGGTGATGGTGGTGCCGGTGTACGAACGGGGGCCGGTGGCGTCGTGTCCCGGGTGGGAGGAGGGCCACGTGGCCGCGGTCTGGTTGCCGGCGGAGTCGTAGGCGTACGACTCGTTCCAGTTGGCGGCCGTGACCCCGGTGACGCGGCCGGCGCCGTCCAGGTCGAAGCGGTGGGCCCCGTTCAGGGTGTCGTCCAGGCCGGTGAGGTATCCGTCGGCGCGGTAGGTGTAGGCGCGCGCGTTCAGGGTGGTGCGGTCGCGGCCGACTAGGTGCTGGGTGCTGAGGCGGCCCGCCGCGTCCCAGGTGGAGGTGAGGGTGAGGGCGTCACCGAAGGTGCGTTCCCGTTCACGGCCGACAGAGTCGTGGGCGAAGGTGATGCGCCGTTCACCGGCGGTCAGTTCAGTTGGCCGGCCGGCCGCGTCGTATCCGTAGGTGGTGCGCTGGCCGGTGGGAGTGACCCGGCGGGTGCGTCGGCCCAGGGCGTCGTACGCGTACGTGGTGGCACGGCCGTCCACAAGTTCCGTCTTCACGCGCCCGGCGCGGTCGTATTGGTAGATCAGCTCGGTGTCGGTGCCGCGCGCCTGCACCAGCCGTCCTGCGGGGTCGTACGCGAACGTGGTCATCCGGCCGACGGCGTCCTTGCGGATCACGCGGCCGAGGGCGTCGTGAGCGTAGGAGACGGTCTCCCCGAGAGGGGTGACGGAGGCTGTCATCTTTCCGGCCGCGTCGACGGTGTAGCCCACGGTGCGACCGTCGAAATCGGTCTCGGAGACCAACCGGCCGGCCCGGTCGTAGGCGTACGACCAGGTGAGGCCCTGCGGGTTGGTGACCCGGGTGAGGCGCAGGTCCGCGTCGTGCGTGAACTCGTACCGGGATCCGTCGGGATCGGTCCGGGCCGCCAGCAGGTCGAAGTGGGTGTACTCGAAACGGCTTGTTCCGCCGACTGGATCGGTATGGGTGAGCCGGTTGCCCTCACCGTCATAGGCCCACGAATCCGTGCCGCCGTCCGGGCCGGTGCGCTCCGCGAGTTCACCGTCGACGGACCAGCGCAGGAGAGTGACCGCTCCCAGCGCATCGGTGGCGCGCACGGGGCGGCCCAGCGGGTCCCGGTCGTAGCGGGTGGTGTTCCCGAGCGGGTCGGTGATCTCCACGGGCAATCCGGCAGGGTCGCAGCGGACCCTGGTCACGTTCCCCAGTGCGTCGGTGACCGAGGTGACCCGGCCCGCCGCGTCGTAGGTGTAGCGGGTGGTGCTGCCGCCGGGTTCGGTGACCGCTGTGCGGTTGCCGTGGTCGTCGAACTCCTGCAGGCGGCGGGAGCCGTCCGGCTCCACGAGCTCGGTCACGAGCCCCAGCCGGTTCCGCGCGACGCGCAGTCGGGTGCCGTCCGCCTGGGTGACCCCGGAGGCTCTGCCCTGCGCGTCGTACGCGAACGTGGTGGTGTGTCCCAGCGCGTCGGTGTGCGTCAGCCGGTTCCCGTCAGCGTCGAAGGCGTCGCGGGTGGCGTTGCCCAATGGGTCGGTGGTGGCCAGGACCCGGCACCTGCCGTCGACGAGATGGCGTGTGGAGCGACCGTCGGCGGTGGTGAGGGTAGTGGTTCGGTTGCCCGTGGACGGATCGGTTTCGCCGTATGCCAGGGTGAGTTGGAAGTGGCCCGCCTCACCGCCCTCCGCGACGACGCGGTCCAGTTCGTCGTAGGTATAGCTGTATTGGCTGTTGTTGGAATCCGTCCAGGCTGTCACCCGGCGGCGGTCGTCGTAGGCGAAGGTGAGGGCGGCGCCGGACGGTTTGGTGACGCTGGTGAGGTTGCCGTCCGTGTAGCCGTATGTGCGCAGTGGGAGGGCCGCCCTTCGGTCGGCGGCCCTGGGTGCCTCTCCGCGGGCCGCGGGGGTGAGCAGCGCCAGGCCCGTCACGAGTCCTCCCGCCAGCGCCAGCGCCAGGTGGTAACCGGCTGAGTGGACCAGGGCCCTGGGCGCGCCGTCCTCAGCACGGTCGAAGGTGATGGAGTTGCCGTTTCGGTCACCGATCTGCCCGAGCCAGGCGTCGCCGTCACCCCCCGGCTCCGCTCCGGACGGTGCGTCGAAATGTCTTACGAGACCGTTGTCGGGGTCGGTGACCGTGTAGTCACCGCTCTCGTCGCGGCTGAGGACACTGCGTGATGTGCCGGATTCCGGGCGGGTCGGCGAGCCGGGTGCCGGGTGCGGATAGGTGATCAGCAGCCCGTCGTCGGTGACGTGGACGACGCCGTTGGCGTCGATCTCCAGGTGTTCGTCGACCGTCGAGGCCCAGGAGGGGCCGAAGAATCGCCCGGCCGCGTAGCCCGACTCCACTCGACGTGTGAAGACGAGGGGCAGCACTCCGGGCAGCACGACGTCGGTCTGGGGCAGGAACATGCGTCCCGATGCGAGGTCGACGGGGTCGGTGCCCTGGGTGGCGCGGTCCCCGTCGGGCCGGTTGTGGGTGCCTTCGGGGGCGTCGTCCACGAGGCGGCGGGCCTTGTTCGCGTCGCCTGCGAGGTCCGCGAGCTCCTTGGCGGTACGGGCGCCCTTGATTCCGGCTCCGGCGCCGCCGGTGGCGGCGGTGAGGACCAGGTCGGGGATGAGGCGGCCGAACCCTTCGGCGGGGTCCTTCATGAAGGTGGTGACCATCTGTTTGCCGGTGCCCCAGGGGTCGTTGGCGACCTGGACCAGTCCGGCGGCGGTGTTGTTGAGTGAGAGGGCGTACTCGGCGGGGTGGGTGAGGTTGTAAGGGTCCATCGGGTTGACGCTGCGCGCGAAGTTGAGGAGTCCCGCAGTGCCCTTGGCGATGCCGCCGCCGAAGTGGGTGTTCATCACCTGGTACTCGGCGAGGCCGTCCAATGCCTGCTCGGCGTACTTGGGCTTCTGAGGTGCGGCGTCCCGCGCGGCCGCCACCGAGGTGCGGGCGGTCTCCGCCGCGGTGTTGCGCTGCTTGCGGGCCTCGGCCAGCAGTTGCTGCGCCTCCTCCATGCGGGCCTTGCCGGGGTCCGTGAACTCACCGGGCCTCGGCGGCAACGTGGACGGATCGCGTTCCTCCGAGGGAAGCGCGTTGTACTTCTCGGCGGCCTGGCTGTATGCGTCGCACCGGCCCCTGTGGGCGTCCATCGCCTCCTCGGACGCCTTGGCGCCCGCCTTCCACCCGTCGATCGCCGTCTGGGCCTGGCCCTGCGCCCATTCGACCGTATCGGCGAACGACTTCAGCGCGCTCGCGGCCTTCTCGAAGGCGTCGGCGGCCTTGAACCACTTCGGCGGCTCCACGGACACCGAGTCCCGGAACGCGTCAGCCGCCTGCCCCTTGAGGGCGGAGGAGTCCAGTCCCTTCAGCCCCCCGCCGACCTTGTCGAAAGCACCTTGCAGGTCTTTGAGGTGGGACGCGGTGGAGTGGAGTTCGGACGGGCTGCCGTAGATCAGCTTCGTCTTGTCCTCGGTCTGCCCGAGGTTCATCTCGTCGACCTCGGCGCCCATCCTGTTCGCCACCGAGCGGGACTGCTCGCGCACCCAGTCGGCGCCGGAGTCCCAGCCCACGTCCTGCAGCCGGTCGCCCGTCCAGTTACCGGCGTCCTCGACCCGGTTGCCGACCCACTCGGTACCTTCCTCGACGGCGTCCTCGACGACGTCCGGAGTGAGGTCGCTGACGAAATCTCCGATCCCCATGGATCAGTTCCCCCCGTTGCCCTGCTGCTGTTGCCGCGCCCGTTCCTCCGGCGAGGGCCCGAACGTGTCGTCCACGGACCGGTCGAAGGCTTCTTGGTCGATGCCGAGGAAGTCGTTCATCATCTCGCTCTGCCGGCCGCCGTTCCCCTCGGTCACCAGCGCCCGCCCGGTGTCCTTCCAGGTCTGCCCGGCCTCGTCCGCCGCCCGCTGGAAGGACTCCGCGCTGTAGTCGGGACTGAGGTAGTCCGGTGTGAGCACGTCACCCCAGTTCTGCTTGACGATCTCGTCCTCGGAGGCGTGCGGATTGCCCACGGCCGCGTTGGCCACGACCTTCATCGTGCCCTGGACGTACTGGTCCTCCTCCCACACCATCCCGGCGGCCAGACCCAGCTTCGCCGCGATGGCGTTGGCGTCCTGGACCAGCGCTCGGACCCCCCACTCCCACCGCTCGCAGAAGTCCTCGAAGTCGACCGCCAGCCCATGGTGACCGGCCTCCATGCCGGTCATCGACAGATCCGACAGCCCTTTGCCCAGGACCGCTCCGGTACCGGTACCGATCTCCTTCAGCTCGGCCACCGCCGCCCGCAGTCCAGCGGTGATCTGCTGAACACTGGCCGGAGCTATGTTCAGCTCCTCCGCACCGCCGCCGCTCACCGTCCCCACCTCCCGTCCTGGGTCTGCGTACCCACCGTGGCCTGCGCCTCCTGCGCGTCGACGGCGACCTCGTCAGGCACGATCCCGGCCACCGGCGGGAAGAGCATCGAGCCATCTGGGTCGGCGATATTCACCGCGATACCTGCCGGCACCCCCATCGCCGGAATGATCTCGTCCAGCAGCCGCGCACCCCGCAACTCGGCGTACTCCCACGAGCGCCCGACCGCTCCGGCGTCATGCTCCGAGCCCCGCGCCCGGGTGAACCGTGCCAGCGCCTCTTCGTCGGTGAACCCGCACAACCAGCGGATTCCGCCGAGCTCCGCAGTCCACAGCCCACCGCCGTCGAACGGCACCAGCACCAACGCCCGCCGCAACTCACCGAGCATGGCCCGCGGATCACCGGCACCCGACCGTTGCTCCGCTATCCGCTCGGTCAGTGCTGTCCCGTCAGCCATGGAGCCCCCGTTCATCTACCGCCGCCCACCGGCCCTGCCACCGGTCCTGAATCCCGGCCCCGAACACCGTAGGACATCACGCTCGGCATGAATCCGCGGTTCCGTCGACCTGTCGGCCCCCCGTCGACCGGCGGCCTGGGACACGAGGCAAGGCAGGGTTACCGGGCGCATCAGGCGTAGCGTGGTTCAGACAACAAAGAAGCCCCGGGCCGCTGGCCTGGGGCTTTTGGTTCGAGCTGTGGAGCGGGTGACGAGAATCGAACTCGCGCTCTGAGCTTGGGAAGCTCATGTTCTACCATTAAACTACACCCGCGAAGCGCGCCGATGATCGGCAGTGCATCGTCGCACACTGTACCTCATGGCAGACCCCCGGCGTAGGCGCCGCAGGGTCTGCGTGGCGTTGGGGTGGGTGTGCGTTGGGGTGGACGCGGGTGTGGTGGGCGGGAGTTGAAGGCGTAGCGTGGTGGTCGGAGTGCCGCCTGGAGCGGCGTCCTGTTCATCCCCTAATGTGGCTTTCTCGTCCAAGGCTTGGTTGGGGAAGGGGCTTGATGGAGTCGATGGAGCGCACCGTCGTCCGTTGTGCCGAAGGGCACGTTTTTGCTACCTCGTCGTTCCCGATGCAGCAGCTCGGGTCCGGCCGGATCGGTCCCGGGCGGCTCATCCGCTGTCCGCGCTGTGCCCGGTTGAGGCAGGCGGTTCCCGTGGTGTTCGAGCAGCGGTAGGGCGTTCGGCCGGGGGTATCGGGTCGGGTCCGGGACCCGGAAGAAAGTGGCAGGCAGGCGCGCGAGGGCGGTCCGGTTGGGGCGGGCTCGCGCGTTCTGCGTATCCTCGGGACGTGCTTCTCTCAGATAAGGACATCCGGGCCGAGATCGACGCCGGACGGGTGCGCATTGACCCCTTCGATGCGTCGATGGTGCAGCCCTCGAGCATCGATGTGCGGCTCGACCGCTACTTCCGGGTGTTCGAGAACCACCGCTATCCGCATATCGACCCTGCCGTTGAGCAGACCGACCTGACCCGCACGGTCGAACCGGAGGGGGACGAGGCGTTCATTCTCCACCCCGGTGAGTTCGTGCTCGCCTCCACGTACGAGGTCATCTCGCTGCCCGACGATCTCGCGTCGCGGCTCGAGGGCAAGAGCTCGCTCGGGCGGCTCGGGCTGGTGACGCACTCGACGGCCGGGTTCATCGACCCCGGCTTCTCCGGTCACGTGACCCTGGAGCTGTCGAACGTCGCGACGCTGCCGATCAAGCTCTGGCCGGGGATGAAGATCGGGCAGCTGTGCATGTTCAAGCTCAGTTCGCCGTCCGAATTCCCGTACGGCTCCGAGCGGTACGGCTCGCGGTACCAGGGGCAGCGCGGGCCGACGGCCTCGCGCTCGTTCATGAACTTCCATCGGACGCAGGTGTGATGCCGGATGAGCGGTGACGTGCGGGAGAACCTGACGTACGAGGGTTTCGGGCTGGCCGTGCGCGAGCTCGCGCAGGCCGTGGCCGATGACGGGTACGAGCCGGATGTGGTGCTCAGCATCGCGCGGGGCGGGGTCTTCGTCGCGGGCGGACTGGCGTACGCGCTGGACTGCAAGAACATCCACCTGGTGAACGTGGAGTTCTATACGGGGGTGGGGACCACCCTGGAAATGCCCGTCATGCTGGCGCCGGTCCCCAACGCGATCGACTTCTCGCGCAAGAAGGTCCTCATCGCCGATGACGTGGCCGACACCGGCAAGACGCTGAAGCTGGTGCGGGACTTCTGCATCGATCACGTCGCCGAGGTGCGCAGCGCGGTCATCTACGAGAAGTCGCACTCGCTCGTGAAGTGCGAGTACGTGTGGAAGAAGACCGATCAGTGGATCAACTTCCCGTGGAGTGTGGAGAAGCCCGTCGTGCGTCGTGAGGGTCAGGTCCTCGACTCGTAGGACGGGACGAGGACAGCGGCGAAATTCGAAGAAGGGCCCCCGGCTTGTGCCGGGGGCCCTTCCGTTGTCGTACGGAGCCGCTCAGATCGTCCCGAGCTTGATGATCGACAGCAGGGCGATCAGCTGGATCGCGGATGCGCCCAGTGCCTTCGGCCACGGCAGGTCGTGCGACTTGCTCACCATGGAGGTGAACAGCGCGCCCGCGGCCAGCCAGGTGATCCAGCCGAGCACCTGGACCAGGGAGTTCTCGCCGCCCAGGAAGACCGCGAAGAGCAGGCGCGGGGCGTCCGTGATCGACATGATCAGCATCGAGAAGCCCACGGTCGGCTGCCAGGAGCCGGTGCCGCCGAGCTGACGGGCCAGGGTGTGGGTGACCGCGCCGAGGACCAGCCCGCCGATGACGAAACCGATGCCGGTGACGACGACGTACGGGACGGCGGTGGAGATCGTCGCGTTGATCGCCTCGTCGCGGGCCTGGTCGAAGCCGAAGAGCGCGAGCAGGCCGTAGAGGAACGTGATGACGAGCGCGGGGCCCCAGACCGGGTAGTCGCGCATCTGCCAGAACGTCGGGCCCGGGCGCAGCACGATGCCCTTGAGCAGGTCCTTCCAGGGCAGGCGCGGGCCTGCGGGCTGGGCGGGTGCCTGACCGGCGTGGTACGTGCTGCCGTCGCCGTACGGGTCCTCGTTGATGCTGAACGCCTGCGTGTGACCCGGGCTGTTGGCGTACGGGTCCTGCTGGGGCGGGGCCTGGTGATACGGATCGCCGAAGTACTCGGGCTCCCCGTGTCTGCCGGCGCTCTGCCCGGCGTGGTGCCCGCCGGTGCGAGGTCCGCCCTGGTGCCCGCCGCCGTTGTACGGCGCGCCGGTGCCTCCTGCCGGAGGCCACGACTGCTGGCCGTACGGCGGCGGTGGTGCCTGCGTGCCGTACGGCTGCTGCTGCGGGTGTTGTTGCGGGGTGCGGTTGTTGTCCCGGCCGCGTCCGATCCTGAATCCAGCCACGAATCGAACGTACCTGGTCCGCGTGTGTGTGGTGGGGGAGCCGGGGGATCCCGCCCGCCTTTGCGGCCGAGCTGTGACATCCACTAGGGGGTGCCCTCAGGGCAGGATCAGGGCAGGAACAGTGCCGTGCTGAACGTGAGGCGCGGGCGGTCCGCAGTCGTTGACGGGTACAGGGCGATCAGGTCCGTCTCCTCGCCCCGGTAGGTGCGGACGACGGTGTCGGGCTTCTTGTCGCCGTCGAAGTCCGCGTACCGGAGCAGAGCCGTCTCCGTGGGTCCCGAGCCGGTGCGGACCGGGGCCGTCGGGATGCCGTGTGCCGGGGCCTTGACGCGGTACGTGCCGCCGGGGCGGGCCGGGCCGTTGGCCGAGCCGAGCAGCAGGGTGGCCTTGGCGGGGGCGCCCGGCCGGAGGGGCTTGGCGGAGTGGACGAGGTCGTCGTAGCCGTCGCCGTTCGTGTCGGCGCGGGGCTCGGGGGCGGCGAGGTACGGGCCGCCGCCCGGCAGGGACGCGGCGGCGCGCGGGGCCGCGGCGCGGGTGAAGGGGCCGCGGAGGTAGCTGATCCGGCCCTCGCCCGCCGTGACGGCGAGGTCGGTGCGGTCGTCGCCGTCGAAGTCGCCGCAGACCGGGTGGTCGGGCCACTCGTTGCCGAACCGGGCCGCGTCGGGGATGCGGAGGGTGACGGCCTTGCCGGTGAGGCCCTCGGGGGAGCCGAAGAGGACCTGGAGCGGTACGGGCGGGCGGCCGATGCCGTTGTACGGCGGGTCCGTGGCCACCACCAGGTCGGTGAAGCCGTCCGCGTCGAGGTCGCACGCCGCCTCGGCGTCGAAGGCGACCGGGAGCGTGTCGCCGACCTTGGCCGCGTGGGTCCGCGCGCTCAGCAGCTGGCGCGCCGCCGGGTCGAGGCCGCCGTCGGCGGAGCCGTAGACGACGCCGATGCCGGCGTCGTCGCCGTGGCTGTCCTCCGGGGCCTTCACCAGGTCGTCGATGACGAGGTCGCGGTGCCCGTCGCCGTTGAAGTCGTCGGCGGTGCGGCTGCCCTTGCCGCGAGGGACGGGGATACGGGGGACGTCGGCCCGGCCGGCGAGGGCCTCGGGCGGGGCGTCGCCGTTCTTGCTCGCTCCGGCGGTGGGCGAGGACGAGGGGGCGTGGGCGGAGGAGGGGCTGCCGCATGCGGTCAGGAGGAGCAGGCAGGCGGTGCCCGCGGTGAGCGCGGCAGCTGCGGTCGCGGTGGACCTGGCGGTGCTCCTTGCCGTGGCTCGCGACAGGGCCGGTGTGATGCGTGTCCGCACGGGAGGCCCCTCATCCGTCGTGGTGCGTCGTGATGCGTGGAGATCCGGCCCGGCCGGCGTGCCCGGTGGGGCGGGGCGGTCCGACGCGTTCGAAGGTGTTCGGCCCACATGATGCTCCAGATGTCCCGGCGCGTACATGTCCCGGCGCGTACATGTCCCGATCACAGTCCCGATGACAGTCCCGATCACGGTTCCCGATCACACGCAGAAGCGGCCGGTCCTGCCCCCGAGGCAGGTCCGGCCGCTTCTGTTCGTACGACAGTGGATTACTTCACCGGTTCGGGCTCCGGTGCGTCCGCCGCTTCCGGCTCGCCCGCCGGGTCCGCCGGGGTCTTCACGGACTCCAGCAGCAGCTGCGAGACGTCGACCACCTGGATCGACTCCTTGGCCTGGCCGTCGTTCTTCTTGCCGTTGACCGAGTCGGTCAGCATGACGAGGCAGAACGGGCAGGCGGTGGAGACGATGTCCGGGTTGAGGGAGAGGGCTTCGTCGACACGCTCGTTGTTGATGCGCTTGCCGATCCGTTCCTCCATCCACATCCGGGCACCACCGGCGCCGCAGCAGAAGCCGCGCTCCTTGTGGCGGTGCATCTCCTCGTTCCGCAGACCCGGGACGCTCGCGATGATCTCGCGCGGGGGCGTGTAGACCTTGTTGTGACGGCCCAGGTAGCAGGGGTCGTGGTACGTGATCAGGCCCTCGACCGGAGTCACGGGGATCAGCTTGCCCTCGTCCACCAGGTGCTGGAGCAGCTGCGTGTGGTGGATGACCTCGTACTCGCCGCCGAGCTGCGGGTACTCGTTGGCGATGGTGTTGAAGCAGTGCGGACAGGTAGCGACGATCTTCTTCGACGACTTGGGCTTCTTCGTCGCCTCGTCCTCGTCGTCCTCCCCGAACGCCATGTTCAGCATGGCCACATTCTCCTGGCCGAGCTGCTGGAACAGCGGCTCGTTGCCCAGACGGCGGGGGGAGTCACCGGTGCACTTCTCGTCGCCGCCCATGATCGCGAACTTGACGCCCGCGATGTGCAGCAGCTCGGCGAAGGCCTTCGTGGTCTTCTTCGCGCGGTCTTCGAGTGCGCCGGCGCAGCCGACCCAGTACAGGTAGTCGACCTCGGAGAGATCCTCGACGTCCTTGCCGACGATCGGGACCTCGAAGTCGACCTCCTTGGTCCACTCGACGCGCTGCTTCTTGGCAAGCCCCCAGGGGTTGCCCTTCTTCTCCAGGTTCTTGAGCATCGTGCCCGCCTCGGACGGGAACGCGGACTCGATCATCACCTGGTAGCGGCGCATGTCGACGATGTGGTCGATGTGCTCGATGTCGACCGGGCACTGCTCCACGCACGCGCCGCAGCTGGTGCAGGACCACAGGACGTCCGGGTCGATGACGCCGTTCTCCTCGGCGGTGCCGATGAGGGGGCGCTCGGCCTCGGCGAGTGCCGAGGCGGGGACGTCCTTGAGCTGCTCGGCGGTGGCCTTCTCGTTGCCCTCCATGTCCTTGCCGCCGCCTGCGAGCAGGTACGGGGCCTTGGCGTGCGCGTGGTCGCGCAGCGACATGATGAGGAGCTTGGGGGAGAGGGGCTTGCCGGTGTTCCAGGCGGGGCACTGCGACTGGCAGCGACCGCACTCGGTGCACGTGGAGAAGTCGAGGATGCCCTTCCAGGAGAACTGCTCGACCTGGGAGACGCCGAAGACGTCGTCCTCGCCCGGGTCCTCGAAGTCGATCTCCTTGCCGCCCGAGGTCATGGGCTGCAGCGGGCCGAGCGCGACCGAGCCGTTGGCGTTCCGCTTGAACCAGATGTTCGGGAAGCCGAGGAAGCGGTGCCAGGCCACACCCATGTTGGTGTTGAGCGAGACCGTGATCATCCAGGTGAAGGACGTGACGATCTTGAGCGCCGCGACGAAGTAGGTGATCTGCTGGAGCGTGCCGAGGCTCAGACCGTCGAAGGCGGCGATCAGCGGGTACGAGGCGAAGAAGCCGGGCTCCCAGCCGTGGACGCCGTGCTGGGCACCCTCCAGGCCGCGCAGCGTCATGATGCAGACGCCGACGATGAGAATGACGGCCTCGACGAAGTACGCCTGCCCGGTCTTGGAGCCCGCGAAGCGGGACTTGCGGCCCGCCTTGCCCGGCCTGTTCAGCTGCCGGATCGCGATCAGGATCACGATGCCGAGGACCGTCATCAGACCGAGGAACTCGGTGAAGATCTCGTACGGCAGCCAGTCGCCGATGAACGGGATCAGCCAGTCGGCCTGGAAGAGCTGGCCGAAGGCGTTGACGATCGTCAGCAGCAGCGAGAAGAAGCCCACCGCCACGAACCAGTGTGCGAAGCCGACGATGCCCCAGCGGTTCATACGGGTGTGGCCGAGGAACTCCTTGACCAGCGTGATGGTGCGCTGTGTGGGGTCACCCGTGCGGGTGCCCGCGGGTACGGGCTGACCAAGTCGCACGAAGCGGTAGATCTGCGCGATGGCGCGGCCGAAAAGCGCGACGGCCACCACCGTGATGACCAGCGACACGATGATCGCGGCGAGTTGCATTTGGGGGCTCCTCGGGCCTGCGAGGGGTTGGGGTACACCAATGATTACGGATTACTAAGCAGTAACTTAATGAGTCTGTGACGACACTATCCACTTATTCCGCCACGCTGTAGCCGGGCAGGCGGTGATCTGCGTCGCTCAGGTGCGCCTTGCTGCCGCGAGGCCGCCGGTGCAGGGCTCCGTGCAGGGCCGCGCGCAGTGGAAGGCGTACCGCTTCCGCCAGAATCGCCAGGTCAAGCCCCACCCAGTGGTGCTCGGCGTAGTGCTGGTCGAGCAAGGCCGGTTCGTCCCAGGGCATCCCGGAGCGGGCCCGCACCTGTGCGAGGCCCGTCAGGCCCGGCCGCAGCTCCTGACGCCAGCGCCTGGCCCCTGGCCCCTCGGTCCTGGGGTCGCCCGGCGCGAGGGGTGCGGGACCGACGAGGGAGAGCTCTCCCCGTACGACATAGGGCAGCCGGGACAGCAGGTCGAGCCGGCAGCTGCGCGTGCGCAGGGAGCGCAGTTCGAAGGTCCGGCCGCCGAGACCGGTCCGCTGTTCGCGCAGCAGTACGCCGTCGGCCGGGCGTCGTGCGGCGAGCGCGAGGGCGCCCACGGCGAGCGCCGGTGAGGCGAGGGCAAGGAGCGCCGTGCCGAGCGTGAGGTCGAGGAGCCGCTTGGCCGTCAGCCGGGCCGTCGCGTACTCGATGGTGCGCGCCGCGGTACGGGTGAGGGCGGCCGCGGTCGCTTTCGCCACCGTCTCCGCTGTCCGGGAGCCTGCGTGCGCCCTCGTTCGTACCGCAGTCCGGTTCGCGTTCTGCATCGCACCTGCCCGGGGATCGATGGCGTGCCGGTTTTGACCGGCTCGCGGCATTTTGTGACAGAACGATCCCATGGTGCGATGGTGGGTCGGGGTGTGTGGCGCGCGCGAAGGGGCGGGTGTCGCCCTGTGGGGCGCGAGTCGCGCGATGGCACGGAGCGGCTCCTACGGGAAAACCGCTGGTGGACTCGGCTGTGAGCACCTTAGTTGAGTCGACTCGGCTCAGGTCTGTTGACTCTGGGGCGGGTGTCATGCATCCTTGAGTCAGATCCACTCAGGTATTCAGTTGGAGGAATTGAAATGGCACGTGCGGTCGGCATCGACCTGGGCACGACTAACTCCGTCGTGAGCGTTCTGGAAGGCGGCGAGCCCACCGTCATCACCAACGCCGAAGGCGCCAGGACCACGCCGTCCGTCGTCGCCTTCGCGAAGAACGGTGAGGTGCTCGTCGGCGAGGTCGCCAAGCGCCAGGCGGTCACGAACGTCGACAGGACCATCCGCTCCGTCAAGCGCCACATGGGCACTGACTGGAAGATCGACCTGGACGGCAAGAGCTTCAACCCGCAGCAGATGAGCGCCTTCATCCTGCAGAAGCTGAAGCGTGACGCGGAGTCCTACCTCGGCGAGAAGGTGACCGACGCGGTCATCACCGTCCCGGCGTACTTCAACGACTCCGAGCGTCAGGCGACCAAGGAGGCCGGCGAGATCGCGGGCCTCAACGTCCTGCGTATCGTCAACGAGCCGACCGCCGCAGCGCTGGCGTACGGGCTCGACAAGGACGACCAGACGATCCTCGTCTTCGACCTCGGTGGCGGCACCTTCGACGTGTCCCTCCTGGAGATCGGCGACGGCGTCGTCGAGGTGAAGGCCACCAACGGTGACAACCACCTCGGTGGTGACGACTGGGACCAGCGGGTCATGGACTACCTGGTCAAGCAGTTCGCCAACGGTCACGGCGTGGACCTGTCCAAGGACAAGATGGCTCTCCAGCGTCTCCGCGAGGCCGCGGAGAAGGCGAAGATCGAGCTGTCCTCCTCGACGGAGACCACGATCAACCTGCCGTACATCACGGCGTCGGCCGAGGGCCCGCTGCACCTGGACGAGAAGCTCACGCGCGCTCAGTTCCAGCAGCTCACCGCGGACCTTCTGGACCGCTGCAAGAACCCGTTCCACAACGTCATCAAGGACGCGGGCATCCAGCTCTCCGAGATCGACCACGTCGTTCTCGTCGGTGGCTCGACCCGTATGCCGGCCGTCGCCGAGCTCGTCAAGGAGCTCACCGGCGGTCAGGACGCCAACAAGGGCGTGAACCCGGACGAGGTCGTCGCCATCGGCGCCTCGCTCCAGGCCGGAGTCCTGAAGGGCGAGGTCAAGGACGTTCTGCTCCTCGACGTCACGCCGCTGTCGCTTGGTATCGAAACCAAGGGCGGCATCATGACGAAGCTCATCGAGCGCAACACGACCATCCCGACCAAGCGCTCCGAGATCTTCACGACGGCCGAGGACAACCAGCCGTCCGTGCAGATCCAGGTCTACCAGGGCGAGCGCGAGATCGCGGCGTACAACAAGAAGCTCGGAATGTTCGAGCTCACCGGTCTGCCGCCGGCCCCGCGTGGTGTGCCGCAGATCGAGGTCGCGTTCGACATCGACGCCAACGGCATCATGCACGTCGCTGCCAAGGACCTCGGCACCGGCAAGGAGCAGAAGATGACCGTCACCGGTGGCTCCTCGCTGCCGAAGGACGAGGTCAACCGGATGCGCGAAGAGGCCGAGCAGTACGCGGACGAGGACCACCGTCGTCGCGAGGCCGCCGAGTCCCGTAACCAGGGCGAGCAGCTCGTCTACCAGACGGAGAAGTTCCTCAAGGACAACGAGGACAAGGTTCCGGCCGACGTCAAGACGGAGGTCGAGGAGTCCCTCACCGAGCTGAAGGAAAAGCTCAAGGGCGAGGACACCGCCGAGATCCGTACCGCCACCGAGAAGGTCGCGGCCGTCTCCCAGAAGCTGGGCCAGGCGATGTACGCCAACGCCCAGGCCGAGGGTGCGACGCCGGGTGCGGACGCGCCGGGCGCCGGTCAGGCCGACGGTGACGACGTCGTCGACGCCGAGATCGTCGACGACGAGAAGGACACCAAGGGCGGTGCGGTGTGACCGAGGAGACTCCGGGCTTCGAGGAGAAGCCTGACGTCCCCTCCGGCGCCACCCCTGACGGAGCTGAGCCGAAGGACGCCACCCCCTCTCCGGAGGAGGCGTCCCCGGCCGGGGACTCAGTACAGACAGTCGGTCTGACGGCACAGCTGGACCAGGTCCGCACCGCGCTCGGTGAGCGCACGGGCGACCTCCAGCGGCTCCAGGCCGAGTACCAGAACTACCGCCGCCGCGTCGAGCGGGACCGGGTCACGGTCAAGGAGATCGCAGTCGCGGGTCTCCTGTCCGAGCTCCTGCCCGTGCTCGACGACGTCGGCCGCGCGCGGGAACACGGCGAGCTGGTCGGCGGCTTCAAGTCGGTGGCCGAATCGCTGGAGATGGTCGTCGCGAAGCTGGGCCTCCAGCAGTTCGGCAAGGAGGGCGAGCCCTTCGACCCGACGATCCACGAGGCCCTGATGCACTCGTACGCGCCGGACGTCACCGAGGACACCTGCGTGGCGATCCTGCAGCCGGGGTATCGCATCGGCGAGCGCACCATCCGCCCCGCGCGGGTGGCCGTGGCCGAGCCGCAGCCCGGCGCGACGCCGGCAGCGGCGAAGGAAGAGAAGACAGACGACGAGGAGAGCGGTGGCACGGAGGAGGTCTGACATTCAGTCCGACCACCTCGGTGCACACCGACCGGCCAGGAGCCCGGCCTCAGGGCCGGCTCCTCGGCCGATCGTCCGGAAGGAGGGACGTCGATGAGCACGAAGGACTTCGTCGAGAAGGACTACTACAAGGTTCTCGGCGTCCCCAAGGACGCCACCGACGCCGAGGTCAAGAAGGCGTACCGGAAGCTCGCCCGCGAGTTCCACCCGGACGCCAACAAGGGTGACGCCAAGGCGGAGGAGCGCTTCAAGGAGATCTCCGAGGCGAACGACATCCTCGGCGACAGCAAGAAGCGCAAGGAGTACGACGAAGCCCGCGCTCTCTTCGGCAACGGAGGCTACCGGGCCGGTCCCGGTGGCGCGGGGGGCAACTTCAACTTCGACCTGGGCGACCTCTTCGGAGGTACCCCGGGCGGCGGCCAGGCCGGCGGCGCCGGAGGGTTCGGCGGCGGCGGTCTGGGAGACGTCTTCGGCGGCCTCTTCAACCGCGGCGGTGCGGGCACCCGTGTCCAGCCCCGGCGCGGCCAGGACATCGAGTCCGAGGTGACGCTCAGCTTCACCGAGGCGGTCGACGGGGCCACGGTCCCGCTGCGGATGTCCAGCCAGGCACCCTGCAAGGCGTGTTCGGGCACCGGTGACAGGAACGGCACCCCGAGGGTCTGCCCGACCTGCGTCGGCACCGGACAGGTGTCGCGCGGCAGCGGCGGCGGCTTCTCGCTCACCGATCCCTGCGTGGACTGCAAGGGCCGCGGCCTCATCGCCGAGGACCCCTGCGAGGTCTGCAAAGGCAGCGGACGGGCGAAGTCGGCACGCACCATGCAGGTCAGGATTCCGGCGGGCGTCCTGGACGGCCAGCGCATCCGGCTGCGCGGTAAGGGCAGCCCGGGCGAACGCGGCGGACCGGCCGGCGATCTGTATGTCGTCGTCCACGTCGACGCCCACCCCGTCTTCGGCCGCAAGGGCGACAACCTCACGGTCACCGTGCCGATCGCCTTCACGGAGGCGGCGCTCGGCGGCGAGGTGAAGGTCCCGACGCTCGGCGGCCTCGCGGTCACCCTGAAACTTCCGGCCGGCACCCCCAACGGGCGTACGATGCGCGCCCGCGGCAAGGGTGCGGTCCGCAAGGACGGCACCCGCGGCGACCTTCTGGTCACCGTGGAGGTCGCGGTGCCCAAGGACCTCGCACCCGAGGCCCGGGAGGCACTGGAGGCATACCGGAAGGCGACCGCGGAGGAGGACCCGCGGGCGGAGCTGTTCCAGGCTGCGAAGGGAGCTTGAGATGGACGGCCGTCGACGTAATCCGTACCAGCTGACCGACGAATCACCGGTGTACGTGATCTCGATCGCGGCCCAGCTCTCGGGCCTGCACCCGCAGACGCTGCGCCAGTACGACCGCCTCGGCCTGGTCTCTCCGGACCGCACCGCCGGGCGCGGCAGGCGCTACTCGGCCCGCGACATCGAACTTCTGCGCACGGTGCAGCAGTTGTCGCAGGACGAGGGAATCAACCTGGCCGGCATCAAGCGCATCATCGAGCTGGAGAACCAGGTCGCCGCGCTCCAGCAGCGCGTCGCCGAACTCTCCACGGCGGTCGACGGGGCGGCGGTGGCCATGCAGCAACGCGAGGCCCAGGTACACGCCTCCTACCGCCGCGACCTGGTCCCGTACCAGGACGTGCAGCAGGCGAGCGCGCTGGTGGTGTGGCGTCCCAAGCCCAAGCGGGCTACGGACTAGGGTCTTTCGTTTGGATCAGGCCCCGCGAGCCCGGCATGATCCGAGCGAGAGGCCCTAGTTGCGTCCGCTGTCACGCACGAGAGGCCCGTGGCCACCGACCGCCCCGTTGCGCGGTCGCGCCTTCCGGCTCCGGGGTGGGGATCATGGGTGCCGGACGGTCAGGAATCCTGATCCAGGATTCCTGACCGGGCGATCAGGTAGCCGAGTTGGGCGCGGCTGTTGCTGCCGAGTGCTGTGCTGAGCTTGGCGATGTGGGAGCGGCATGTGCGTACATTCATTCCCAGCCGGCGGGCGATGGCCTCGTCGACGTGGCCCTCGATGAGCAGTTTGGCGATGGAGTGCTGTACGCCGGAGATGCCCGAGGGGCTGGGGTCGTACGGGATCGGTTCCTGCAGGGGGACGGCGCGTTGCCAGAACTGGTCGAAGACCTTGACGAGGTATTCGACGATGCCGGGGTGCCTCAGTTCCAGGGCCACGCGACGGTCGTCGGTGGCGGGTATGAAGGCGACCGTGTGATCGAAGATCATGAGGCGTTCTATGAGCTCTTCGAGCGTGCGTATCTCCACCTTCCCTTCCGCCATGCGTGCCGCGTAGTTGAGTGTCCCGTGGCTGTGGCGGACGGTGTGCTGGTAGAGCGTGCGCATGCTCACGCCGCGTTCCGTGAGCATGCTGCCGCGTTCCAGTGCGGTGTTGAGCGCGTCTTCGCTGCGTCCGCCGCCCGGCTGGATCGTGAGGACTTCCGACCGGCACTCGGTCAGGGCGAGTTCGATGGACGCGTTGATGCGGTCGATGCCTTCGAGCACAGTGATCGCATGAGTGATCGGCGGCGTCTGGGCGCTGATGGCCATGAACGGCTCGAAGGCTTCGGTGAGCTCCACCGAAAGGCGCCGGCGGTCCTGGATCTCCCGTTCGATGGGGTGGAGCCGCTGGGTGAGGGCCGCGGAAGGCGGTACGGGACGGAGCCAGGTCGGGTCATCGGGGTCGGGGTGCAGTAGGGCGAACTCCAGCAGGCACGGAGCGAGGTCTACCTCGGTCCGCGCGATCTTGCCTACGCTGAGTGCGCTGGCGTACAGCCGCGCTCCCTCGTCGCACAGGGAACTGACAGGGTGTGGATGTGTCACGTTTGTTCTACTTGTGGTCAATTCTCCACCCCCCAGGAACATGCATCAGCAGGAACATGATGCATCGGTTCTGTGGCATTGACGTGCCTGGATGAGCAATCGTCTTGTCATGCGGGGGAGAGGAAACCTTGGAAGTGAGGACGAAGCCAACTATGGGTAACAAAATGCTTCGCTCGGTGCTTGCCGCGGCCTTCTCCGCCGGGCTGACATTCGGGGCGATGAGTGCCCTGGGTCCGGCTTGGGGAGGTGGGTCCGTGGGGGCGGTGGACTCCTACGCTCAGGCTGCGCCGCCGCCGGATCTGGCGTGGGACAGCGCACCGGCCAGGACGACCGATGAGCCCACCAATGCTGCGGTACCGCCCGACCTGGCATGGGACATCGCGCCGAAGAACGAGACCGGCGCATGACCACCCCGCCGGACGACCGCACCTTCCGGCGCGAGATGGCCACGGCCTATCGCTCCGGGTGGCACTTCATCGATCTGCTCACGGCACTCCCCCGTCGTGGCGACTCGTTGATGGTCACTCTGTTCGGTGAGCCGATCGTCGTCGTGATGGAAGAGGGCGAGGATGTCCGTGCCTATCGCTGCCTCCGTCGGCCCCGCGGGGCTCCGCAACCGGTCCGCTGTGCCGTGAGGTACGGCATGATCTTCGTCAATCTCGATCAGCGGGACCATGAGCTGTTCGAACCTGAAGCCATCTCCGCCACCCCCCGCAGTGCCTGAGCGACCCCCGTCGTTCCATATCGTTCAGGCGCTCCCCCCACACAGCGGCGCCATCGTGACCTGAACACGATGGCGCCGCTGTGCTGCCCCGGGCCGGCTCAGGCCCTGCCGAGCGCCCGGTTCAGGGCGATCTCGATGACGACCCGTTCGGGGTTGGGCCTCGGCGTGCGCTCGTAGCGTTCCGTGTAGCGGCGTACCGCGTCGTCGACGTCCTCCTGCTCCGTGCGGATCGTCGCCACGCCCTCCAGCGTCGCCCAGCGCGCCTTGTGCATCTGGCAGACCGCGACCCGTGCCTCTCCCGGCGCCGCGGCCAGGATGTTGGCGACCTTGCGGCTGCTCTTGCTGGTGATGACACGTGCGAGACCGGCCTCGGGGTCGTACGTCACGCCGACGGGCACCACGTGCGGGGTGCCGTCCGGGCGGAGCGTCGTCAGCGTGCAGACGTGGCGCTCGCGCCAGAAGGCGAGGTACTCGGGGCTGGGGTTGCGTACATCGGGCATGGCCCAAGCCTAGGCAGCCGGGATGTCGTGGTGCGGTGGCGGGGGCGCATGGTGGACGGTTCACTCGAAACGGGCCCGGCAGTGGTCCCGATTTCGGCTTGAGCGGAGTACGCTCAACTTTGTGCACGTTGACCATGTCAGTGTTAACGACATACCGCCCATCGCACGGAGGAGAGAGCGCACGTGGACGCCGAGCTGACCAACAAGAGCCGGGACGCCCTCAACGCGGCCAGTAACCGGGCCGTGAAGGACGGGCATCCGGATCTGACTCCCGGGCACCTGCTGCTCGCGCTGCTCGCGGGCGAGGACAACGAGAACATCACCGACCTGCTGGCCGCCGTCGACGCCGACCAGGTGGCCGTACGCGCCGAGGCAGAACGGCTTCTCGGGGCACAGCCCAGCGTCACCGGTTCCACCGTCGCGCCCCCGCAGCCCAACCGCGAGCTCCTCGCCGTCATCGCCGACGCCGCGCAGCGCGCGAAGGAGCTCGGCGACGACTACCTCTCCACCGAGCACCTGCTGATCGGGCTCGCGGCGAAGGGCGGCCGCGCCGGTGAGATCCTCACTCAGCAGGGTGCCAGTGCGAAGAAGCTGCTGGACGCGTTCGAGAAGAGCAGGGGAGGGCGACGGGTGACCACACCCGACCCGGAGGGTCAGTACAAGGCCCTGGAGAAGTTCGGTACGGATTTCACGGCCGCGGCCAGGGAAGGCAAGCTCGACCCCGTCATCGGCCGGGACCAGGAGATCCGTCGCGTCGTCCAGGTGCTGTCGCGGCGCACGAAGAACAACCCCGTGCTCATCGGTGAGCCCGGCGTCGGCAAGACGGCCGTCGTCGAAGGACTCGCCCAGCGCATCGTCAAGGGCGACGTTCCCGAAAGCCTCAAGAACAAGCGGCTCGTCTCGCTCGACCTCGGCGCGATGGTCGCGGGCGCCAAGTACCGCGGCGAGTTCGAGGAGCGGCTGAAGACCGTCCTCTCCGAGATCAAGGAGAGTGACGGCCAGATCATCACCTTCATCGACGAACTGCACACCGTGGTCGGGGCCGGCGCCGGCGGGGACTCCGCCATGGACGCGGGCAACATGCTCAAGCCGATGCTGGCCCGCGGTGAACTGCGCATGGTCGGCGCGACCACCCTCGACGAGTACCGCGAGCGGATCGAGAAGGACCCCGCCCTGGAGCGCCGCTTCCAGCAGGTCCTGGTCGCCGAGCCCTCCGTCGAGGACACCATCGCGATCCTGCGCGGGCTCAAGGGCCGGTACGAGGCGCACCACAAGGTCTCCATCGCGGACTCCGCGCTGGTCGCCGCCGCGACCCTGTCCGACCGCTACATCACCTCCCGCTTCCTTCCCGACAAGGCCATCGACCTGGTCGACGAAGCCGCCTCCCGGCTCCGCATGGAGATCGACTCCTCGCCTCTCGAGATCGATGAACTCCAGCGCGCCGTCGACCGGCTGCGGATGGAGGAGCTGGCTCTCAAGAACGAGACCGACCCCGCGTCCAAGCAGCGCCTGGAGAAGCTCCGCCGCGACCTCGCCGACAAGGAGGAGGAGCTGCGCGGTCTCACCGCCCGCTGGGAGAAGGAGAAGGAAGGCCTCAACCGCGTCGGCGAGCTGAAGGAACGCCTCGACGACCTGCGCGGCCAGGCCGAGCGCGCCCAGCGCGACGGGGACTTCGACACCGCGTCCAAGCTGCTCTACGGGGAGATCCCCGGCCTGGAGCGAGAGCTGGCCGAAGCGGACGAGGCGGAGCAGGAAGCCGCCAAGGACACCATGGTCAAGGACGAGGTCGGCCCGGACGACATCGCCGATGTCGTCGGCGCCTGGACCGGCATCCCGGCCGGGCGTCTCCTGGAGGGCGAGACGCAGAAGCTGCTGCGCATGGAGGAAGAGCTCGGCAAGCGGCTGATCGGGCAGTCCCAGGCCGTGCAGGCGGTGTCGGACGCGGTACGCCGTACCCGGGCCGGAATCGCCGACCCCGACCGTCCCACCGGCTCGTTCCTCTTCCTCGGGCCGACCGGTGTCGGCAAGACCGAGCTGGCCAAGGCGCTCGCGGACTTCCTGTTCGACGACGAGCGGGCCATGATCCGCATCGACATGAGCGAGTACGGCGAGAAGCACAGCGTCGCGCGACTCGTAGGTGCCCCTCCGGGGTACGTCGGTTACGAGGAGGGCGGCCAGCTCACGGAGGCGGTGCGCCGCCGCCCGTACAGCGTGGTCCTGCTGGACGAGGTCGAGAAGGCCCACCCCGAGGTCTTCGACATCCTGCTCCAGGTCCTCGACGACGGCCGGCTCACCGACGGACAGGGCCGTACGGTCGACTTCCGCAACACGATCCTGATCCTGACGTCCAACCTCGGCAGCCAGTTCCTGGTCGACCCTCTGACCAAGCCCGAGGTGAAGGAACAGCAGGTCCTGGACGTCGTACGCGCCTCGTTCAAGCCGGAGTTCCTCAACCGGCTCGACGACCTCGTGGTCTTCTCCGCCCTGTCCGGCGACGAGCTCTCGCACATCGCGGGACTCCAGATCGGCCGCCTCGCCAAGCGCCTCGCCGACCGCAGGCTCACCCTCGACGTCACCCCGGAGGCCCTGGCGTGGCTGGCCGAGGAGGGCAACGACCCGGCGTACGGGGCACGGCCACTGCGCCGCCTCATCCAGACGGCGATCGGCGACCGTCTCGCCAAGGAGATCCTCGCGGGCGACATCACGGACGGCGACACCGTGCGCGTGGACCGGGTCGGGGACGGGCTGACCGTGGGACCCGCGCCGGCCGGTACGGCCGTGTGACGGCCCGGGGAACAGGCGCGGGGACGATTCTCCTCAGGGCGTAGGACCAATGGCCGTCATTCGCGGTTAGGGTCGAAGGCAAAGTCAGGCAACCACGTGCGATCCACAGGAGTAACCGGCGATGTCTATCGACCCGTCCTCGATTCCCAACTTCGGGGGGCAGCCCGATCCGCAGGCGGCAGGACCCGCTGGCCCCGTCGTCCCTGACCAGGACCTCGTCAAGCAGCTGCTCGAGCAGATGGAGCTGAAGTTCGTCGTCGACGACGAGGGCGACCTCGCCGCGCCGTGGGAGGAATTCCGCACGTACTTCATGTTCCGCGGCGAGGCCGATCAGCAGGTCTTCTCGGTCCGTACGTTCTACGACCGTCCCCACGCCCTCGACCAGCGTCCCGTGCTCCTCGACGCGATCGACGACTGGAACCGCCGCACCCTGTGGCCGAAGGTCTACACGCACGCCCATGAGGGTGAAGAGGGCGCTGCGGCTTCCGTCCGGCTGATCGGTGAGGCGCAGATGCTCATCGGTACGGGCGTCAACCTGGAGCACTTCGTCTCCTCGACGGTCAGCTGGGTGCGGGCCTCGATCGAGTTCGACAAGTGGCTCGTGGAGCGTCTGGGCCTGGAGTCCGCCGAGGAGAAGCCCGACGGCACCGAGCCGCCGGAAGCCTGATCCGGAGACCGGTCAGCGGAACGACGCCCGGCCCGGGGCGGTGGCCATCAGGCCGCTGCCCCGGGCCGGACTGCTGTCGACGCGGCTTCAGCGCCTGAGTGTCTTCAGACGGGCGACCGCCTCGGTCAGGACCTCTGTGCGCTTGCAGAACGCGAACCGCACGAAGGGCGCGCCCTGCTCGCGGTGGTCGTAGAAGACGGCGTTCGGGATGGCGACGACACCGCAGCGTTCGGGCAGGGCGCGGCAGAAGGCGAAGCCGTCGTCCCCGCCGCCGAGGGGGCGGATGTCGGTGGTGACGAAATACGTCCCGGACGGCCGGTAGACCCCGAATCCCGCGTCGGCGAGTCCGTCGCTCAGCAGGTCGCGCTTGGTGCGGAGGTCGGCGCGCAGCCCGTTGAAGTACGTGTCGGGCAGGCGCAGGGCCTCGGCGACGGCGTACTGGAGCGGTCCGGCGGAGACGTACGTCAGGAACTGCTTCGCCGAGCGGACCGCCGTGACCAGTTCCGGGCTCGCGGTGATCCAGCCGACTTTCCAGCCGGTGAACGAAAACGTCTTCCCCGCACTGCTGATGGTGACCGTGCGCTCGCGCATGCCGGGGAACGAGGCGAGCGGCAGGTGTTCGCCCTCGAAGACCAGGTGTTCGTAGACCTCGTCGGTGACGACGAGGAGGTCGCGTTCGCAGGCGAGGTCGGCGATGGCGGCCAGTTCCTCGCGGGTGAGGACGGTGCCCGTGGGGTTGTGCGGGGTGTTGAGAAGGATGAGGCGGGTGCGGGGGGTGACGGCCGCGCGGAGTTCGTCGAGGTCGAGCCGGTAGGCGCCGTCGTGCGGGTGCAGGGTGACGGGGACGCGGGTGCAGCCCGCCATGGCGATGCAGGCGGCGTACGAGTCGTAGTACGGCTCCAGGGCGATGACCTCGTCGCCGGGCTCCAGCAGGGCCAGCAGGGCGGCCGCGATGGCCTCGGTGGCGCCCGCGGTGACGAGGACCTCGGTATCGGGGTCGTACACCAGTCCGTGGAAGCGCTGCTGGTGCTCCGCGATCGCGGTACGAAGTTCGGGGATGCCCGGGCCGGGCGGGTACTGGTTGCCGTGCCCGGCGCGCAGGGCACGGACCGCGGCCTCCCGGATCTCTTCGGGGCCGTCGGTGTCGGGGAAGCCCTGGCCGAGGTTGATCGACCCGGTCCGTGCGGCCAGTGCGGACATCTCCGCGAAGATGGTCGTGCCGAACTCGGTGAGCCGGCGGTTGAGCAGCGGTCGTCCCTGTGTCATGGCCGCCATCCTGTGCCGAAGCTCTGGAGTTGCTCAAGTCTGCTTTGGCTCCGGAATGCAGAGGGCATCCCCCTGACACACAGGAAGCGGGTGACCTCGCTTCGGGGGACGGAAGGGTGTGAGGTCGGTGTCGATTTTCGCAGTGTTGCTGGTTGGGGCCATCGTGGTGGGGGCCGTGGCCTCCGGGATCGCCGTTGGGCGCAACCGGCGCAGGCCGGTGCCCGGGAAGGTGTCACGGCGCCGCCGGGTCGCCGGAGGGGCCGGAGGCGGGGGCTCGAGCGCGTACGGCGGCAGCTCGTCGTGCGGGAGCACCAGCTCGTCGTGCGGGAGCAGCAGTTCCTCGTGCGGCAGCAGCAGTTCGTCGTGCGGTGGCGGGGGCGGTTGTGGCGGAGGCAGCTGACACCGGGCAGCCGGTCCGTCGGCGGGCGCTCCGCGGGTGAGGTGTCCGGTGGGCGAACTCCCGCCGGACACCTTTTTGTTGAGCCACGCGGAGAGATTTGTTGAACAGTTGAACAGGGCTGCCCCCTGGAGGATGGAAACCACGTCAAGTTGGGCAAAAACGCTGTGAGTACGGCGTACTTCGTGATTCCCTCCTTGTAGAGAACATTCAGCCCTCGGACCCCAGTTGGACCTGATCGGGCGTTTCCCTCCCCCACGCGCATCTCCAGGGGGCGCCCCCTGTCCATGTGTCCATGTGTGTTTGCGGAGCCGAACCATGCTCACGACCCTTCAGACGGCCTACTCCGACACCCGCGCCGCCGACCTGGCCTGGGCGCTCGGACGGGAGCCGCTGCCCGCCCTCGCCGTCCTCGACCTCCAGTTCGAGGAGGTAAAGCTGCAGTTGAGACTGCTCGGCGCTTCCCACCAGGTCCTCCTGGAGGAGGGCCGCGGCACCTGTTCGGAGACTGTTGCCTGCATCCCCGGAAGCAGTACCCCATTGCCTCTCGGTGTCGCCAAGCGGTTCGGTGAATGGGAGTACGAATTCGCGGCGCGCGTCGAGACGCTCACCGAAGGCGCGTTCGCGGGCCGCGCACAGGAGCTGCTCGCGCTCGTCGCCGACCATCCACACGGTCTGGCCGGGACGTTCCCCGGCAGTCCGCACGCCTTCACCGCGCTGCTGGCGCAGCGGACCGAGGGCCAGGTGCGGTGGCGCACGTGGCACGCGTACCCGCAGGAGGGGCAGTTGGTGGTGACGCGCACCCGGGTGGGGATGCGGGTGCAGTCGCCGGCGCTCTGACCAGCGCCGGTCCGGGGGCTTCGACCCGCGTCCCGCTCCGGCGCCCCGCTTCGCGGAGCCTGTGCGCAGGGGCGCGCCAATGCCTCACTTACACCCGTGTGGGTGACAGGCGGCGACTGTTTCGTGACGTAGCGTTCGCTTCATGATCGACCAGCAGGTGCCGCTGCGAGGGTGCGCGGCGCGGCTTCCCGTACGGCCGAGGACCGGACGGTTCCTCGTGCTGGCCGCTGTGTTCATCTGCGCCGCCTGCGGACTCGTGTACGAGCTGGAGCTGGTCGCGCTCGCCTCGTATCTGATCGGCGACTCGGTCACGCAGGCATCCGTCGTGCTCTCCGTGATGGTGTTCGCGATGGGGATCGGATCGCTCCTCGCGAAACGTTTGCGCAGCCGCGCGGCGGTCGGATTCGGGCTCATCGAGGCGGCCCTCGCGCTCGTCGGCGGTTCGTCGGCGCTCGTGCTGTACGCCTCGTTCGCCTGGCTCGGTGAGTCGCGGTACGCCCTGGTCGGGTTCTCGCTGACGATCGGCGTGCTGATCGGTGCGGAGATCCCGCTGCTGATGACGCTCATCCAGCGGGTCGACCGGCAGGACGCGGGCGGCGCCGTCGCCGATCTCTTCGCCGCCGATTACGTGGGGGCGCTGGTCGGCGGGCTAGCCTTCCCGTTCCTGCTGCTGCCCGTGCTGGGCCAGCTCACCGGCGCGCTGTTCACCGGCGCGGTCAACGCGGCGGCCGGCGGGGCGCTGGTGCTGTGGCTGTTCCGGCGGGACCTGAGCTCCAGGTCGCGGTGGCTGCTGGTCCTGGCCAATGTCACGGTGATCGCGCTGCTGGCCACCGCCACGGTGCTGGTCGACGACTTCGAGCGCGCGGCCCGGCGCGCGGTCTACGGGGACCGGGTGCGGGTCGCCGTACAGACCGAGGTGCAGGAGGTCGTCCTCACCGGGGAGGGACGGGACTCCCTCGACCTCTATCTGGACGGGCGGCTGCGGGTCAGCGCCCGCGACGAGCACCGCTACCACGAGGCCCTGGTGCACCCGGCGATGCGCGGGCCGCACGGGCGGGTGCTGATCCTGGGCGGCGGCGACGGCCTGGCCGCCCGCGAGGTGCTGCGTTACGCGGAGGTACGGGCCGTCACGGTCGTCGAGCTGGACTCCGCCGTCACCCGACTGGCCCGAACGGACCCCGCGCTCTCCGAGCTGAACGGACACGCGTACGAGGACCCGCGGCTCAGGACGGTCGCCGCGGACGCGTTCAACTGGCTGCGGGCGGCGCGGGGCTCCTACGACGTCGTCATATCGGATCTGCCGGACCCCGGGATCACGGAGAGCACGAAGCTCTACTCGGCGGAGTTCTACGGGCTGGTCGCGGAGGCCCTCGCGCCGGGCGGGCGGCTGGTGGTGCACGCGGGGCCTGTGGGTGTCAGGCCGCGGTCGTTCTGGACGGCGGAGGCATCCGTGCGGGCGGGCGGCCTGTCGACGCGTCCGTACCGCGTCACCAGCAGGATCTCCGGTTTCGCGGCCGGCCAGGACCGGGTCACGGAGCAGACGCGGGAACCGCGCGACTGGGGCTTCGTCCTGGCCTCGCGGGGGACCGTCCCGGCCCTCGCGCTGGACCTCAGGGTCCCGGAGCTGCGGTCGCTGGGGGAGCGGGAGCTGCGGGAGGCGGGCGTGGCCGCGGAGCGCGTACGGATACCGGGGCAGGCGCCGTCGACGCTGGTGCACCCGCGGTACTGGGAGGAACCGTGACGGTGCCGCGCGTCGGCGCGGAAGCGCTGACATGTGGAAGGCGGGAAGCGCTGACGTGGTGGCCGGGTCTGAGTAGGCTCGGTTTCCATGGAGCATGAGGTGTTCGTTCCGGTTCCGGTCCTGTCCCTGCGGCGGACGCTGGGCGATGCTGCCCGGGTCGCGCGCTGTGTGCCGGGACTCCAACAGGACGCCGACGCGTCGGCGGGCCCGCTGTCCGGCCGCCTGAAGATCAGAGTCGGCGGCCACGCGATCACCTACCGGGGTGTGCTGAAGCTCGCCGGCCGGGACGGTGACACCTTCGCCGTGGCCGGGGAGGGCATGGAGGCCCGGGGCACGGGTTCGGCGAAGCTGGCCCTGACGGTCACGCTCACGGAGACCGACGGCGGCACGACGATCGAGTTCGCGGGCACGGCGGGCGGGGACGGCCGCATCGCGGACCTGGAGGACGCGGCGGCGATGGCGGCGGCCCACCGCCTGCTGGGCCGCTTCACGCAGCAGCTGGTGACGGAGTCGCTGGCGGCTTCGCCGGGGGAGTCGCCTACCGAGTCGCAGGGAGAGTCGCCGGGGGAGTCCGCTGCCGACGACGGGGTCGCGCCGACTCACGAGGCCGCGCCCGACGAGGAGTCGTGCGACGAGCCCGCGCCCGGGAAGGGGTCCGTGTTCGACACTCCGGTGCCGCCGCCCTCGCTCGACCCCCTCGCGGAGGTGGAGTTCACCGTGCCGGACGGGCCTCCGGCCGAGGCCGCGCATGCCAGGCGCACCATGATCGGGCGCAGCACGGAGGAGGTCGACCACGCGCCGCCGCGCGGCCGGTACGCGCCCGTGCCCTCGCCCGATGCGGACGGCGCCGCGACGGCCCTGCGCTGGATCGCCCCCGCCGCCGCCCTCGCGCTCGCCTCCGCGGTGGTCGTGGGCCGTGCACTGCGGCGGCGGAGGTAGCGGCGCCAGTAGTGTCGTGGGGTGAGCAGAGCTGCGAAGAACGTCCGGCTGACCGTCGGCGACGCCGAGTTGACCGTTGACCCCACCCATGGCTGCCGGATCAGCAGCCTGCGGATCGGTGGCACCGAACTGCTGCGCCAGGGGGAGCGGTACGGATGCTTCCCGATGGTGCCGTGGTGCGGGCGTACCGAGAACGGGCAGTTCCGCAACGGTGGCGAACTGCACGGCCTGCCGCTGAACTCCCCGCCGCACGCCATCCACGGCACCGGGCGCGACACCTCCTGGCATATCGCCCGGGAGGCCGGGACCGAGGCGGCCTTCTACTACGACCTGGCCGAACCGTGGCCCTACCCGGGCCGGGTCACACAGACCTTCGAGCTCGCCGAGGACTCGCTGACGCTCCGGATGGGCGTCGAGGCGCACGTGGACTCCTTCCCGGCGCAGGCCGGCTGGCACCCGTGGTTCCTCCGCACCATCGGAGGCCAGGACGTGCGGCTCGACTTCGACGCCGCCTGGCAGGAGGAGCGCGACGAGAACCACCTGCCGACCGGCCGCCGGATCGACGCGCTGCCCGGCCCGTGGGACGACTGCTTCGGGATGCCCGACGGCGTCGATGTGAAGCTCACCTGGCCGGAGCAGCTGGAGCTGACGGTGAAGAGCCGGGACGAGTGGGTCGTCGTCTACGACGAGCAGGACGAGGCGGTGTGCGTCGAGCCGCAGTCCGGCCCGCCGAACGGGCTGAACACCGCGCCGCGGCTGGTCACCCCGATCGAGCCGCTGGAGATCGCGACGACCTGGAGCTGGGTGCGGCTCTGACCGGCGACGGCAGCGCTTACCCTCGTTGACATGACTGACGTACGCGCTGAGCTGCTCCAGCAGATCAAGGACAAGGCCGTGGTGCACGGCAAGGTGACCCTCTCCTCGGGTCTGGAAGCCGACTGGTACATCGACCTGCGCCGGATCACGCTGGACGGCAAGGCCGCGCCGATGGTCGGCCAGGTGATGCTCGATGCCACCGCCGATCTGGACTACGACTGCGTCGGCGGACTGACGCTGGGCGCCGACCCGGTGGCCACGTCGATGCTGCACGCCTCCGCGGCGCGCGGGAAGAGCCTGGACGCCTTCGTCGTCCGCAAGGCGCAGAAGGCGCACGGTATGCAGCGCCGGATCGAGGGCACGGACGTGAAGGGCCGCCGCTGCCTGGTCGTCGAGGACACCTCGACGACGGGCGGTTCGCCGCTGACCGCCGTGGAGGCGGTGCGCGAGGCCGGGGGCGAGGTCGTCGCCGTCGCCGTGATCGTGGAGCGGGGGGCCGCTCCCGCCGTCGCGGAGGCCGGACTGCCGTACATCCACGTCTACTCCGTGGCGGACCTCGACCTGGCCTGACCTGCGGATTCGAACAAGGGCGGGCTGTTTCACGTGAAACAGCCCGCCCTTGCGTTTGCCTGAGTGGAGGAGGCCGGGTGGAGCCGCGGCGAGAGTCTGGGAAGATGGGGGCGACGATGACGTCGCCCCCAGGTCAGGGACCAGCACTGCACACCCGCACATCCCAAGGAGCGGACAGATGCCCATCGCAACCCCCGAGGTCTACGCCGAGATGCTCGACCGGGCGAAGGCAGGCAAGTTCGCCTACCCGGCCATCAATGTGACGTCGACCCAGACCCTGCACGCTGCACTGCGCGGTTTCGCGGAGGCCGAGAGCGACGGCATCATTCAGATCTCCACCGGTGGGGCGGAGTTCCTGGGCGGCCAGTACAACAAGGACATGGTCACGGGCGCTGTCGCCCTGGCCGAGTTCGCGCACATCGTCGCCGCCAAGTACGACATCACGGTCGCGCTGCACACCGACCACTGCCCCAAGGACAAGCTGGACACCTATGTGCGTCCGCTGATCGAGGTCTCCGCGGAGCGCGTCGCCAAGGGTCTGAACCCGCTGTTCCAGTCCCACATGTGGGACGGCTCGGCCGAGACCCTCGCCGACAACCTGTCCATTGCCCAGGAGCTGCTCGCCAAGGCCGCCGCCGCCAAGATCATTCTTGAGGTCGAGATCACCCCGACCGGTGGCGAGGAGGACGGCGTCACGCACGAGATCAACGACGAGCTGTACACGACCGTCGACGACGCGCTGCGTACGGCCGAGGCGCTCGGCCTGGGCGAGAAGGGCCGCTACCTGCTGGCCGCGTCCTTCGGTAACGTCCACGGTGTCTACAAGCCGGGCAACGTCGTGCTCCGTCCCGAGCTGCTGAAGGACCTCCAGGGGGGCGTCGGCTCCAAGTACGGCCAGACGTCCCCGTTCGACTTCGTCTTCCACGGCGGCTCCGGCTCCACCGCGGAGGAGATCGCCACCGCACTGGAGAACGGCGTCGTGAAGATGAACCTCGACACCGACACCCAGTACGCCTTCACCCGCCCGGTCGTGGACCACATGTTCCGCAACTACGACGGTGTGCTGAAGGTCGACGGCGAGGTCGGCAACAAGAAGGCCTACGACCCGCGCAGCTGGGGCAAGCTGGCCGAGGCCGGCATGGCCAAGCGTGTCACCGAGGCGTGCGCCAACCTGCGGTCCACGGGCACGAAGCTGAAGTAGTCGGCACAAGATTGTTGTGGTGGGCCCGGTACCCCTTGGGGTGCCGGGCCCATGGCATGTCCGGCGTGTCCGAGCGATGTGGGGTAACTGCTGTGAGTGCGTCCTACGACTTCGACACCGTCGTCGACCGCCGGGGCACCTGGTGCGTCCAGTGGGACGGGGTCGCCGACCGGTTCGGGGTGGACGGGCTGCTGCCGTTCACCATCTCCGACATGGACTTCGAGACCGCGCCGGAGGTGCTGGCGGCGCTGAGGGCGCGGCTCGACCACGGGGTGTTCGGCTACACGGACTGGCAGCAGGACGACTTCCGGTCGGCGATCGCGCACTGGTACGAGACCCGGTACGGCACCGGGCTCGACACCGGGCGGCTGGTCTACGGGCCGTCCGTGCTCAGCCAGCTCTCGCAGCTGTTGCAGATGTGGACGGCGGTGGGGGACGGGGTGGTTCGTCCACACTCCCACGTACGACGGCTTCCGCAAGGCGGTCACCGGGCTCGGGCGCGAGCTGCGGGGGGTGCCGGTGGGGGACGTGGAGGCGCTGGAGCGGGAGCTGGCGCGGGCCGACGCGAAGGTGCTCGTGCTGTGTTCGCCGCACAATCCGACGGGGCGGGTGTGGACGGAGGCCGAGTTGACGGAGATGGCCGCGCTGGCCGGGCGGTACGGGGTGGCGGTGGTCAGCGACGAGATACACGCGGATTTCGTGCACGACGGGTACCGGCATGTTCCCTGGACGCGGGTGGGGGGTGACGGGCGCTGGGCGGTCATCACGTCCGCGTCGAAGTCGTTCAACTTCCCGGCGCTGACGGGGTCGTACGGGATCGTCGGCCGGGCGTCGGACCGGGCGGAGTTTCTGCGGCGCATGGAGACGGCGGAGGGCCTCGCCTCGCCGGCGGTGCTCTCACTGACCGCGCACATCGCGGCGTACCGGGAGGGTGCGGCGTGGCTGGACGGGGTGCGAGCGTATGTGGCGGGGAACCTGGCGCTGGTGGCGGAACGGCTGAACGGCGCGTTCCCCGAGCTGGGGTGGGAGCCGCCGCAGGCGGGGTACTTGGCGTGGATCGATCTGCGACCGCTGGGTGTGGACGACGAGGTGTTGCAGCGGGTGCTGATCGAGCGGGAGAAGGTCGCGATCATGCCGGGGGCGGTGTATGGGGCGCCGGGGTTCCTGCGGCTGAATGTGGGGTGCCCGCGGAGCAAGGTGGTGGCGGGGGTGGAGGCGCTGATTCGGGCGGTGGGGCGGTAGGCGGGCGGTGCGGGCCCGGGCGCAGGTGCGGGTGCCGGGTTGCGCCTGCGGCGAGCGTTCCCCTACCCGCCCCTTCCCGAACCCGGGGCGCTGCCCCGGCCCCCGGTCCTCAAACGCCGGACAGGCTGAAAGACGCCCTCAATCGCCGGGCGGGCTCTGGGGCGGAGTGGCCGGGGGCCCGGGGAGCGGTGATGCTGGCCGCATGGGCGATGCGCAAAGCGGCGGTGACGGAATTCGGGTGTCGTCGCCCGTCGGCCGGTGGGTCGTGTTCACCACCGTCCTCGGGTCGAGCATGGCCATGCTCGACTCCACCGTGATCAACGTCGCCCTCCCCCGCATCGGCGAAGACCTCGGCACCGATCTCGCCGCGCTTCAGTGGACCGTCAACGCCTACATGCTCACGCTCGCCGGGCTGATCCTCCTCGGTGGGGCGCTCGGGGACCGGTACGGGCGGCGGCGGGTGTTCGTCGTCGGGGTCGTGTGGTTCGCCGTGGCCTCGTTGCTCTGCGGGATCGCGCCGAACGCGGGCGTTCTCATCGCCGCCCGCGCCCTCCAAGGGGTCGGCGGGGCGCTGCTCACCCCGGGGTCCCTCGCGCTCATCCAGGCCAGTTTCCATCCGGACGACCGGGGCCGTGCCGTCGGGCTCTGGTCGGGGCTCGGCGGGGTGGGGGCCGCGATCGGGCCGTTCGTGGGGGGCTGGCTCGTCGACGGGCCCGGCTGGCGCTGGGTGTTCCTGCTGAACCTGCCGCTCGCCGCCCTCTGCGTACCCGTCGCCCTGCGCCACGTACCGGAGTCCCGCGACCCACAGGCGCACGGCCACTTCGATGTGCTCGGGGCCGCCCTCGGGGCGCTCGCGCTGGCGGGCGTGACGTTCGCGCTGATCGAGGCGCCGGGGCAGGGCGCCTCCCCGGTGGTGATCGGTGCGGCGGTGGGCGGGGTGCTGCTCGGTGTGGCGTTCGTGCAGGTGGAGGGGCGGCGCGCCGACCCCATGCTGCCGCTGTCGATCTTCGCGTCCCGGCTGTTCACCACGGTCAACATCGTCACCCTCTGTGTGTACGCGGCGCTCGGCGGCTTCTTCTTCCTCTCCGCGATTCAGCTCCAGGTCGTCGCCGGATACTCGGCGCTCGGGGCGGGCGCGGCGCTGCTGCCGACGACGGTGCTGATGCTGCTCTTCTCCGCCTCCGCGGGCGATCTCGGCCGGCGGATCGGGCCCCGTATCCCGCTCACGGTCGGGCCCCTGCTGGCTGCCGCCGGGATGCTGCTCATGCTGCGGGTCGGGCCCGGGGCCACCGTCTCCTCGTACCTCACCGACGTACTGCCCGCCGTCCTCGTGCTCGGCCTCGGCCTCGTGGTCCTCGTCGCCCCGCTCACCGCGACCGTCCTGGCCGCCGTGGACGCCGAGCGGGCCGGGCTCGCCAGCGGCATCAACAACGCGGCCGCGCGCGCCGCCGGCCTCATCGCCGTGGCCGCGCTGCCGCTGCTCGCCGGGATGGGCCCGGAGGCGTACCGCGACGCCGAAGAGTTCGCCGAGACCTTCCGGCGGGCGATGCCGATGTGTGCGGGCCTGCTGGTGCTGGGCGCGGCGATCGCCTGGTGGACGGTGCGGACCCCGCCGGAGGCCGCCCGGCCGGCGTGCACCGTGCACTGCGGGGTCGTGGCCCCGCCCCTGGAGCCCGTACGCGCACCGGAACGGGAACCGGGGTGATGCCCCACGGGCCCGTCCCACCAGGCACACTTGAACCCATGTCCATCCACGAGAACCTGCTCGGGGGGCCCTCCCCGACCCATCTGCCCGACGACCCGGAGCCGCGCGAGCTGCTCGCCAACGGCGCGGCGCCCGCCGATGTCGCAGCGAAGTACCCCACCTCCTCGCTGGCCTGGGCGCAGCTCGCCGACGAGGCGTACGAGGGCGGCCGGGTCATCGAGTCGTACGCGTACGCCCGCACCGGCTACCACCGCGGCCTCGACGCCCTGCGCCGTGCCGGCTGGAAGGGCCACGGCCCCGTCCCGTTCGAGCACGAGCCGAACCGCGGCTTCCTGCGCGCGCTGCACGCCCTGGCCCGCGCCGCTGGGGACATCGGCGAGAAGGACGAGTACGAGCGCTGCTCGACGTTCCTGCGCGACTCCTCGCAGACCGCCGCCGACACCCTGGGCTGAGACCGCCCGCGCTGTACACGGGCCCCGTGGACGCATGATGTCCCCGGGGCCCGTGTGCTGCCCGCCCGGCCTGTGCTGCCCGCCCGGCCTGTGCCGCCCGCCCGGCCTGTGCCGCCCGCCCGGCCTGCCGCCCGACCTGACTCCCGGACGACGGCGCCCCCGGTCCCGGCTTAGGATGTGCGGGCAGGGGACCGGAGCTCCACTTCCTCACGGAAGGGGCGGACCGCTACCCGGAAGCTCGTGTCGAGGAGACAGAAATGTCGACGAATCACCCCGACCCCGAAGCCACCGGTGCGGACACCCCGCACCTCGACTTCGCGGGAACGACTCCGTATGAGGACTATGTCCAGGCGGATGTCCTGACCCACCTCCAGCACCTTCGCTCGGACGACCCCGGCGAGATGGTCTTCCTGGTCACCACCCAGGTCATGGAGCTGTGGTTCACGGTCATCGTCCATGAGTGGGAGACCGCGGCGCACGCCCTGCGCGAGGACCGCATACCCGTGGCGCGTGACGCGCTGAAGCGGTCCGTACGGGAGCTGGAGGCCCTGAACGCCTCCTGGACCCCGCTGGCAGGGCTCACCCCCGCCCAGTTCAACTCCTACCGCGGCGCGCTCGGCGAAGGCTCCGGATTCCAGTCGGCGATGTACCGGCGGATGGAGTTCCTGCTCGGGGACAAGTCCGCCTCCATGCTCGTACCGCACCGGGGCGCGCCCCGCGTGTACGCCGAGCTGGAGAAGGCGCTCCAGGAGCCCAGCCTGTACGACGAGGTGCTCGCCCTGCTCGCCCGGCGCGGGCACGCGGTGCCGCAGTCCGTGCTCGGCCGGGACCTGGCCAAGAAGTACGAGCCCTCGCCCGAGGTCGAGACCGTCTGGGCGCAGATCTACGCCAACCCCGACCAGCACGACGAGCTGGTCCGCCTCGGTGAGGCGCTCACCGATGTCGGCGAGCTGGTCTGGCGCTGGCGCAACGACCACCTGGTCGCCACCCGCCGCGCGATGGGTTCGAAGACCGGAACCGGCGGTTCGGCCGGGGTCGCCTGGCTGGAGAAGCGGGCCACGAAGAACGTCTTTCCCGAGCTGTGGACGGCACGCAGCCATGTCTGAGGCCTACGCCGACAAGGCAGCGGCACTCGACGCCGCCGACGAGCTGGCCAAGCTCCGCGAGCTGTTCACCCTCGACGACACCGTCTACCTCGACGGGAACTCGCTGGGTGCGCTGCCCCGCCACGTGCCCGCGCGGCTCCAGGAGGTCGTCACCCGCGAGTGGGGCGAGCTGCGCATACGGTCCTGGGACGAGAGCGGCTGGTGGACCGCGCCCGAGCGGATCGGTGACCGGATCGCCCCGCTCGTCGGGGCCGCCGCCGGGCAGATCGTGGTGGGCGACTCGACGAGCGTGAACGTCTTCAAGGCCGTCGTCGCCGCGACCCGCCTCGCGGCGGACGGACGCGACGAGATCCTGGTCGACGCGACGACGTTTCCCACGGACGGGTACATTGCCGAGTCCGCCGCCCGGATGACCGGCCACCGCATCGTCCCGGTCGCGCCCGGCGACGTACCGGCCGCGCTCGGCCCCCGTACGGCGGTCGTCCTGCTCAACCATGTCGACTACCGCACGGGCAGGCTCCACGACCTGCCCGGTCTCACCGCCGCCGTGCACGCGGCGGGCGGCCTCGCGGTCTGGGACCTGTGCCACAGCGCGGGCGCCCTGCCCGTCGGCCTGGACGAGCACGGGGTCGACCTGGCCATCGGCTGCACGTACAAGTACCTGAACGGCGGCCCCGGTTCGCCCGCCTATCTGTACGTCGCCGAGCGCCACCAGGCGGCCTTCGACTCCCCGCTGCCGGGCTGGACGTCGCACGCCGACCCGTTCGCGATGACACCCGGATACGCCCCCGCCGAGGGTTCGGTACGGGGCCGGGTCGGCACCCCCGACATCCTGTCCATGCTGGCGCTCGAAGCGTCACTGGACGTGTGGGACGGGGTGGAGGTGTCCGCCGTACGGGCGAAGTCCCTCGCGCTGACGGACTTCTTCCTGGAGTGCGTCGCCGCGTATGTGCCGGAGGGCCGGGTCACCTCGGTCACCCCGGCCGCGCACGCGGAACGCGGCAGCCAGGTCGCGCTGCGGTGCGAGGACGCCGAGCCGGTGATGCGCGCCCTCATCGAGCGGGGAGTCGTCGGAGACCTGCGGCGGCCGGATGTGCTGCGGTTCGGATTCACCCCGTTGTACGTGGGCTTCGCGGATGCGGAGCGCGCGGCGCGCATCCTCGCGGACGTGCTGGCGGGGTAGCCAGGGCCTCTCGTTTGGATCATGCCGGGCTGTCCGGTTGCCGTTTTGTCCTGTATCTCCGGACGGGCTTGATTTTCCGCTGAGCCGGGAGGATCGAGCCCGTCCGGCGCATGGGGCCGGTGCTGATAACGTCCCCGCAGGTCAAGCCAGTTGGGCACAGGTGTAGGACGGTTGGAGCAGCATGTCGGATTCTTCCGCGCGTGATCGTGATGCCGCCGAGGAGGAGTCGGCGTTCGCCCATCCGGTGATCGCCCCCGACCGGTCCGCGGCCTACGGCAGCCACCCCGACCAGGTGATCGACTTCTACGCCCCCCGGGACGGCAGAACCGGGGCGCCACTCGTCGTCCTGCTGCACGGCGGGGCGTGGCGGGCCCCGTACGACCGGCACCATGTGTCGCCGCTCGCGGACTTCCTGGCCCGGCGCGGCTTCGCCGTCGCCAGCGTCGAGTACCGGCGGGGCGGCGAGATCCCGCAGCAGCGTGGTTCCGAGCCGGCCGCCGGACGCTGGCCCGAGACCTTCGACGACGTTGCCGCCGCGATGGACGCGATGCCGTTGCTGGCCGGGCGGGAGCTGCCGCAGGCCGATGTGCGGCGGACCGTGGTCACCGGGCACTCGGCGGGCGGTCAGCTCGCGCTGTGGGCCGCTGCCCGGCACGTACTCCCCGAGGGGTCGCCGTGGCGGCTGCCCGCACCGCCGCCCCTGCGTGGCGTCGTCGCACTGGCGCCGGTCGCCGACTTCGCGACCGCCGTCGAGCTGGACGTCTGCTCCGGTGCGGTGCACCAACTCCTGGGCGGGGAGGGTGACTTCGCGGTACGGAGCGCCTTTGCCGACCCGGCCGCCCTGCTGCCCACCGGTATCGCGACGGCCGTGGTGCAGGGCACCTGCGATCTGACCGTGCCCGCGGCGGTGTCGGAGGCGTTCGTCGACGCGGCGGCGAAGGCGGGGGAGATGGTGGGGCTGACGCTCCTGGAGGGGGTCGGGCACTTCCCGCTCATCGATCCGTCGGCCGACGCGTGTGCGGTGGTCGCGGAGGAGCTGGCCCAGCTGGCGTGGTGAGGGGCGCCTCGCGGGCCCCTGTGTAGTACTTGCGACGGACGGTGCGGGATCCGCATCACTGCTGACGACCCGCGCCGTGTCGCCGCCTACCGTGGAAGCGTGACCGAGACCCAGACCAAGACCAAGACCAAGATCAGAAGCCCGGAGTTCCGGGTGGCCGCAGGGGTGATAGGCGGCCTGCGGCAGGACCTTCTCCGTGACGTCTTCGCCTACCGTCCGCTGGATCCGCTGCCCCGCGACGGGCGGCTGATCCGACGGCTGCCCCGGCGGCTCGGCGAGCCGGCCGTCTGGATCCGGCACGCCCTGGTGCTGTTCGCCGCGCTGATCACGGTGCTCGTCGGGGCCGGCATGGGGCACGGTCAGTTCGTCGTGGGTGTGCTGCCGGCGATTCCGGTCGCGATGACCCTGGTCAGGCCCGTCGCCGCGTACTGGGCCTCGATGGCGGCAACCGTCGTCGTCGGTGTGGTGGGGAACGACGTGCCGTGGGGGCCCAGCAGCTTCTTCGCCCACCTGGTGGTCATGGTGGTCGTCGCGGCCAGGACCCGGCCGCGTACGGCCGCCTGGATGTGGGCGCTCACCGCGCTGCTGGGCATCCTGATGGAGAACGTCGGGTCCTGGCAGTACTCCACGTCCACCGCGCCCATGATCGTCACCTCCGCGTTCGCCCTGCTCGTCGTGACCATGGTGCAGGTGCGGCGGGAGGCCCAGCGCGAGGTGACCGTGCAGCGCACGGTGACCGCCGTCGAGCGCGACCGGCGCACGCTCCTGGAGGAGCGCACGACCATCGCCCGTGAACTGCACGACGTCGTCGCCCACCACATGTCGGTCGTCGCGATCCAGGCGGAGGCCGCCCCGTACCGGGTGGAGAACCCGCCGCCCGAGCTGGAGCAGGCGTTCCTCACCATCCGGGAGAACGCCGTCGCCGCGCTCACCGAGCTGCGCCGGGTCCTCGGGGTCGTACGGGCCGAGGACTACGAGGCCCCGGACGCCCCGCAGCCCACGCTCGCCGAGCTGGACCGCCTCCTGGCCAATGTGGGGGATGCGGGACTGGCGACGGAGAAGACGGTCACCGGAGCCGTACGCGAGCTGCCGCAGGGCGTCGAGCTGTCGGCGTACCGGATCGTCCAGGAAGCCCTGAGCAACACACTGCGGCACGCGCCGGGCGCCACCGCGAAGGTGGAGATCGGCTACGTACTCGGCGGGCTCGGGCTGCGCGTCGTGAACGGGCCGCCGACCGGTCTCGTCAAGCCGTCGCCGGGGGCCGGGCACGGCATCACGGGGATGCGCGAGCGGGTGGCCATGCTGGACGGTGAGATGACTGCGGAGACGACGGCGGACGGCGGTTACGAGGTCACCGCGTTCATCCCCGTACAGACCGTGCGCGAGCAGGCCGCGGACGGCACGCCGTCGGACGGCACGCTGCCGGGCGGGGCCGTATGAACAACATCAGGGTGCTGATCGTCGACGACCAGATGATGGTCCGCGAGGGTTTCTCCGTACTCCTCAACGCGATGCCGGGGATCGAGGTCGTGGGCGAGGCCGTCGACGGACGCCAGGCCGTCTCGCAGGTGGCCGCCCTCCGCCCCGACGTCGTGCTCATGGACATCCGGATGCCGGAACTCAACGGCATCGAGGCGACCCGCGAGATCGTCGCCGCCGACGCGGACGCCAAGGTCCTCGTCCTCACCACCTTCGACCTCGACGAGTACGTGTACCAGGCGCTGCGCGCGGGGGCCTCCGGCTTCCTGCTGAAGGACGCGTCGGCCCGCCAACTCGCCGAAGGTGTAAGGGTGGTGGCGTCCGGGGAGGCGCTGCTCGCCCCGGCTGTCACGCGGCGGCTGATCACGGAGTTCTCGAAGCTCTCCGAAGCGCCGCGCCCTCCCGCGCTCGCTCGGATCGGGGACCTCACGGAGCGGGAGACGGAGGTGCTCGTGCTGATCGCGCAGGGGCTGTCGAACGCGGAGATCGCCTCGCGCCTGGTGGTCGCCGAGTCCACCATCAAGACGCATGTGAGCCGCATCCTGGTGAAGCTGGGGCTGCGCGACCGGACACAGGCGGCGGTGTTCGCGTACGAGGCACGCCTGGTCACGCCCGGGTAGGGGTCCGGCGGCCGGGGCGCTCCGTAAGCCCCTGCTCGATCACTTCCGTCGCGTGGTGTGGGGCAGGGAGAGAGAGGCCGGGCGTGCCTCGCCGGCCGACGCGTTCCCGGGCGCGTCAGTATTGATCAGCGCCACCATCAGCGGGGTACTGCCGACGGGACCTGCGGATCCGGCACGCAGCCGATAGCGCTCGGTGCGCACCGCGTCGCGGGCCAGCGGGGCACCGCCCTCGTAGAGCTGGTGCGGCATGGCGTCATTGGCGATACGCAGCTCTGCGTTGCGCCACACGCCCGCCCCGTCGTCCCAGCGCTCCAGTACGAAGCCGTCGGACGGCGGACGTTCGTTCGCCGGGGTTCCGTCGATCAGGATCTCCATCTGGAAGGCGAGCCGCAGATGTCCGTACGCCTGGGTGTTGCCGTTGCGCAGGGTGACAGTGAACTCCTGGGCGGCCCCGCCGCGGACCAGGTCGAGCCGGCCGGCCCTGGTGGCGACCGTCATCCGCAACCACGTCGGTATCGGCGCAGACGATTTGGGAGCTGTGGCGGGCCGGGTGGTCGGCGAGACCGACGGGCTGCTCGGCCGCACGGCGGTGGGGGACGGGGAAGCGGAGGGCGTCGCGGAGATGTCGCTCACCGTGGGCGAGGCCGACGGCAGGGCGGACGTCTCTGCGACCGTCGTCGCGCTCTGCGAATCGGCCGGAGCGGCCGGATCGGCACAACCGGTGAGCACAGCAGCCAGCAGCGCCGCCGACGTACCTGCGACACACATTCTTATGCCTCGCATTGCCGCCCTCGCGAAGTCCGTCTCGACAGGGCGCTCAACGTAACAACGCGAACGTGCCGACTGAAGCGACGCCCGATAACGCTTCGGCTCTCGAAGCAGGACCTCGGCCGCGGGTAGCGTCAGGGCATGTATGTGTCCTTCGACCCCTGGTCGCCCGCGTTCGTCGCCGATCCGTACCCCGCCTACACCGCGCTGCGCGCCGCCGGCCGGGCGCACTACTTCGAGCCGACCCGGCAGTGGCTGATCCCGCACTACTCCGATGTGTCCGGTCTGCTGCGTGACCGGCGCCTGGGCCGGACGTATCTGCACCGGTTCAGCCACGAGGAGTTCGGGCTCACCGCTCCGCCGGCCGCCCACGAGCCCTTCCACACCCTCAACGGGCAGGGGATCCTCGATCTGGAGGCGCCCGACCACACCCGTATCCGGCGACTGGTCTCCAAGGCGTTCACGCCGCGTACGGTCGAGCGGCTCGCGCCGACGGTGGAGCGGCTGGCCGCCGAGCTGGTCGACGCGTTCGTCGCCTCGGGCGGCGGTGACCTGCTGGCGGCGGTCGCCGAGCCGTTGCCCGTCGCCGTGATCGCCGAGATGCTGGGTGTGCCGGAGGCCGACCGGGCGCTGCTGCGGCCCTGGTCCTCGGCGATCTGCGGGATGTTCGAGCTGAACCCGTCGGAGGAGACGGCCCGGGAGGCCGTCCGGGCGTCGGTCGACTTCTCCGCGTATCTGCGGGGGCTGATCGCGGAGCGTCGGACGGACCCCGGTACGGATCTGATCTCCGCGCTCATCGCCGCCCATGACGAGGGAGAGCGGCTCAGCGAGCAGGAGATGATCTCCACCTGTGTGCTGCTGCTGAACGCGGGGCACGAGGCGACGGTCAACACCACCGTCAACGGCTGGTGGACGCTGTTCCGGCACCCGGAGCAGCTGGCGGCCCTGCGCGGTGATCACGGTCTGCTGCCCACCGCGGTGGAGGAACTGCTGCGGTACGACACTCCGTTGCAGATGTTCGAGCGCTGGGTGCTCGACGACATCGAGATCGCCGGCACGGTCATTCCGCGCGGCTCGGAGGTCGCGCTGCTCTTCGGCTCGGCCAACCGGGACCCGGAGCGGTTCGCCGACCCCGACACGCTGGACCTGTCCCGTCCGGACAACCCGCACATCACGTTCGGGGCGGGCATCCATTACTGCCTGGGTGCGCCGCTGGCCCGCATCGAACTGGCAGCCTCGTTCGGCGAGTTGCTGCGCAAGGCGCCGGGCATGCGGCTGGTCAAGGAGCCGGAGTGGCATCCGGGCTATGTGATCCGGGGGCTGAAGGAGCTGAACGTGGAGCTCTGAGAGGGTGGGGGGCCGAGGGCTTTGGCCCCGGCCCCCACGGCTACCGGGCGCGCCCGGTGCCCCTCAGGTCAGGATGTCCCGGCGGCGGAGGGCCGTCAGGCCTGCGGCCACTAGGGCCACCGCTCCCGCCGTCATCAGGAGCACCGGGGTCCACGCCATCTCCGTGCCCGGCAGCTTCGGCAGGTGGCCGAAGGGAGTCAGGTCCATCGCTGACCGGGGCAGGTCGAGTGCCGGGCCGATCCAGCCGATCAGCAGGCTCGCGCCGACCACGCCCCAGGCCACGGGCGCCGCCTTGGGGAGTGCCCCGTACAGCAGCACCGCCAGGCCGCCCAGGAGCCAGATCGCGGGGACCTGGACCAGCGCCGCTCCCAGCACCGCGCCGAACTCGTCGCCGTAGCCGATGGCCAGTCCCAGACCGCCCGCCAGCATGATGACCACCGCTCCGCCGAACGCGATCATCAGGTGACCGGCCGCCCAGCGCAGCCGGCCCAGCCGGTTCGCGAGGAGGGGTTCGGCGCGCTGCGAGGTCTCCTCGCTGTGGAGGCGGAGGATCGACGCCACCGCGTACAGCGCGGCCATCATTCCCAGCATCCCGACCATCGCGGCCAGGAACGCCTGGGTCATGGCCTCCTGGCCCCCCATCCGCGCGAAGATCTCCTTGGCCTGCTCGTTGTCGCCGACCAGATCGGCGGCGCCCTCGGCCATGCCGCCGAAGACGACGCCCGCGACGGCGAAGGCGACGGTCCAGCCGAGCAGGGTGCCGCGCTGCAACCGCCAGGCCAGGCCGCCCGCGGTGGCGAGCTTGCCCTCGGCCGGTCCCGGCCGGGCCGGGAGGAAGCCCATGCCGATGTCGCGCCGGCCGGCCAGGGTGTACGCGACCGCGCCCTGGGCCGCGATCGCCGTCACGGAGAGCAGCAGCACCCACCAGCGTTCGCCCGCGTACGGCCGGACGTTCTCGGCCCAGCCGATCGGCGAGAGCCAGGTCAGGACGGAGGAGCCTCCCCAAGAGCTGAACGCCTGGGAGGTTTCCCCTGCTCTACCGGAGTCACCGGCCGCCCTCAGCAGGAAGGCGAGGCCGACCACGCCGCCTGTCATTCCCTTGGCGAGCCGCGCGCTCTCGGTGAGTTGCGCGACGATCGCCGCCATGGTGGCGAAGACCATGCCGGTGGCGCCGACCGCGAGCCCGAGTGCCAGTGCTCCGGTGCCGCCCTGGCCCGCGAGGCCGCCGGTGATGAACAGGGCGACCAGGCCGTTGGCGACGAGCGCGGTGAACAGGGCCGAGGTCAGCGGGGCGCGCCGCCCCACCATCGCGGAGGAGAGCAGCTCCTGACGGCCCGACTCCTCTTCCTCCCGGGTGTGCCGGATGACGATGATCAGGCTCATCACGGCGGCCAGCGTGGCGGCGAAGACGCCGAACCGCCAGGCCACCAGGGCCCCGACGGAGTCGTCGAAGACCGGTCCGTACATGGCGCGCAACGAACTGTTGGCGGTCATCGACCGGGCGACCTCGGCCCGGTCGGCCGGCGTGTCGTACAGCGTCTCGATGGACGAGCCGCCGCTGACGACCATCAGGGTCAGGACGAGGACCCAGACCGGGAGCATGATGCGGTCCCGGCGCATGGCGAGCCTGAACAGGGGGTTCGTGCCGATGAGTTGGCTGGAGCCGCCCGGGCTCCGTACCGCAAGGTCCGCAGTCATCGCGTCATCGCCTCTTCCGCGACCGTGGACGCGGTGTCCTGGTAGTGGCGGAGGAACAGCTCCTCCAGGGTGGGCGGGGTGCTGGTCAGCGACCGGACGCCCGAGGTGGTGAGCGAGCGCAGCACGGCGTCGAGCTTGTCGGTGTCGACCTGGAGCCGTACGCGCTTGCCCTGGACGTCGAGGTCGTGGACGCCGGGCAGGTCGGTGAGCCCGTTGGGTGCGGCGGCCAGTTCGGCGGTGACGCTGGTACGGGTCAGGTGGCGCAGGTCTGCGAGGGATCCCGTCTCGACGGTGACGCCCTTGCGGATGATGCTGACCCGGTCGCAGAGCGTCTCGATCTCGCTGAGGATGTGCGAGGAGAGCAGCACCGTCTGTCCGCGCTCACGGGCGGCTTCTCGCACGCAGTCCGTGAAGACCTCCTCCATGAGCGGGTCGAGCCCGGAGGTCGGCTCGTCGAGGATCAGCAGGTCGACGTCGGCGGCGAGTGCGGCGACGAGGGCGACCTTCTGGCGGTTGCCCTTGGAGTAGGTGCGCCCCTTCTTCGTGGGGTCCAGCTCGAACCGCTCGACGAGGTCGGCGCGCCGCTGCTTGTCGAGGCCGCCGCCGCGCAGCCGCCCGTAGAGGTCGATGACCTCGCCGCCCGAGAGGTTGCGCCACAGCGTGACGTCGCCGGGGACGTACGCGATACGGCGGTGCACCTCCACCGCTTCGTCCCAGGGGTCCCGGCCGAGGATCTGGGCGGCGCCGGAGTCGGCCCGCAGCAGTCCCAGCAGGACCCGGATGGTGGTGGACTTCCCGGAGCCGTTGGGCCCGAGGAAGCCATGGACCTCACCGGTCTCGACGCTCAGGTCGAGGCCGTCCAGCGCATGTGTCCGCCCGAACGACTTGTGCAGTCCGGCCACGGTGATTGCCTTCGTCATGTTTCACAACGTACGCTAGTTTCACAAACTTGTGAAGTTAAGGAAGTGTATAAAATCCAGTGCATGAACGAGTCCGGGGGCGATGGGGAGACGATGGGACGATGACCAGCGAAACCACCGAAACCGGTGAGACCGGCGCAGACCGGCGTGACGACGAAGCCGTGTCGCGGTTCGTGGAGCGATTCGCCGCCGATATGACCGAGGCGGGCATGCAGCGCATGGCCTCCCGCGTCTTCGCGGCACTCCTCGCGGACGACGACGGCTCGATGACCTCGGCCGAGCTCGCTCTCGCCCTCCAGATCAGCCCGGCCGCCGTCTCCGGCGCGGTCAGCTATCTGACCCAGGTCAGCATGGTCAGCAGGGAGCGCGAGCCGGGCTCCCGCCGCGACCGCTACCGCCTGCACAACGAGATCTGGTACACCACCTTCGCGAGCCGGGACCGCGTCCTCACCCGCTGGGAGGAAACCCTCAAGGAGGGCGCCCGGACCCTGGGCAAGGACACCCCGGCCGGCGAGCGGCTCGCCGAGACGGCGGAGTTCTTCGAGTTCGTACAGACGGAGCTCGCGGGAATGATGGAACGCTGGCGCGCCCACCGCGCGTCCCCGGGCGGCAAGGCGGACTGACGAGGATCAGCCCCCGACTGCCGGAAGTATCAGCGACCACGCCCCCGCCCGCACCGTCCACGTCCGGGTGCGGACCGGGCCCGTGACGTGTATGTCGGCCCGGTAGCGGAAGTCGGCGCCGGAGACCGTCACCGCCTTGGCCTCCCTGGATTCCGTCAGGCCCGGCCCGGTGTGGATCACCACGTCGACCAGGCCGCCGTCGCCCTGTGTGGTCACCGTGATGCCTTCGACCGGGCGGTCCAGGTCGTTCAGCAGGACGCCGTCCGCCTCCACGCGCAGCCGGTGCGTGCGTGGCGGTGTGTGGGCGGTGGCCGGGGCCGGGCGGACCAGGGACGCCACCAGTGAGCGGCAGGTGTCCCAGACCGCCGTGACGCCCGTGTGCGGGGCGCCGGCGGACGGGGGCAGGGCCGGGATGCGCAGCGTGCCGAGGACGACGCCGTCGCTGTCGTCGACCAGCAGGTCCAGCCGGCGGACCGTGCCGTCGAGCGCCGAGCGGGCCGCGGCCACCGCGCCCCGGGGCACGCCGAGCGCGTGGGCCAGTTCCAGCGTGGGTGCGGCGCCGACCGGGATCAGGGACAGGGCGCCGCCGGAGAGCTCGCGCTCCCGGTGGAGATGGGCGACGGCGCGCAGCAGCGCCCGGTCGTCGCCGACGATCACCGGCCTTCGGCTGCCCCGGCGAGACAGGGCCCTGTTGAACTCCTCGGGGGTGTCCGGAAGGCAGATCTTGGCGTGCGAGCCGGCGCTCAGCACATCCTTTGCGATACGGACGGACTCACCGTCGGTCCGGCGGGCAACCGGGTCGATGAGCACCAGAAGCTGGTGGTCGCCGTCGCCGGAGGGCTCTGCAGCCGACACCTCGGTCCTTCCTCGGGTAGCATCTTGGTGCAAGAGCCCCTTGCGCTATTGCGCCAGGGGCTTCGTCTATTCCGGGGCACCCGGTTCGACGGCTCAGGCTTTGCCGCACATCGTCGTGCGGCAGGTACACCTTTACGTACGCCCCCTGACCTTGGACATGCCCCGCCCGGAAGGGGTGTACGCCTGTGCCCGCACTTGTGCTGCTCGGTGCTCAGTGGGGTGACGAGGGCAAGGGGAAGGCCACCGACCTCCTCGGTGGATCCGTGGACTATGTCGTGCGCTATCAGGGCGGCAACAATGCCGGCCACACGGTCGTCGTGGGCGACCAGAAGTACGCACTGCATCTCCTTCCCTCCGGAATCCTGTCGCCGGGGTGTACCCCGGTCATCGGTAACGGAGTCGTGGTCGACCCGGCGGTGCTGTTCTCCGAGCTGAACGGTCTGAACGAGCGAGGCGTCGACACGTCCAAGCTTCTGATCAGCGGTAACGCTCATTTGATCACTCCGTACAACGTCACGGTCGACAAGGTGACGGAACGCTTCCTCGGCTCCCGCAAGATCGGTACCACCGGTCGCGGTATCGGACCGACATACGCGGACAAGATCAACCGCGTCGGTATCCGGGTCCAGGACCTCTACGACGAGTCGATCCTCGTCCAGAAGGTCGAAGCGGCCCTCGAATTCAAGAACCAGCTCCTCGCCAAGCTCTACAACCGGCGCGCGATCGAATCCGGCAAGATCGTCGAAGAGCTGCTCACCTACGCGGACCGGCTCAAGCCGTACGTCGCCGACACGGTGCTGATCCTGAACGACGCCATCGACGAGGGCAAGGTCGTCCTCTTCGAGGGTGGCCAGGGGACCCTGCTCGACGTCGACCACGGCACGTACCCCTTCGTCACCTCGTCGAACCCGACCGCGGGCGGCGCCTGCACCGGTTCCGGCGTGGGCCCGACGAAGATCAGCCGGGTCATCGGCATCCTCAAGGCGTACACCACGCGTGTCGGTGCCGGTCCGTTCCCGACGGAGCTGCTCGACGAGGACGGCGAGGCGCTGCGCCGCATCGGTGGCGAGCGCGGTGTCACCACCGGCCGCGACCGTCGCTGCGGCTGGTTCGACGCCCCGATCGCGCGGTACGCGACCCGGGTCAACGGTCTCACCGACTTCTTCCTCACGAAGCTGGACGTGCTGACCGGCTGGGAGCAGATCCCGGTGTGTGTCGCGTACGAGATCGACGGCAAGCGCGTCGAGGAGCTCCCGTACAGCCAGACCGACTTCCACCACGCGAAGCCGATCTACGAGATGCTGCCGGGCTGGTCCGAGGACATCACGAAGGCGAAGACCTTCGACGACCTGCCGAAGAACGCGCAGGACTACGTGAAGGCGCTCGAAGAGATGTCGGGCGCTCCGATCTCGGCGATCGGTGTCGGCCCCGGCCGCACCGAGACCATCGAGATCAACTCTTTCCTCTAGAGCGGGAAAGCCGAAGAGCGGGAGGGCCGGGACGTCACGTGCGTCCCGGCCCTCCCGCGTACCGCGTCCCGTAACGCCTCAGTCCGCGCCGCAGATCCGCAGGCCCTTGGGGGTCGCGCACGGCAGATGGCCGTGGGTCCTGATGACGTCCTGGCCGCTGCCGCGGCTGAGGTAGCCGAGGAAGCTGGACGCCAGCGAGTCCGCGGGCGGCTGGCCGTAGCTGTAGGCGTATTCGATCTCGCGGTACGGGTAGGCGCTGCTGCCGATCGTGTCGACGGACGGGGTGGCGCCGTCGATCGCGAGCTGGTGCAGCCCCTTCAGTTCGGTTCCGGCGCGCAGCTCGCTGTAGCCGATGGCTCCGGGGAGCTTGGCCACGGTGGACAGCACCTGTTCGGTGCTGTCGAGTTCGCAGCGGGTGACCACGGCATGCGGGTCGTCCTTGGTGGCGCAGTCGTGGGAGGACTGGGCGGGCTCGTTGCGGCCGAGTACGCGCCGCTGGAAGACCTCGCGGGTGCCGGAGTTGGCGTCCCTGCTGACCAGCAGGACCTTCAGGTCGGGGCCGCCGAGGACCTTCCAGTTACGGATGTCGCCCTGGTAGATCTTCCGGATGTCCTCCAGCGAGAGGTCGCGCACCGGCACCCGGTCGTTGACGACGAGGGAGAAGAGCGAGACCGCGATGCGGTTCTCGCGCAGCTGCGGGTAGCCGCCCGTCTTCGGGCCGTCGGAGAGGGCGACCAGCGCGGGGGAGCCGTACTTGGCCTCCTTGGCGCCCTGGTCGGCGAGCCGCCGTATGCCGGCGGTGGAGCCGTGCGCGTCCACCTGGATGGTGGAGCCCTCGCACTCCTTCTCGTACTTGTCCGCCAGTTCCCGTACGACGGGGGCGAAGGCGGTGGAACCGGTGACCGTCAGCTCGCCCGTGGCGCAGCCGATCGGCGGCCGGCTGTCGTCCCGTACGAGGATGATCGAGGCGAGCGTGACGACGCAGACGGTCAGGGCCACGGTGATCAGCCGGGCGGCCCGGCCGAACAGCGGCGGCTTCTCGTCGGGGCGGGCGGCCTTGTTCGGGGCCACCACGCCGTCCCGGATGCCGCCGGTGATCGTGATGGGGCTGCCCACGTTCCCACCGGTGAGCAGGACGAGCAGCTTGAAGTGCTCGTTGCGGTTGAGCGGGACCCGGGGCAGCCGGATCAGGGGCCCGCTGTGCCGCATCCCGCCCGCCGGGGTGAAGTGCTCCATCAGATGGTCGGCGTTCGGCGACTGCGTGACCGCTATCCCCCGGACCGTGCGGTCGGTGAACTCGACGGTCAGACCGTGCAGTTCACGACCCGTGTAGTCGCTGTCCCCGATGGACTGCGAGCCGTCGTTCTCCACCCGCAGCAGGACGAGCGTGGCATCGGCCATGTCCGGCGTCTCGTTGAAGAGCCCGAGCCGCACATTGGCCCGCCCGTGACTGACGTCCCTGCCGATCGGGGTGTCCATCTGGACTCGGTAGCCGATGCGTTTGCGGCGGGGTACCCGGCGCTCGTACCAGAGCACCCCGACGGACGCCAGGACACCCAGTACGGCGGTGAGCACGGCCACGACGTTCTCGGCGCTGAACCACTCCACGGCTTCCTCGCACTCCCCCGAGCACTCCCCGACGCGCACGGGCGTGCGCCTGTCGCGGCCATCAGTTCGCGTCACCGTACGTGCGGCGCAAGGGGGTTGGAGGGTGCGCAGAGGTCCCGTCGACTGAAGTTCGCCCGTTGTTCGCCCGCTCCGCCAACCCTGGTCTAGACCTTGACAGGTACAGACCATTCGGCTTGAGTGACGGTCACCCCCCATTGCGGCGTACGGGCAGCCCCTTGCGCCGCGCCGAAGGAGTGATCACCTTGATCAGACGCGTCCTGAGTCTGCTGACCGCGCTGGGCGCGGTCGTCGCGACGATCGTCATCCTCCCCGCCACCACGGCCGCGGCGGCCACCTGCGCCCCGGCCTGGAACGCCTCGTCCGTCTACACCGGAGGCGGCACCGCCTCCTACAACGGGCACAACTGGTCCGCGAAGTGGTGGACCCAGAACGAGACCCCGGGCACAGCCCAGGTCTGGGCCGACAGCGGCACCTGCGGTTCCGGCGGCGGTACGGACCCGGGCGAGCCCAGTCCTTCGGGCTTCGTCGTCAGCGAGGCGCAGTTCAACCAGATGTTCCCGAGCCGGAATTCGTTCTACACCTACAGCGGACTGACCGCGGCCCTGAGCGCCTACCCGGCCTTCGCCACCACCGGCAGCGACACGGTCAAGCGTCAGGAGGCGGCGGCGTTCCTCGCCAACGTCAGCCATGAGACCGGCGGTCTGGTGCACATCGTCGAGCAGAACCAGGCCAACTACCCCCACTACTGCGACAGCAGCCAGCCCTACGGCTGCCCGGCCGGCCAGGCCGCCTACTACGGCCGCGGTCCGATCCAGCTCAGCTGGAACTTCAACTACAAGGCGGCCGGTGACGCACTCGGAATCGACCTCCTCCGCAACCCGTACCTGGTGGAGCAGAACGCCTCCGTGGCCTGGAAGACCGGCCTCTGGTACTGGAACACCCAGAACGGCCCCGGCACCATGACGGCCCACAACGCCATGGTCAACGGCGCCGGATTCGGCGAGACGATCCGCTCCATCAACGGCAGCCTGGAGTGCAACGGCGGCAACCCCGCGCAGGTCCAGAGCCGCATCGACAAGTACCGGGCCTTCACCCAGATCCTGGGCACCACCCCCGGCTCGAACCTGAGCTGCTGACAGAGGGCCCCCACCCGGACGGGGGGTGCGCACGGCTGCGGCCGGGTGTGCCCCCCGTTGCGGTGCCCGGAGTGCCCGGACAGGCCCTACACCAGCGGCGGCTTCACGGACATCAGCAGATGCTGGTGCGTGGTCCGCGCGGGGACCGGATCGCCCGTGATCATCGCGCGCTGCCCCGGGCCCAGCAGGTGCAGCCGGACCACCGGCTCCTCGAAGGAGGTCAGCGCGTCCATCAGATACGAGGGGTTGAACGCGACCGTCATCCCGTCGGCGCCCTCCAGCGTGGCCGGCAGCCGCTGCGCGGCCACATCGTCCTCGTATCCCGCCTGGAGCAGCACCGAGCCGTCCGCGGCCGAGAAGGTCAGCTGGATCGGACTGTCGCCGTCGGCCACCACCGAGACCCGCTTGACGGCCTCCACAAGACCCGCCCGGTCCGTCACCGCGAGCGCCGGGTCCGCCATCGCGAACAGCTTGTCGTGGCGCGGCAGCCGTCCGTCCAGCAGCCGCACCGTCGTCCGCATCCCCGCATGCTCGAAGCCGGCCGAACCGGAGTCCAGCGCGACGCTGACGAGCCCCGAGCGGCCCAGTGAGCGGGCGATCTCGGTCAGTCTGCGCGCCGACACCACCACATCGGCGGTGACGTCGGGCGCCGCCGCCTTCCAGGGCAGGGTGCGCACCGCGAAGCGGTACCGGTCGGTGGCCGCCAGCGTCATCGTCGTTCCGTCGAGGCCGAGCCGGATGCCGGTGAGCGTGGGCAGGGTGTCGTCCCGCCCCGCGGCCACCGTCACATGGGCGACCGCCGCCGCGAACTCGGCCGCGTCCACCGCCCCACGGACCTCCGGGAGTGTGGGCAGTGCCGGATAGTCGTCGAGCGGCAGCACCGAGAGGCCGAAGCGGGCGCCGTCCCCCGTGACGGCAAAGCGTGAGCCCTCCACCGCACACTCCACGGCGCCCTCGGGCAGCACCTTGCAGATGTCCAGCAGTCTGCGCCCCATCACCAGCACCCGGCCGGGCCGCAGCGTCTCGGCCTCCACGTCGATACAGGCCGATGCCTCGAAGTCGAGCCCGGAGATACGCAGTCGGCCACCCTCCGCCGCGAGCAGCAGCCCGCCCAGGACGGGCACGGGCGACCGTGTGGGCAGCACCCGGGCCGCCCAGGCGACGGCGTCGGTCAACTCACCACGTTCAATGCGGAACTCCATGGCGGGGCTTCTCCTCATCGGTCACCGGAGTGCCGACGCTAGGGGACGCCACTGACAGTCCCCCCTGCTGCCCGCCGGGCGAGAGCCGACGACAGCGACCACCCCCGTGGGCCGCTGCCATCGACTGCTCCCCCGGTTTCCCTTCATGCCCGGCTTCCCCCGAAGGCCGGGACACGTTCGGACTCTAGGGGGCCGGGCAGTAGACGGGGAGCTTCACTTCGCACTCCGTGGGACTTCGGGGGTATCAGTTCGCACAGTCAAACCGGTACGCTTCGCTCCGATTTCAGCGGAGCAAGCCGGCCGAACAAGCCGGCGGAGGCCGGTCGAACGGGAGATCGCGTGCACGGGCCGGAACGGGCCGAGGACGTACTGCGGATGCACCGCCTGGCCCGCGTCGGCGGAACGGCGGAGCTGCTGCGGTGGCTCGCCCTGCGCGCCGACGGCTGGGCCGGTCTGCTCGACTCCGAGGGCACGGTGCTCCACGCCGCCGCCGCGCCGCAGCCGGGGGTGCTCCCTGAAGTGCTCCAGGAGGCCGCCGCGCTGGCGGCCGAGGGCGTCGTCGTACTGAAGGGCCGGGGCGTCAGCGCGTACTCCTTCGACAAGGACACGTACACCGGGCTGCTGTTCCCCCTCGACGGCCCCGCGGGCACATCCGTCCCCGTGCTCGCCGTCCTCGCACCCCGCCCACCGCCCGCCGGGCTCTCCACGCTGCTGGCCGACGTGATGATGCCCCTGACGCTGTGCTGGGAGTCCGAGACCGTCGAACGCAAGCGCCGCCGCGTCGACCTCGCCGAGTCCCGGGGCCGGGAAGCCGTCCTGCACCTCCTGATGACCGGTCAGCTGTCCATCGCGCACCAGGTGGCCGGCGCGCTGCGGCCGAGGCTCCCCGATCCGGTTCAGGTGTGCGTGGTCGAGTGTTCGGGCGGAAGCCGCGACGAGGTGGCGAGGGTCTGCAGAGACGTCTCCGGCGACCGGTCGTGGATCGTGCGCTGCCCTGTCTACGCACGCCATCTGATCCTCGTGATGCCCGCGGGGGAGAAGGCGGCCGGCACCCCTCTCGATCTGGCCATCGCCGCGCTCGTGGACGACTGCGTCGTCGGAATCAGCGAGGTGATCCCGCTCTCCGACACGGCGACCGGCTACCGGCAGGCGTTCCACGCACTCGCCGTGGCCCGCGGACTCCCCAGCCGGCATTCCTGCTTCGGCCTCTCGCCGGAACCTGCCCTGGTCGTCGGCAGCGCGGGCGCGCAGTGGGCGAACACCCTGCTCGGCCCCCTGCTGGCGTACCGACCGAGACGTTCCCAGGACCCCGGCAGCCAGGAACTCGCTGCGACCCTCGGCTCCTGGCTGGCCTTCTCGTCCGGCGCCACCCAGCACCTCAAGATCCACCGCAACACGCTGACCGCCCGGCTGCGGCTGATCGGCGAGCTGCTCGGCCTGGACCTGGACCGCCTCGCGGACCAGGCCGCACTCGACCTCGCCCTTCGCGTACGCGCGACACCCGCCCGGCCCCGCACCACGCGCCCCGGCACCCCGGAACCGGGCTCCGTCACGGACCTCGACGGGCTGCTGGCCGGTCCCGCCCTCCAGGCCTGGGCGGCCGAGCAGGTACGGGCGCTGGCCCCGGCCGGTGACACGGCAGAGGCGACCCTGCGCACCTGGCTCGCGTGCGAGGGCCGCCTCGGTTCTACGGCGGAGGAGCTGGGCATCTCCGTGCCGGGTGCCCGCAAGCGGCTCACCCGGCTCGAAGCGGTACTCCAGCGCTCACTGCTCAGAACCCCGAGCGCCCGCTACGACCTGTGGCTGGCGTTCCGGGCCGCGGATCTCACTACCTCGTGAAGATGAAGTACTTCCAGCTGCCGTGCGTGGTGCTGTTCACGCTGTCGCCCGACGACCCGTTCACGTACGAGGCACGCACGCGCATCTTGTAGCCGGTCTCGTGGGGGCCGTTGAGCGTGATCGAGGTCCGGCCGCTGGTGGAGAGCTTGAAGTAGTCCCAGCCCACGTCGTACCAGGTGCCCTGGTAGTAGAGCTCCAGGGACAGCTTGTGAGAGCGGCCCTGGTAGTAGCTCATGGTCGTGTTGAAGACCGGGTTGGTCGTCTTGTGGAAGTACGCGTACGACCGCGTGCCGATCTTCGCGTTCTTGTACTCCTTGGTGACGGAGGTCGACACCTTCACCCGGGCGTACGCCGTCGACTTCACGGACCTCGGCGCGTAGCGCGAGTCACCCCGGAACACGGCGGTGACGGCCGTGTCCCGCTTCATGTCGACGACGACCGACAGATTGCCGTTGGAGTTGACCGTGCCCTTGCGGACCAGCTTCTTGGGCTTGTCGGCACCGAACGGGTCCACCCACAGCTCGACCACGCGGTTCTTGTACGTCGTACCGAGGTGTGCCGTGAACGAGACGTCCTTGCCGTACGAGTAGACCGACTTGTTCCGGTTCAGCGTCAGGCTGGGCTTGGCCCGGGACACGGTGACGGAGTCGTATCCGGAGGACGCGGAGTGCGTGGCGTCACCGGCGTACGCCACCTTGTAGGTCACCTTGCCGCCGGAGGGCGGGGAGTTGGTGAACGAGAAGGTGCCGTTCGCGTTCAGGGCCACCGAGCTCGGCGCGGTGCCCTTCGGCGACTCCATGTCGACGCGGGTCACCGCGATCCGCGCACCGGCCGGGAACGGCGTGTTCGACGCGACCTTGCCGGTGACGGTGAGCCGCTGGGCGCGGGTCGCCGTCGTCGGGGCGTTCACCGTGACGGTGGTGGCCGACTTGGTGGGCTCGGTCAGGACGCGGAGGGAGAACTCGCTCCGGCTGTTGCCGGACACGGCGAAGAGCCGGCTGCCACCCGGCTCCCAGGCAAGGCCGCCCACGGCCAGGAGGTCCGAGCCGCTGCTGTCCCCGGTGTTGGGGAAGTCGTACTGCCTGACCGGGGTCGAGGCGCCGGGCTTGAAGACATGGACGTCCGGGTCGTACGAGGAGTCGCTTCCCGCCGCGACCGTCCCGTCGGCCGCGATGGCGACGCCGTTCGCGTAGTGCTCGGTGGGGTAGGTCCCCACCTCCGCGAGGTCCGTGGTCTGCCGGACGAAGTGACGGTCGGCCACGTTCGCCGTGACGAGGCGACTGCCGTCCGGGGTGAACGCGAGGTCCTTGGTGCTGCCGTACGAGTCGTCCGTGAAGGCGGTACGGGTGGCCGTGCCGGTGGCGACGTCGAAGACACCGAGCAGGCCCGAGGACGTGGTCTCGTCCCCGGCGGCCAGGGTGTTCGGCGCACCCGCCGTGGCGGCGAGCTTCGGGGCCCCACGCCAGCCGCTCGCGTCGTCCTGGCCGAGCGCCACCACGGGCTCGGGACCGGACAGGTCCAGCGAGCCGAGGTTGCCCTTCTCCTCGAAGCCGTATCCGAACCAGACCTTGCCGCCCGCGAGGGCGAGGTGCTCCGGATCGGTTCCCTCGCCGGTCGCGTAGCGGGCGGTCTGCGTGACCGTCTGCGTCTCGAACGAGACGATGGAGTCGTCACCCGGCACAGCCGCGTACAACTGCCCCGAATCGGCGGAAAGAGCAAGCCCGTTCACGCCCGGCAGTCCGGTCAGTGTGGCCTGGACCCGGCCCGCGTAGTCGGTGGCGACGAGCTTGCCGCTGTACGGATCGCTGATGAAGATCCTCTGGTGGACGCCGTCCACGACGATGTCCCCCGCCGCCATGATCGGCAGGATCGCACTGCTGTCGGCGGCGGCCGGATTGGCGGCGCCACCGACGAGAACTACTGAACTGAAGAGGACCGCGAGCGCTGTCGCGGTCGAAATTCTGCGCGTACGCAAAGTGTCTGTTACCCCCACGGTAAGAGGGGCCGCGTGGCACCCGGAGATGAGAGAGGGGTGCGGCCCGGATCGCAGGGTATGGCATGGCACCGACAGTCAGCGCGGAATATGCGGCTGACGTATGTGGCTGACGAGGGACGGGGTGGTACCCCGTCGCCCCGTCAGCCGCCCCGTCACTGCTGGAGGTCGCCGCCCAGGAGTGTTCCGAGGGTCGTGGGAAGCCCCAGGTGGGCGGTCCCGAAGGCCACCGACGACGTGTACACGGGCAGGGTCGTACTGCCCGGCAGCACCCACACGCCACCTCGGTCGTCCTCCCAGGCCGCCCCTACGGCGATTTCGGGCCTGCCGTCGCGGTTGAGGTCCCCGGCGGTCACGGTCGATCCGAACTGGTCGGCGGCCTCTGCTCCGCCCGGCACCCCGGCGGTGTTCTGCGTGAAGCCGTACGCCCCGGTGCCCAACTGGCCCGTACGGCGGCCGGGCACGACGGTCACGGCCCCGGCGGCCGACTTGGTGCCGACATCCTCACCGGGCGCGCCGATCACGATGTCGCCCACGCCGTCCTTGTTCAGGTCTGCGACGGCCACGGACGCCCCGAACGTGTCGTAGCGCTCGCCCCCGCCGGGTACGCCGGAGGTGTCCTGGTGGATGGTCATGGGCGCCTTGTCGTACGCCACACCTGTCGCGGAACCGAACCACACGTGGACGGCGCCACCGATGTGACCGATGGGACCTTCCTCGTCCGGCTCGTCGGGGTCGCCGGCCACCAGGTCCCCGTAACCGTCCCCGTTGACGTCACCGATGGCCGAGGTGAGCCCCTCGCCCATGACTTTGAGGGGCGCATAGGGATGGTCGGTGGAGTTCACGAACACGAGCCCGCCGCTGTGCCCGCCCATGCGGCCGGTGACGAGCACGCGGTCGGCGGCCTTGTCCCCGTTCAGGTCTCCGAGTGACGCGGACCGCATCCAGCCGGTCTCGTCGTGCAGCGTGGACGAACCGACCACGCCGGTCCGGCTGATCGGACCCCTCAGCTCCGTAGTCGTGTTTTCGTTGACGACCAGCACCTGTGCTCCGTCCGGACCGGACCACGCGGCCACGTCCTTGCCCACGTACCCGCCGGTCTCCACCCGCGTCGGCAGCACAGCCCCGGACACCAGGCCGCTCCTGCTGCCCCACAGGACCGTCGCCGAGCCTGCCCCCTTCGCGGTACCGATGGTCTCGTAGATGGAGCCGACCACCAGGTCCGCGTACCCGTCCTTGTCCAGGTCCGCGAGCGCACTGGACGAACCGAAGTGATCCCCGGGCTCGGCCGCCCCCGGCACTCCGGGCGAACTCTGAGTGATCACGGCCTTCTTGCCCGCCGAAACTCCGGTGACGGACCCGTAGAGCACGACCACGGCGCCGGCGTCGTAGTGGCCGTTCACGGTGGCGCGGGGCGCCGGGACGACGAGGTCGGCGTAACCGTCCCCGTTGATGTCCTGCGGCACCGGCATCGGCGCGGCGAGCGCTGTCCCCCCCGGACAGCGTCGCGGCGGCGACGGTCATTGCGGCCAGTACGGCCACGCGTCTGCGACGAGACGTACGTGCGGTCATGTGTGTTGCCCCCACCCTGCAGAAACGATGTTGGGGGCATTCAGCCACGCGGGAGCGCGGCACCGCAATGAGGATGCCGTCGTCACTCCAATGGATGAACTGTCGTACGGGTGCGGGGCGGCCGGTGGTTCGGCGCAGTGGGCCGTCGTCCGGATGAAAGGGCAGGTCAGGGGCGCTTTGGTGCGCGGGACGTGATGCCTCGAACGTATCTGGACTATGCCACTGGCTAATGCGCGAGTGGCTGTGTGTGGCGCTAGCGTCACCACAGTCGAGCCCGCCCATGGAGAAACGGAGCGCCGTGACCGTCACACTCGTACGCCCTGAGGTGGTATACCGCAGGTATACTGACCGCATGGCTGACACCACGATCAAGGTCGACCCCGCCGTACGTGACCGCCTTCAAGAGCTTGCCCGGGACCGTGGCATCACCATGCGCGATCTGCTCACCGAGCTGGCCGGTGCGACTCCGACGAAGGAGGAGCTGGCCAGGCAGCGCGAGGAGACGAAGGCGTACGTCGAGGAGCACTTCCTCGGCAGGCCTTACACGGACGAGGACGAGAAGGCCGGAGACAAGCTCTGGGCCGACGTCCTGGCCGGGCGCATCGGAGAGGTCCAGTAATGGCGGAGGAGCAGTACCCACTCCCGCGCGCGATCATCTTCGACGACTCCGCCGCGCTCGCTCTCGGAGCGGGCAACCGGATGACGTCCCGGTTCGTCGTCGAGGCGGAGAAGGATCAGGCGCTGCGGATCTACATCCCGGCTCTGTGTCTCGCCGTCGCCGAGAGCGAACGTGCGGGCGTGGCAGAGCACTTGGGCGCGCTGCCGTCCCTGGACATCACGGAACTGGACTTCGCCGGCGCGGCAGCCGTCGGAAAGCAGCTGCGAGGTGAGGCGCGCGGCGACTGGAGCGGCGCGCACGCGCTGCACCTCGCCCGGCCGTCGATCGAGTGGCCGAGGGGCCGTCCCGTCCTGACGAGGAGCCCGTCCCGGTACAAGGGCACGGGCGTACGGGCCATCCGTATCGAGGACTAGCCCGGTACGAGGGCAGGAACGCGGGGCCGGGCATACGTGCCCGGCTCCGCACGCGCTCAGCCCGCCCAGGTGAGGAACATCGACCAGGCGTCGGGGGCGACCTCGAAGGCGGGGCCTCCGGGGACCTTGGAGTCCCGGACGTGGACGGCGTGGGGGGCAGGTGGCTACCTCGATGCACTCGCCGCCGCTATCGCTGCTGTACGAGGACTTGTGCCAGTCGAAGGCGACTTCGATGCAGTTCCCGCCGCTGTCGCTGCTGTAGCTGGACTTGAACCAGCGCAGGGTGTTGGCCGCTGGCGTGGCGGTATCCGCCGACGTGTCCGGGGCGCTTCGTGCACACGCTGATCCTGCTCAACGCGGCGTTTCTGCTGCTGGGGTGACGGGGCGGGGGCTCAGTAGCCCCAGCCTGCGTAGATGGCGACGTTCTTGCCGTTGTCCCTGGCTCCGACGCACACATCGCGCCAGTCGAGCAGCCAGCCGCTGGGGCGGCAGGTCTCCTGCTGGAGGTCCAGTTTGCGGATGATCTCCGGGCGGGACAGGCCGTCCTCGCTGGTGACCGTCACGACGCGCCAGCAGCCGCCGGAACCGCAGTTGGTGCCTTCGTCGACCACGGTGATGCCGGGCGGTAGCGGGGGTACGGCCCTGGCGGACGGGGCGTCCGAGCCTTCGGTGATCATCAGCGCGTACAGGAGGCCGACGACGAGCGTGAGGGCGAACTGCGTCCCCAGGAAGCCGATGGCTCCGTTGCGGCGGGGGATCCATTCCGGGGGAGGGGAGCTCTCGTGCCGGCCTTCCAGCCCTGCGCCGCAGGCGATGAGCAGGGGCGCGAGGGCCGTGTACACGAGATGGGCGTCGGGCCGGGGTGCGTCGATCCAGCCCTGCTGGACGCTGATCAGCACGCCCCCTCCGGCGAGCAGCGCGCCGCCGATCGCGAAGCCGATGGGGCGGGTGCGGGCGATCGTCATCCAGACGACGACGGGCGCGACGGCGAAGAGTATCCCCAGGACAGTCCACATGTGGTGCACGACCTCCACGACCTTCACCCGACGACGACGGCAGCATGACGGGGGACGTCATGCTGCCGTCGTACGGTTCCGCCGGGTTACGGGAACGAAGGCCGGCCTGGGACTACGTGGTCGGGATGTAGTCGAAGTTCGGCGTGAGCGTGCCGAACAGGCTGCCCGGGCGCGGACCCGGGGAGCCCGTCACATCGGCGAAGAGGTTGGAGAACTCCTCCGTCGTGCGGAACGGGACCTTCTCCAGCCGGAAGCCGGTGAGGCTCGGGCGCGCGCTGGCCAGTGCCTCGGTGCGGGTGGTGTCGGCGACCTGGACCTCGTCCGAGAGGGCCTCGCCGTTCACCGTGACGCCCGCGGAGTAGCCGGGCGTCGGCATCAGGCGGATGTACGTCGCCTTGAGCGTGATCGTCTGGTTGGTGGCTGCGTGGTGGAGCTTCAGGCCGCCCGGGTAGAAGATGCGGCCCTCGGAGTCGAGGCCGTCACCGGCAGTCGAACCGATCGGCATGGAGAATCCGCGGCCGTCCGCGTCCATCGTGAACGGGCTGATGGTCTCCAGGGTGACGCCCGACTGTTCCAGCCAGGCCAGCGACTCTTCGCTGAGGGCCAGCTGCGCATCGCCCCAGGGCGAGATGTAGGCGCCCGGGAACGGGTCGGCGGCTGCCACCGTGCGCGCGGCGTCGGCGGACTGCGGGGAGGCAGCTCCGGCGGAAGCCATGCCGAGCGGCACGGTGAGTGCGGCCACGGCGGCGAGGACGGTGAGACGACGGATTCCGCGCATACTCATGGACCCTTTTCTGTCTGTGGGGGGTGGGGGCCGGGATGGGGGCCGCAACCGGAGACTCCGGTCGGCCGGGCCCAACAGGTTTAGTTGTAAGCCGAGTTCATCGGTGATGCCGTGATGCCGCGCAACGGGCGAAGCGGTCGACTCCCTGTCGGGTATGTCCATGAATGCATATATGTGCACTGTGGTAAAGCGTTCTTGGTCCGCCTTAGGCCGCCCGGCGGAAATCGGCCACGCGACTGGCGGCGATCAGCGCGCTGCGGTCGCGTCAAGATCAACAGCGATCCAGTGTGGGGCAACTCCCCCCACACAGCACTGGAGAACGGCATGCCTGGATTCGTTGGAACTCCCGGATTCAACAGATTCACCGGACTGTCCCGCAGGAAACTCACCGTCCTCGCCACTGCCACCGTCGCGCTGACCGCCGCCTCAGTGGCGGGTCCGCTCATGGGCACCGGCGAGGCGGGCGGACATATCGACGCCCCGTCCTCCGTGCTCGATTCCCCGGTGGACCTCACCGACGTCTACGCCTTCACGAGCCCCGACAACCACGACATGGTCACCCTCGTCGCCAACGTCCGGCCCTTCCAGATGCCGGGCACCGCGGCCAACGCGCTGGTCGACTACCCGTTCGCGACCGGGGCGCGTTACGAGATCCACACCGACGCCGACGGAGACGGGGCGCCAGACACCACGTACCGCTGGACGTTCCGCGACGAGGACCGTCGGCCGTTCGGGATCGGCCCGAAGGTCGGTCCGTTGCCGGTGACTTCGCTCGACGACAGCTCGCTCGGTGTCCGGCAGAAGTACACCCTGGAGAAGGTCGCCGCCGACGGCTCCGCCACGAAGCTGCTGACCGACGCCATTGCCTCGCCCACCAACACCGGCCGGGTCCTGATGCCGAACTACGGCAAGCTGCGGACGCAGGCCACCCGCGACCTGCCCGGAGGCGGACGTACGGTGGCCACCCAGGCGGCGGACTCCTTCAAGGCCGACAGTCAGGTCTTCGGACTCTTCACGGTCGGTACGTCGGGCCCCGTGCCCGGCTGGTTGCCCGACGCCCAGCCGCTGTCCGCGCTGAACGTGAACAGCCTTGTGCTGCAGGTACCCAAGAGCGAGGTGGCACTCAAGGGCAACCCGGAGCGCAACCCGGTCGTCGGTGTGTGGGCTTCCGTCTCGCGGCAGGGCGCCGACCTGGGGCGCAGTCTGAAGGAGCAGGCCCCCACCTTCCGTCAGGTCTCCCGGAACGGCACCCCGCACGTCGCTTTCGGGGTGTACGGCTCCACGATCGGGTTCTCGAAGCCCGGCGGGCCCGAGGACCGGTTCCAGGCGCGCGCCCCGAAGGACGACCATCTGGAGACGGACTTCCTGGCCGCGACGCTCGACCCCGTACCGCCGAAGCGCATCGAGAGGGCCCAGGGACGCAAGGCGCCCGCAGTCCCCCGCCGCGACATCCAGGCCCTGTTCATGAAGGGCATCGGGAAGTCCAACGGCTCGCTGTTCGGCTTCGACCTCAACACCCACACGATGAACGCCGACGCCGACCCCGGCCGCATCAGGCTCGCCGAAATGCTCCGGCTCAACCTCACCACTCCGGTGACGGCCCGCCCGAGGGCGCACGGCGTCCTCGACGGTGACCTCCAGGGCTTCCCCAACGGGCGTCGCCTCAACGACAACATCGACGGACCGCTGATCCGGATGCTGGAGGGCGAGCCCGCCGGTCCGTCCGCGATGGGTCTGCTGCCCGACCCGGTCCTGCGCCTCGAACCCGCCGACGCGCAGGCCACGTTCCCCTACCTCAACCTCCCGCACGCGGGCCCGTGAAGCGTCTGATCACCGCTGCGGGCGGAGCGGTGGCCGTGGCCGGCTGTGTGGCGGGACTCCTGTACCTGGGGCCCGGAGCCGGCCGGCCACCGGCCGACCCCCCACTCGCCGGAGCGGGAACCGACGTGCGGGCCGGGGCCATTGGCGAGCTCGACACCGCCCGTGAGCGCACCCGGGCGCACCCGAAGGAGCCCACGGTCTGGGCGGCCCTGGCCCGTGCCGAGATCGAACAGGCCCGCACCACGCTGGACGCGGCCCGTCTGGACGCCGCCGACCTCGCCCTGCGCCGCTCGCTGTCCCTCGGCCCCACGGACAACTACGCGGCGGAGACGGGCCGTGGGCTGCTCGCCAACGCCCGGCACGCCTTCACCGAGGGCCGCGCCCAGGGGCTGCGGGCCACCCGGATGGCACCGGACCGGCCGGACGGCTACGCCGTACTGGCCGACGCGGAGATTCAGCTCGGCCACTACTCGGCCGCACGGGCGGCGGTACAGCGCCTGCTCGACCTCGCCCCGGCCTCGGCCGCGTACAGCAGAGCCGCGTACGACCTGGAGACGAACGGCAGAACGCAGGATGCGGAGATCGCGCTCCGGCGCGCGGTGGACAGCGCGACTGGTCCGGACGAACGGGCCTTCGCCGAAGCCAGGTTGGGGGATCTGGTCTGGTCCCGAGGTGCTGTGGACCGGGCGGACACGCACTACCGCCGGGCGCTGGACGCCGTACCGGACCACCCGTACGCACAGGCCGGAACGGCCAGGGTGCTCGCCGCACGGGGCGAGCGGGGCAAGGCACTTGAGCTGTACGAGCGGCTTGTCGCACGGACACCGCTGCCGCAATTCCTGCTGGAGGCGCTCGAACTGCGCGGTGCGGCACCGTCGGACGGGCGCCGGCCCGGGGGAGAGGCGGCGGCGCTGGCCGCGCAGGTGCGCCTCTCGCTCGCGGACGGCGGACCGGTCGACCCGCAGCTCGCCCTCTTCGCGGCGGACCACGGCGATCCGAAGGACGCGGTGGACCTCATGAGCCGGGAGTGGAAGCACACGCGCAGCGTCATCGCGGCCGACGCGCTCGGCTGGGCCCTGCACCGGGCGGGCCGGGCCGCGGAGGCGCTCCCGTACGTCCGCAAGGCGGCCTCGACGGGCTGGAAGAGCGCGCTGTTCCGCTACCACCGCGGCGCCGTCGAGCAGGCACTCGGCAGGCCCGAAGGGGCGCGGCACCTGCGCGAAGCCCTCGCTCTGAACCCGCACTTCTCTCCGTACCACGCACCGCGCGCCACCGAAATGAGCCGTGAATGACCCGCCTTCGCCGCGTCGCAGCCGCGGCACCCGCACTGATCCTGCTCACCCTGACGGCGGCGCCGCAGGCCCACGCCCATCCGCTGGGGAACTTCAGCGTCAACCACTACGACGGGCTGCGGCTCGCGCACGACCGGATCGAGGACACCGCCGTCGTCGACAGCGCGGAGATCCCCACCGCGCAGGACCGGGCCGCCACGGACACGGACCACGACGGGCGGATCTCCCGGGCCGAGACGGCGGTCAGGGCGACCGAGCGGTGCACCGGGCTGGCGCGGAGGACCAGGGCCGCGGTGGACGGGCAGCAGCTGCGCTGGCGCACCGGGCGCGCCTCTTTGACGTACGCGCGAGGCACCGCGAACCTTCCTGTCAGCCGCCTGACCTGCGCGCTGCGCGCCGACGCCGATCTCTCCCGGGCGGCCCGTGTCACGTTCGCCTCGGGGGCGGACGTGACACGGGCCGGCTGGAAGGAGATCACCGCGGTAGCCGGGCCGGGGGTACGGCTGGCCGAGTCGTCGGCCCCGGCGACGAGCCCGAGCCGGGTGCTGCGCCGCTACCCGGCGAGCGGGTCGGACCGGCCGCTGGACGTGCCCGGCGCCGAGTTCCGTACGGCGCCGGGCGGCGGGGCGGCCGGGGCGGTCGGCGAGGTCGGGGAGGGGGGAGCGCAGGCGGTGGACCGGGGTGCGGTCCTCTTCCCCGCGCTGGAGAACCGACTCACGGAGCTGACGGCGGGCCGGGACCTGACGCTGCCCGTCGGCCTGCTCGCGGTTCTGCTGACCCTGCTCCTGGGCGCGGGCCACGCGGCGCTGCCGGGCCACGCGAAGCTCGCGGTGGCGGCGTGCCTGGCGCGGCGCGAGGGAGGTGTACGGGCGGCGCTGGCCGTGGGCGCCACGGTCACGATGACCCACACGGCGGGCGTCCTGGCGATGGGCCTGCTGCTGACGGGGGGCGGAAGCTTCCTGGGGGAGCGGCTGCTGGGGTGGCTGGGTGCGGTGAGCGGGGCGGTGATCGCGGTGCTGGGGACGGTGCTGGTGGTGACGGCGGTACGGAGGCTGCGGGCGGGAGGGGAGGGCGGCCCGCAAGAGGGCCACGGCCACGGCCACGGCCACGGCCACGGCCACGGCCATCACCATCACCATCACCATCACCATGACCATCACCGTGACCGCACCGGGCTGCCCGCGCTGCTCGGTGTGGGACTGGCGGGGGGTCTCGTGCCCAGCCCCTCCGCTCTGGTGGTGTTGCTGGGGGCGGTCGCGTTGAGCCGTACGTACTTCGGGGTGCTGCTCGTCGTCGGATACGGGGTCGGCATGGCCCTCACCCTGACTTCGGCCGGCCTGCTGCTGTCCGGCGGCGGAACGAGGCTCGCGAGCCTGGGGGAGCGGCGGCTGCCGGGGTTGCGCCGCTACACGCGATACGGGCCGGTTCTGACGGCGCTGGTGGTCCTGGCGGTAGGAGTAGCCCTGACGACCCGCAACCTGACCTGACCACCCGAGCAAACTCAGGCGCCTCCGGCGGCTTCGCCGCCCACCGCGTCCACCGCCTCCGACAACCGCTCCAGCACCCGCACCGTCTCCGCGAACCCCTCCGCCCCCAACTCCTCCGCAAGCCGCGCAGCGAACTCCGCATGGCCGGGGCCGATCCGCGACACCGCCGCCCGCCCCTCCTCCGTCGGACGGAGCAGCTTCGCCCGGCGGTGGGCCGGATTCGGTACGTACTCCGCCAGCCCCTTCCCCACCAGCAGATCCGCGATCCGCTGCACGCTCTGCCGCGTGATCCCCATCGCCCGCGCGATCCCGGACACCGGCAACGGCTCATGCAGCACCGCTCCGAGCACCTGCCACCACGCCGCCGTGAGCCCGGCCGGCCGGGCCAGTTCCTCCGACACCGCGAGGAACTGCCCGTTCAGCCGGAACACCCCCAGCGCGGTCCGGCTCAACCGTTCCTGGTCGTCGGAGCCGCTCATCCCGCCAGCACCTCGTACGCACTCGCGTCGGAGTCGTGGAACAGCCGGTACCAGGCGTCCAGCTTCTCCGCCCCGTACACCCCCAGCAGCCCGAACACCTCCCGCGCGAACGCCACCGGCTCCGTCGGCCCGGCCGTGATGAGGCCGCCGTCCGTCACCGCGTCCGCCTCCACGTACCGCGCGCCCCCCGCGTACCCCGTGGCCGCCAGGTAGAAGGAGACCGCGCTCGTGTGGGCCCGGTCGTCGAGCAGCCCCTCGCGCGCGAGCCCGGCTGTCGCCCCGCAGATCGCCGCCACCGGCACCCCCGCGTCGAGGAAGGCGCGGGCCTTGCGGGCGAAGGGGGCCAGCTCGTCACCGGTGTCCCAGAGGCTCGCCCCGGTCAGGATGAGCAGCGCACTGTCCTCGGGCCGCAGCTCGTCCAGCGCCAGATCGGGCTGGATACGTACCCCGCCCATGGTGGTGACCGATTCCGTCGTGAGCCCGACGGTCCGCACCGTGCCGCCGTTCTGTGTGAGATGGGCCGTGGTGTAGCCGGTCTCCCAGTCGGCGAAGGTGTCGTAGACGGCCAGATGAACGGTCTTGCGGGTCATGGCGACCTCCAGGTCTGGAAACGCGGAACCTTCGGCACACATCAACTATGACAGTAGGCTGTCAGTAAGGCAGCATGCTGTCAATCGGTCGGGACCCGACACCCTGCCGAACCGAACGCCACTCTCCATACAAGGTGGCCATGGAGCACGCCCCCACCAGCGCCTACGCTCGCGGCATGACCCCTCATGCCCCGTATGTCGACTCCGCGGCCGGAGCGGCCGTGAAGGCCGCCGACCGCGCGCACGTGTTCCACTCCTGGTCCGCCCAGGGTCTGATCGACCCGCTCGCCGTCGCCGGCGCCGAGGGGGCGTATTTCTGGGACTACGACGGCAACCGCTATCTCGACTTCACCAGCGGCCTCGTCTACACCAACATCGGCTACCAGCACCCGACCGTCGTCGCCGCGATCCAGGAGCAGGCGGGCAAGCTCGTCACCTTCGCTCCCGCCTTCGCGATCGAGGCGCGCTCCGAGGCCGCACGCCTCATCGCCGAGCGCACCCCGGGCGACCTGGACAAGATCTTCTTCACCAACGGCGGCGCCGAGGCCGTCGAGAACGCCGTCCGTATGGCCCGGCTGCACACCGGTCGTACGAAGGTGCTCTCCGCGTACCGCTCGTACCACGGCGCCACCTCCACCGCGATCAACCTCACCGGTGACCCGCGCCGCTGGCCGTCCGACAACGGCTCGGCGGGCGTCGTCCGTTTCTGGGCTCCGTTCCTCTACCGCTCGCCGTTCTATGCCGAGACCGAGGCCGAGGAGTGCGCACGGGCGCTCCAGCACCTGGAGGACACGCTCGCCTTCGAGGGCCCGTCCACCATCGCGGCGATCATCCTGGAGACGATCCCCGGCACGGCGGGCATCATGACGCCGCCGCCCGGCTATCTCGCGGGCGTCCGCGCGCTCTGCGACCGGTACGGCATCGTCTTCGTCCTCGACGAGGTCATGGCCGGTTTCGGCCGTACGGGCAAGTGGTTCGCCGCCGACCACTACGACGTCACCCCCGACCTGATGACCTTCGCGAAGGGCGTCAACTCCGGTTACGTACCGCTCGGCGGAGTCGCGATCAACGCGGAGATCGCCGCGACCTTCGAGACCCGCCCCTACCCGGGCGGACTCACCTACTCAGGTCACCCGCTGGCCTGCGCGGCGGCCGTCGCCACGATCAAGGTGATGGAGGACGAGAAGGTCATCGAGAACGCCGCCCACATCGGCGAGAACGTCCTCGGCCCCGGCCTGCGCGAGCTGGCCGAGCGCCACCCCTCGGTCGGCGAGGTCCGCGGCATCGGCGCGTTCTGGGCGCTGGAGCTGGTCCGCAACAAGGAGACCCGCGAACCGCTGGTCCCGTACAACGCGGCGGGCGCGGACAACGCCCCGATGGCGGCCTTCGGCGCGGCGGCGAAGAAGAACGGCCTGTGGCCCTTCATCAACATGAACCGCACCCACGCCGTCCCCGCCTGCAACGTCACCGAGGCGGAGGCCAAGGAGGGCCTGGCAGCCCTGGACATGGCGCTCTCGGTCGCCGACGAGCACACCGCGTAAGGAGTCCCGCACGACGCCCCCGCCCCCCTCCTCTTCGGCTCCCCTCCCCTTCGGCTTCCCCTGCCCGGAACCGGGCAGACGCGCCTGGCTTATGGTGACCGGAACCGAAAAGGGGAGGGGCGTTATGCGTGCGAGCGGAGGTGTGACCCGCAATACGCTGCGGCAACAGATCGCGGACGCGCTGCGTGACGAGGTGCTGGCCGGGCGTTTGCAGCCGGGCCGGGAATTCACCGTCAAGCAGATCGCGGAGCAGTACGGGGTCTCCGCGACCCCGGTACGCGAGGCACTGTTCGACCTCTCCGCGCAGGGCCTCCTCGAATCGGACCAGCACCGCGGGTTCCATGTGCGCGAATTCAGCGTGGCCGACTACCGGTCGATGGTCGAGGCCCGCGCGCTCGTGATCGACGGGGTGTTCCGCGGGGTCTTCGAGGGTCAGCAGCCGGCTCAGGCCCGCCTCGGCCCGTACCGCGACGCGCTCATCTCCGTACGCCGCCGCGCGGAAGAGGCCTCCCGGGCGGCCCGCTGCGGCGACCTCGACATCCTGATCGGCTACGACCTGCGCTTCTGGCGCGAGCTCGGTGCGATCGTCTCCAACACGTACATCACCGATTTCCTGCACCGCCTGCGCGTCCAGGCGTGGGTGTTCGCCGTGCCGTATCTGCGCGGGGACGCCGACGTACTGGACTGGCTGTGGAACGGCCACCAGGAGCTGGTGGAGGCGATCGTGGACGTGGACGCGGACGCCGTACGCGCGGTGCTCGACGCGTACAAGGAGCACGGCCTGAAGTGGGCCGACAGGCTCGCGGCCGGAAACCCGGCGCACCCGGGTCGCGGCGCGGGGACGGCCGGACCGGCGGAATAGGTCGGGAGGTGCACTGTGCGCGACGTTCCGTCCGCATTACGCTGTCCCGACCATCGCACGAACCCGTTGGAGAGCGAGAATTCGTGGCCTGTGACCTGTGGCTGGTCCCCCTCGTCGACGTGCTGTGCCACAGCCCCGACAACCCCTTCGCCGAAGAGATCGCCATCTACGACAAGGCGCTGGGCGACGCGGGACTGTCGCCCGTTCCCGTCTACGCCTATATGCCGGGCCTCACCGGGGACGTCGCCCCGGTCGCGGGATTCGACTACGACGCGCTGCACTTCCTGCGCCGCGCCTACCTGCTCCAGCTGAGCGGCCTCGCCGTGACACCCGTGGACGAACTGGGCGGGGACTACGAGCAGTTGCTGGAGATGTTCGAGCAGAGCGCGCAGCACTCGCACCTGGTCTGGCACTACGACCACGCGGGGGCGTACGTCCCGGTGGACTTCGCCGCGCCCCTCTCGAACGATGAACTGCTGGAGGGCGGCGGCCCGTTGGGCTCCTCGCACGGTCTGCTGCGGGAGCTGGAGTTCGTGGCCCCGTCGATCGGCATCGACCCGGCCAACCCGCCGACCGCCCCGCTGCCGCCCATCGGCCCGACGACGCTGGAGGAACCGGCCGGCCCGATCCCCCACGACGACAATCCGTTCGCCCGCGAACGCCACGTCTGGCTGGGCCTGCACGCAGCCGCAACGCGAAGCCTGGCCCAAGGCTCCATGATCATCTTCAGCTGACCGAGCCACCGCATCCCCAATCGGGCCGCGCGCCCCCTCCAGCCCGGCCGGGCGCCACCCTGCGGCCCGTCCGGCGCTTGAGGACATAGGCGGCACCCGGGAAACCACCCCCGGGCCCGTCCACTCCACCCGCCCCCTATTCCGGCGGCCGCTGCCGAGGCATATTCGGCCGCCCCAAAGCCGGCAGCGGGAACCGCCCCACCGCACCCCCCGGCTCGGCCCGCCCACTCCCGCCGCCCGACACCATCGACTGCATCCCCATCGGCGTGGGCCCGGCCCGGAACTCCACCATCCAGTCCGCAGTCTCCGACCGCACCAGCTCCGTGACGTCCTCCGAGAACCGGCGCAACACCCCGAGGCACCGGTCCGCCGCCTCGCTCGCCGTACCCTCGGTCGGCCCCAGCACCTCCCGTACGCACTCCGAAGCCCAGTCGAACTGGAACACCTGAAGCCGCCGCTGCACCGCCTGCGCCGTCGCGAGGTTCCTTATCCACCCGGACGTCAGCCCGAAATACCGGTCGCACGCCATGCACGCCGCACCCAGCAGCAGCGACAGGTAGCCCCATCCCGCCGCCCCGTGCAGCGCCCCCGTCAGATCGAGCAGCGGCAGCGCAGCCCCCGCGACCACCCCGGCCGCCGTACCCAGCCGCAGCGCCCGCGCCGCCCGCCGCTTCCGGAGGCGGTCCTGGAGATACCAGTCCGCAGTGCGCAGGGCACCGTCCTCGACCCAGCGGTAGAGCTCGTCGAGACGTTCGGCCGGCTCGCCCCAGTCCCCGAGCGGGAAGGCGCGGCCCGTGAGATCCCGGGGAGCCCGCACCCCCCGGGCCGGACCGGAGCGCTCAGTTCCGGTTTCTGCACCGGTTCCCTCGCCGGACTCCTTGCGGGGCGGCCCTTCGGGCTGCATCTCCGGCTGACTCACCGGGGCACTCCTCTGCACTCTGCGTAGGAACGACGTGGGTTCTCTGGCTGACACCGGGTAACTCTGCGTTACCACTGATGCGCGTGGGTGTACTGATACGCATACCTTCCTACCGCCGAATGGTGGGCCGTGGAGTCGAAATTGCGGGATCTCTGCGTGTACACCGCCTGTGATCAGGTATAGGAGGGTGACCACCGCGTTCCAAATCTCACCCGAAAGAGTTGGTCCCCGTGAGTGGGGCGCGCCGACCGGTGAACACGTAGGCTCGGCATACAGAAACATTTGTCGTCGAAATGCCAGGAGTGACCGTGATTCCCGGTGGTGGTCAGCCGAACATGCAGCAGCTGCTCCAGCAGGCCCAGAAGATGCAGCAGGACCTTGCCGAGGCCCAGGAGGAACTGGCCAGGACCGAGGTCGACGGACAGGCGGGCGGCGGCCTCGTGAAGGCCACGGTGACCGGCTCCGGCGAGCTCCGCGCCCTGGTGATCGACCCCAAGGCCGTGGACCCGGAGGACACCGAGACGCTCGCCGACCTCGTCGTCGCAGCGGTCCAGGCGGCGAACGAGAACGCGCAGGCGCTCCAGCAGCAGAAGCTGGGCCCGCTCGCGCAGGGCCTGGGCGGCGGCATCCCCGGTCTCCCGTTCTGACCCGGACCCACACCTACTCATACGCAGACCTACTGATACCCAGGCGTACCAACTACGGTACGAGCAGAGCAGTACAGCAGCAGAGAGGCTTTCCGTGTACGAAGGCGTTGTTCAGGACCTCATCGACGAATTGGGCAGGCTGCCCGGCGTCGGTCCCAAGAGCGCGCAGCGGATCGCCTTTCACATCCTGCAGGCCGAGCCGACCGACGTACGGCGTCTCGCCCATGCCCTCCTGGAGGTCAAGGACAAGGTCCGGTTCTGCTCGGTGTGCGGCAACGTCGCCCAGCAGGAGCAGTGCAACATCTGCCGGGACACCCGCCGCGACCTCACGGTCATCTGTGTGGTCGAGGAGCCGAAGGACGTCGTCGCGGTCGAGCGGACCCGCGAGTTCCGGGGCCGTTACCACGTACTCGGCGGCGCGATCAGCCCGATCGAAGGCGTCGGTCCGGACGATCTGCGCATCCGCGAGCTGCTGGCCCGGCTCGCGGACGGCTCCATCACGGAACTGATCCTGGCGACGGACCCCAACCTGGAGGGCGAGGCCACCGCGACGTACCTGGCGCGGATGGTCAAGCCGATGGGTCTCAGGGTGACCAGGCTGGCCAGCGGCCTGCCCGTGGGCGGTGACCTCGAATACGCCGACGAGGTCACTCTGGGCCGTGCGTTCGAAGGCAGGCGACTCCTGGATGTCTGACGCCTGCGCTGTGCTTCTCCGGCCCCACTCACCGTTCGAGACCGCGCCTACGGGAGGTCCCCTCGATGTCTGACGCCACGCTGAACTCCGTCACGCAGGACCCGGACGACTTCGCCGTCCAGATCGCGGACCAGATCAAGACGTTCATCGTCGCGGTCACCGAGGTGTCCAAGGTCGAGGAGCCCGAAGAGGCCGTCCCCGTACTGCTTCTCCAGGTCTCGCAGCTACTGCTCGCCGGAGGCAGGCTCGGCGCGTACGAGGACGTCCTGCCCGACGAGCGCTACGAGCCGGACCTCGGCCCCGAACCGGACGCGGACGGCCTGCGGGAACGTTTCGCGGCCCTCCTCGAACCGATCGACGTCTTCTCCGAGGTCTTCGACCCCTACGAGCCCCGCAAGGCGCCGGTCCCGCACCGCATCTCCGACGACCTGGCCGACCTGGTCACGGACCTCGGCCACGGCCTGGCCCACTACGAGGCGGACCGCACGGCCGAGGCGCTGTGGTGGTGGCAGTTCTCGTACTTCTCCAACTGGGGCTCCACCGCCTCCGCGACCCTGCGCGCCCTCCAGTCCCTGGTCGCCCACATCCGCCTGAACCAGCCCCTCGAGGAACTGGACGGCCTGGACACGGACCAGGACCCGGGCGACGCGGACCTGGCCGAGGAAGCCGGCCGCGTGATGGTCCAGGAAATCGCGGGCCCACTGGGCCTGCGCCCGGTGAAGTAGCCCGACAACGGCGCGGAATCCCCGCGCTGCTGTCGCCGGCCTCGCCCTGGCTACTCCGTGGCGGTGCCCACCACATGCTGAGGCGCGATCCGGATCACGATGCGGATCACCTCCGGCGGGAGCGCCAGGTATTCCTCGCCCGCGCCCGGGCCCTCGTACGCCTCCGCCAGGCGGACGGCCAGCGCGCGGCCGGGGTCTGCGGTCACCGTGGCGGTGCCGCGGATCTCGACGTACTGGAGCGGGTCCTTGGGGTCGTAGACGGTCAGGCTGACGCGCGGATCGCGGCGTACGTTCCGGTCCTTGCGGCGGCCCTCGGCGGTGGAGATGAGGATGTCGTCGTGATCCCGGGCGATCCAGACCACCGACGTCTGCGGACTTCCGTCGGCGTTCACTGTGGCGAGGACGGCGGGGAGGGGATCGTCCAGGAGCCTTCGAACGGTTTCGTTCCACGTAAATGGCATGAACATGAGCCTACCCAGGGGCAGTTGCCGCAGGCCGGCCCGGAGCTCAAGCCTCGGGCTCCGAGCCCTTTCTTATGGGAATGGGTGGTGAGGTTGAATCCCACCCACTCTCCCAAGTCCTGTGCGGACGTGCGCAGATGGCGCGGGGAGTGACTTTCGGTGATCAGCTTGCGCCACAGCGTGTGCACGCTCTAGGTTCGCGTTGAGCAACCCACAATCCGAAAAACGGACGACCCCGGCGGTGCGCCAACACCAAACCGGGGTCTTGCCGAGTGAGATCGAAAGAGAGTCGATCCCCCATGGCCACGGCCAACATTAGTGCTGCCCTGCGTGCACCGTCCCACCCCATGGCCATAGTTGGTTATGGCAAGCGTCACGCGCCCGACGAAGCCCCGCGTGGTGCAGCCGACTTCGCCCATCTTCCCGCCGGGGAAGCGGCACCGCCGCTTACATCGACCGGCTCCCCGAAGGCTCCGCAGCCCGAGAAGAGCGCCCACCAGGAAGAAATCGTGGGCGCCGAGATGATGTGCGCGTTCTGCGACGAGGACGAGAGCACGACCACGCTGGTCGACGGGGTCTGCGTGGACTGCCGCGCCGACATTGATCGCGACGAGGCGGCCGGTGCGACGGGCGACGTACCGGACACGTTCCTGGCCCGGCCCCGGCAGCAGATGGACGTCGCCGCCCGGGTGGTCGAGCTGCGTGCCGCGTCCGGTCGCGGGACGCTTCCGCCGCCCAGGCGCCGCTGATGGGCGCGCGAGTGCGCCGCAGCACCTGTGACCCCGTACACATCGACCTATCGTGGAGGTGACCCGCTCAGTGCGGGTGAGTGACCCCCATCGGTGTGGGCTGGGCCACAAACGGGCGTGGTTCGGTGTTCGGCGGGCAGCAACCTCGTACGAGCAGTTCGGGGCGACACGCCGGACCACCTGGTGGGCGGGACATCTCACCATCTGGTAAGGACGGGGCGATTCCGGACTGCTCGTTAAACTGAGCCGACCGCACTATTGAATTGAGCGAGGAGCGCACGTGGGCCTTGTCGTGCAGAAGTACGGAGGCTCCTCCGTAGCCGATGCCGAGGGCATCAAGCGTGTCGCCAAGCGAGTCGTCGATGCCAAGAAGAACGGCAACCAGGTGGTTGTCGTGGTGTCAGCGATGGGCGACACGACGGACGAGTTGATCGATCTCGCCGAGCAGGTTTCCCCGATCCCTGCCGGGCGTGAGTTCGACATGCTGCTGACCGCGGGAGAGCGGATCTCCATGGCGCTGCTGGCCATGGCGATCAAAAACCTGGGTCACGAGGCCCAGTCGTTCACGGGCAGCCAGGCCGGCGTCATCACCGACTCGGTTCACAACAAGGCGCGGATCATCGATGTCACGCCGGGCCGGATTCGTACCGCGCTCGACGAGGGCAATATCGCGATCGTCGCCGGCTTCCAGGGTGTGTCCCAGGACAAGAAGGACATCACCACCCTTGGTCGCGGCGGGTCCGACACCACCGCTGTCGCGCTCGCGGCCGCGCTGGATGCCGAGGTCTGTGAGATCTACACCGATGTGGACGGTGTCTTCACCGCCGACCCGCGGGTCGTGAAGAAGGCCCGGAAGATCGACTGGATCTCCTCCGAGGACATGCTGGAGCTGGCCGCGTCCGGCTCCAAGGTGCTGCTGCACCGCTGCGTCGAGTACGCACGCCGTTACAACATTCCGATCCACGTCCGCTCGTCCTTCTCGGGACTGCGCGGCACCTGGGTCAGCAACGAGCCGCAAGGGGACCAGCAGGTGGAGCACGCGATCATCTCCGGAGTCGCCCACGACATCTCGGAGGCCAAGGTCACGGTCGTCGGCGTCCCCGACAAGCCGGGCGAGGCCGCCGCGATCTTCCGCACCATCGCGAACGCGGAAGTCAACATCGACATGGTGGTTCAGAACGTCTCCGCCGCGTCGACGGGCCTGACGGACATCTCCTTCACGCTCCCGAAGTCCGAGGGCCGCAAGGCCATCGACGCCCTGGAGCGGCAGAAGGGCGCGATCGGCTTCGACTCGCTGCGTTACGACGACCAGATCGCCAAGATCTCCCTGGTCGGCGCGGGTATGAAGACCAACCCGGGCGTCACGGCGAGCTTCTTCGAGGCCCTGTCCGACGCGGGCGTGAACATTGAGCTGATCTCGACATCCGAGATCCGCATCTCGGTGGTCACCCGCGCCGAGGATGTCATCGAGGCCGTGCGCGCCGTGCACACCGCCTTCGGACTCGACAGCGACTCCGACGAGGCCGTTGTCTACGGGGGCACCGGACGATGACACACAGTCGCCCTTCGCTCGCGGTCGTCGGTGCGACCGGGGTGATCGGCGGCGTCATGCTCCAGATCCTTTCGCAGCACGCGGATGTCTGGGGCGACGTGAAGCTGATTTCCTCGCCGCGGTCGGTCGGCCGAAAGCTGGTCGTCCGCGGTGCGGAGACAGAGGTCCTCGCTCTCGACGAGGACGTGTTCGACGGCGTCGACGTGGCCCTCTTCCTGGTGCCGGACGACGTGTCCGCCCGGTGGGGGCCGGTCGCCGCGTCCAAGGGCGCGGTGGTCATCGACGACTCGGCGGCCTTCCGTATGGACGACGACGTGCCGCTGGTCGTCCCCGAGATCAACCCCCATGCCGCCCGGCTCCGGCCGCGCGGCATTGTCGCGTCCCCGCACTGCACGACGCTGTCGCTGATCGTCGCGGTCGGTGCCCTGCACGCCGAATTCGGCCTTCAGGAACTGATCGTCTCCTCCTACCAGGCCGTGAGCGGCGCGGGCCGCGAAGGTGTCGCCGCACTCCGCGAAGAGCTGTCCCTGGTGGCCGGTACGGAGCTGGGTACGCGCCCCGGAGACGTACGACGTGCTCTGGGCGACGGTGATGCGAGCCCCTTCGCAGCTCCCGTGGCGCTGAACGTGGTGCCGTGGGCGGGGACCGATGCCGGGAGCGGCTGGTCGTCCGAGGAGATGGCGATCCGTGATGAGTGCCGGAAGGTCCTGGACCTGCCGAGCCTGCGGGTCACCGCGACCTGCGTCTACGTGCCCGTCGTCGCGACGCACTCGATGTCCGTCCACGCGCGCTTCGAGAACGAGGTCGCCGTCGACCGGGCCCACGAGATCCTGGCGACCGCCCCCGGGGTGGTGCTCTTCGACAGTCCGGCGGCCGGTGACTTCCCCACCCCGTCCGATGTAGTGGGCACCGATCCGACCTGGGTCGGTCGTGTGCGGCAGTCGATGGACGATCCGAGAGCGCTCGATATGTTCATCTGCGGCGATAACCTCCGAAAAGGGGCAGCGCTGAATGTTGCGCAGATCGCCGAATCGGTGGCCGCCGAATTTCCCCGGACCTGATCGAGCCGGTTTTGTAGGATCTGTGTGTTTCCTATGAGGAACTAGCAGGTCTGAACCCCTTGAGCTGGGACATTGCCGTATCCGACGATGATCTCCTGACTTTGTGCAACCGCGGGTCGGGCGGCTGCGTCTATGCCGTCACTCTTGTGTGGCGGGGCGCATATACGGGGCATTCGGGGAAGAGCAGGTACGTATGAGGGCATGTCGCACAGCGCCAAACGCGGTGGCGCACGCGTACAACCCTGACGGGGGGCAGCGTGTCCAACTGGCGTGGCAGAGGTTCTCGACATCACAGTGGTGGGCCCGTTGCGAGGCGCTGCATTGCGTCCGCTCCGGCGGCCCCGCGCAGCCGGCGGTATGCCGGTGATTGCGCCCATGCCCGCTGCGCGTTCCACCCGGCTGCCTTCGCAGCGCGGGGGCGCTGAAGAGACGGTGGCTGCGGGGACCACGGTCGACCACCTCACGGAGACCTATCGCGCCCACTACCGTTCGCTGCTCGGCCTCGCGGCCCTGCTGCTGGACGACACTGCGTCGTGTGAGGACGTGGTGCAGGAGGCGTTCATCCGCGTGCACTCGGCGCGCAACCGGGTACGTGACCCGGAGAAGACGCTCGCGTACCTCCGCCAGACCGTCGTCAACCTCTCCCGCTCCGCACTGCGTCGCCGCATCCTCGGGCTGAAGCTGCTCTCCAAGCCCATGCCGGACATGGCGAGCGCGGAGGAGGGGGCGTACGACCAGCTGGAGAGGGACGCGCTGATCAAGGCGATGAAGGGGCTGCAGCGACGCCAGCGAGAGGTGCTGGTGCTGCGCTACTTCGCTGACATGACGGAGGCCCAGGTCGCGGAGACCCTGGGAATATCGCTGGGTTCGGTCAAGGCATACGGTTCCCGAGGCATCGCGGCGCTGCGCGTCGTGATGGAGGCGCAGGCATGAGTGGCCCCGAGCACAGGCGTGAGAGCGACCGGACTGGAAACGGAATTGTGAACCACGGGTCGGAGAACACACCGGACGCCCACTCGGATACGCCTGCGGATGGCGCCGGGGACCGGGGCCAGGCCCAGGGTCGGGCTCCGGAACCCGAGCCGGAGCGGGAGCTGGAACCGGAGTTGGAACCGGAACCGGATCCGCACGGTGTGCAGGCCCGGGGCACGGTGGCCGACGGCGACTGCGCCTCGGCCGATACGAGCGTGCTGACCAGCCTCTTCGGTGCCCGCCCGAGCACCGGCACCGGCACCGGCTCCGGCTCCGGCGACTCGGGAGCTGCCCTCGACGAGCTCGCCCTGCGCCGCATGCTCCAGGGGGTCGTCCAGGACCTCGAACCCTCCGACGGCACCCTCGACCACCTCCACCGCGCCGTGCCCGCCCGGCGCGCGCGGCGCCGGCAGGCGGTCGTCGGGGTCGCCGCGGCAGCCCTGCTGATCGGCACCGCCGTCCCCGCGTTCGTGCACGTCGCCAGTTCGGACGGCGACACCGGCGTCAACTCCGCCATCGCCGGTCACGGCGAGCAGGCCCAGGGCGGCAGCGGCGAGGAGCCGGGCGAGGAGCCCGGCGACGACAAGGAACCCGGGCCCGCCGACGAGGTGACCGACGGCGGCAAGGGCGAAGCCGACATCTCCGCATCCCCCTCGGCGGACGGCGGCGACGTCCCCGACCCCAAGGGCATCGGCGGCGTCGCCGACACACCGCGCTCCGAGACGGCCGCCATGCCCAGCTGCGGCTCGGGCCAGCTGCGTGTCGTCTCGGCCGAGTCGGGCGACGTGGACGCGGACGGGAAGGTGTACGGCACGTTCCGGATCTCCAACGTGTCCGGGGAGGGATGCTCGGTGGGCGGCGACGGCTCGGTGGGCGTGCAGGCGATGGGCGCGGCCGACCCGCTCAAGGTCCAGGTCGTCCAGCACATCGCGGGTGACCCGGCGGACGGGCTGCCCGATCCCTCCCTGGAGCCCGGCACGGTGATGCTTAAGCCGGCCATGGAGTACGAGGTGCGGTTCGCCTGGGTGCCGTCGGACACCTGCCCGACGACCGGCGCCTCGCCCAGCCCCACCCCGACAGACGGTGTCGGCGGCTCCACGGGCGAAGGTGCGACCCCGACGGACACGGAAGCGCAGTTCGGCAGCGAGGACGGCGGGACCGCGGACGGCAGCATCGCGGTGACGCATACCCCGGAGCCGGGTTCTCCGACGGCGCAGACCACGATCTCCAATGCCTGCGCGGGCACGATCTATCGCACGGGTGCGCTCACGGTCCCTCAGTGACAGTGACAGTGGCAGTGGCAGTGATGTGAGAAAGGGACGGCCCGCATGCGGGCCGTCCCTTTCTCACATCCTCGCTCGGAGCCGGTGTGGCTCAGTCGGCGTCGGCCGCGAGTCCCAGCTCGACGTCGCGCGCCGCCTCGGCCTCGCGCCGCACCAGCCGGAACCACATGAAGAGCACGAAGCCGCCGAAGACGAACCACTCGCCGGTGTAGCCGAGGTTCTGGAACGCCTTCAGGTCGAGCCCACTGCCCTGCGGCGCCTCGGCGGGCACGGGCTTCATCGCGCCACTCGTAGCTTCGGTCGAGCCCGCAGCGCCCGCAGCGCCCGCCTCGGGCTTCTGGAGCGTGACCCAGGCGTCGTACACGTCGTACGGCACGAGGTTCACCAGCGACGCGGCGCTGATCATGCCGAGTTGGCCCTCGGGCAGCCCGCCCTCGGAGTGGACGCCGTCGGTGCCCGCGTTCTCGGACGCCTGGAGATCGCCGGTCACCGTGACCGTGCCGGCCGGTGCGGTGGGCACCTCGGTGCGTCCCGCGGTGCCGGGCAGCCAACCGCGTACGACAGGCAGGGCCTTGCCGCTGTCGGTACGGAGCAGGTTGAGGACGTAGAAGCCGTTACGGTCGTCCAGCTCGCGGCCGGGGACGAGGAACTGCTCGGCGTACGTCCCGGTGGCGGTCGCGGGGCTGCCGGACGTCACCTTGTCGACCGGCAGCAGGGAGTCCAGGGGCTTGGCGGCCCGTGTACTCGGATCGGGCCGCTTCTCGGCCTCCTCGTGCGACTGCACGCGGTCCTCGAAGCGGCCGAGCTGCCAGGTGCCCATGAACACGCAGAACGGGATGGCCAGCACGACGAAGAGGTTGATCCCCCACCATCGCGGGGTCAGCAGGATCCGGTACACCCCTCCACGGTACGGTCCCCGCTCCGCGGGTCCGGAGCGGGGGCCTCCGTCACCGGTGTGGCCCGGCTACCGCTCTTGTCCTCGAACTCCCCCATAGCCTCAAAGGCATGGGAGGGGCCCCCTCGACGGGCTTGATTTCATCCTCGTCCGAGGTGCCGGAGCGCGAAGTCGAGTTCCAGGCGCACCTGCTTGATCCGTTCCTCCACGACGAGGGAGCCGTGGCCCGCGTCGTACCGGTAGACCTCGTGCACCGCGTCGCGGGCCTTCAGACGGTCCACGTAATTCTCCACCTGGCGGATGGGACAGCGCGGATCGTTGACGCCCGCCGAGATGTAGACGGGGGCGCGCACCGCGTCGACGTAGGTGAGCGGGGAAGAGGCCTCGAAGCGCTCGGGCACCTCCTCCGGCGTGCCGCCCAGCAGCGTGCGGTCCATCGCCTTCAGGGCCTCCATCTCGTCGTGGTAGGCCGTGACGTAGTCGGCGACCGGAACGGCGGCCAGGCCCAGGGCCCAGGCGTCCGGCTGCGTACCGAGGCCGAGCAGCGTCAGATAGCCGCCCCAGGAGCCACCCGCCAGCACCAGTCGGTCAGGGTCGGCGAGTCCGGACTTCACCGCCCAGTCGCGGACGGCCGCGATGTCCTCCAGCTCGATCAGCCCGACCCGGTGCTTGAGCGCGTCCGTCCAGGCACGGCCGTAACCGGTGGACCCGCGGTAGTTGACCCGTACGACCGCGAAACCGTGGTCCACCCAGGCGGCCGGGCCGGACGCGAAGGCATCGCTGTCGTGCCAGGTCGGGCCGCCGTGGATCTCGAAGACGGTGGGGAACGGTCCGTCCCCGGTGGCGGGCCGCTGGACGAGGGCGTGGATACGGCCGCCGGGGCCTTCCACCCACGCGTCCTCGACGGGCACCGATGCCGGTGCCTTCACACCCGGCGGGTCGAGGACCACCGCGCCGGTCGTCGACCGGACGACGGGCGGCAGCGCGGCCGAGGACCAGAGGTACTCCACGGTGCCGTCCGGGCGGGCCGTCGCGCCCGACACCGTGCCGGCCGGGGTCTCCACCCTGACCGGCTCCTTCGCGCCGGGCTCGTACCGCCACAGCTCGCTGCGGGCCTCGAAGCTGTGCTCGACGAGCAGCGCGGAGCCATCCGGATACCACTCGGCGCCCGCGTCACCCGGGAGGTCGATCGGGAGGTTCGTCTCGGTCCCCGCGACCGGGTCCCAGATCATCGGCTCCCAGCGGCCACGGCGCTGGTGCCCGACGAGGAGCCGGGGGTCCCCGGCCACGGGGGCGAAGCCCAGCACGGCGAGGCCGAGCTCCTTCGTGCCGCCCTCGGTGTCGTCCAGCTCGGCGACCGTCGACCCGTCCGGCCGCACCACCCGGAGCGCGGAGTGCATCGCGTCCCCGTGCTCCGTGTGCTCCAGGGCGATCAGCGTGCCGTCGTAGGAGAGGTCCCCGACCCCGGCGGACTCCCGGTGCCGGTAGATAGCCACGGGAGCACCCGAGGGGCGTACGACATGGACGGTCGTGCCCTCCTCGTCGGTGGACCGGCCGATCACCGCCGTACCGTCACGGCCGATGGCGAGACCGGCCGGGTAGGAGGCTTCGAGGCCGGGGGCGGCGGGCTCGTCGTCCCCCTGGGTGCCGCCGAAGGGCTGCCGCATCCACACACCGAACTCGTCGCCGTCGGTATCGCTGAACCACCAGATCGCCGAGCCGTCGGGCGTCAGCAGTCCGTCGGTCGTCCCGTTGGGCCGGTCGGTCACCTGGCGCTGCTGCCCACTGGACCGGTCCCATGCGTAGAGCTCATACGTCCCGGTGGCGTTGGAGACGAACAGTGAGCGGTCAGGGGCGTCCTCGGCCCAGTCGGGCAGGGACACGCGGGGCGCGCGGAAACGCTGCTCCCACTCCGGCGCGGACGAGACGTTCTGTGTGTCGCTCATGCCACCATCCAACCCGATCGGGCGCCACGACCGAGTGGCCTGTGGATAACTGTTCGCGCCGTCCCCGGCCTGTGGGTAACTTTCGGGCATGCATGCACCGACTCCGGACGACTGGCACGACGCCAACCGCGCGCGGTGGGACGAACGCGTACCGATACACGCGGCGAGCGACTACTACGACCTCGACGCGTTCCGCGCGGGAAAGGACGCTCTGCGCGACTTCGAGATCGCGGAGGTCGGCGACGTCACCGGGAAGTCGCTGCTGCACCTCCAGTGCCACATCGGACTCGACACCCTCTCCTGGGCCCGGCACGGCGCCGCCCATGTGGTCGGCCTCGACTTCTCCGAGCCCGCCGTGGAGACCGCCCGCGGTCTCGCCCGCTCCCTCGGCCTCACTCCGGAGCGCGCGGCCTTCGTCGCCGCCGATGTGTACGACGCGGCGGAGGCCGTCCCCGACTCCTCGTACGACATCGTCTACACCGGCGTCGGCGCGCTGAACTGGCTGCCCGACATCCAGCGCTGGGCGGAGACCGCCGCCTCGCTCGTCGCGCCCGGCGGCTTCCTCTACCTCGCGGAGTTCCATCCGCTGGCCGACGCGCTGGACGACGCGACGGGCTCCCGGATCACCTACGACTACTTCAGCCGCGAAGCCTGGGTGGACGAAACTCCGGGTACGTACACCGACTTGGAGGCGCCGACGATCCACAACCGCAGCGTCGAATGGCAGCATCCGGTGGGCGAGGTCGTCTCGGCGCTGGCCTCGGCCGGACTGCGGATCGAGCTGCTGCACGAGCACGACGCCTCGCTCGTCGCGCGCTTCGCCGCGCTGGAGCGGCAGAGCGACGGCTACTACCGCTTCCCGGCGGACCGCCCGCGTATCCCGCTGATGTACTCGATCAAGGCGTCACGCCAACTCTGAGGCCGTGAACGAGGGTTCATGAGCATACGGCGGTCCACCGGAGCAGCCTCCGGTGGACCGCCGTATCCGTTACGCGGCCGAGCGGAAGGCCGGCAGATAGCCGCCCGCCTGCCCCGTGGCCTTGGGGTGGTACGAGTTGTAGACCGGGATCGACACGCTGTGGATCCAGGCGTCACCGGAGCACAGCTCGTGCCCGGTGAACTCGTCCACCACGCTGGAGAAGGTGAATCCGGCATCGGCGGCCCGCTTCGCGGTGACGTCGTTCAGGATGTCCGACGCCCTGTTGATCGCCCCGCGCTCGGTCTCGGTGAGCCCGGCGATGCAGCTGCCGGAGAGCTTGTAGAAGCGCGGGTACCCCAGCACCACCACACGGGCCTGCGGAGCCCGTGAACGGATGCCGCTGTAGAGCGAGTCGAGGCGCGCCGGCAGCACGTTCTCCATCTGCGAGATCGCCGCGTTCACGCTGTTCACACAGGTGGCCTCGCTCGACAGGACGCAGTCCTGCATGACGCTCGCGAACCCGACGTCGTTACCGCCCGCGGTCACGCTGACGAGGGTCGTCGACGAACTCAGCGCGCCCAACTGGCCGCTGGAGACCGAACCCGTCGTCGCCCCCGAGCAGGCGACGAAGGCGAACGACGACGGGGAGTTCGCCGCGGCCCAGAGGTAGGGATACGCGTTGGTGCTGCGTCGGCAGTCACCGCTGTCGGAGAGGTAGTTCCCGGCGCCGACACCGGAGGAGTAGGAGTCGCCGAGAGCGACGTAGCCACCGGCGGCCGCGGAGGACGGAGCGGCGGCGCCCAGGGCGGCGACTGCGGCGAGCGCGAGTGTGGTGACGGATGCCCGAATTCTTCGTACTGACATGGCTGCCAGCCCTTCGAAGTATGGGGGGTGAGTGGGGATTTGGTGGGGCGCCCCAGTTTCTAGCAGCTCCCGGTACTCGCCGGTAATGCCCGCGCAAGAAGTCGTCTGATATGCCCGAATGATTGTTCGGTAGCCGTAGCTCCGCGCGTAGATAAACCTCGAAAGGCCCCTGAAATGAAGGCAGTTGGGGTGACGCGGGGTGTAAATCGTTTGAACGTCGACTGCGGCGGCCGTACCGTTCCCCGCCGGACGGACAACGCGAAGGAAGGCCCCGCATGACGGGCACGAAGATGCACGCCGACGAAGTCGACATCGACGCCTCGCTGGTCGGTCGGCTGATCGCGGCGCAGTTCCCGCAGTGGGCGCACCACCCCGTCACCGCGGTCCGCTCCGCGGGCACGGACAACGCCATGTACCGGCTGGGCGAGGACATGGCCGTACGGCTGCCGCGCATCCCCCGCGCGGCGGGGCAGGTCACCAAGGAGCAGCGCTGGCTGCCCCGCCTCGCCCCGCACCTCCCGCTGGCCGTGCCGGTCCCGCTCGGGCTGGGCGAGCCGGGCGAGGGGTACGAGCTGCCGTGGTCGGTGTACCGCTGGCTGGAGGGCGAGAACGTCTACGACTCACCCCTCACCGATCAGTCGCACGCGGCCGTCGAACTGGGCCGCTTCGTAGCCGCCCTGCGTACGGTCGACGCGACCGGCGGACCGGCGGGCTTTCGCGGCGGGCCGGTGAGCACCCGCGATACGGAGGTCCGCGACGCGATCCGCGACCTGGGCGCGGACGGCACGGTGGACGCGGACCTGGCGGCGGCGGCCTGGGAATCGGCTCTCCGGCTCCCGCAGTGGGAGGGCGAGCCCGTCTGGCTCCACGGCGATCTGCTGCCGGGCAACATGCTGGCCCGGGACGGACGTCTCACGGCCGTCATCGACTTCGGCGGGCTCGGCACCGGCGACCCCGCCTGCGACACGATGGCCGCCTGGACCCTGCTGTCCGCCGGCTCCCGCGAGCTGTTCCGCGAGGCCGTCGAGGTGGACGACGCGACGTGGGCACGGGGGAGGAGCTGGGCGCTGACCTTCGGCCTCACGGCGTACCACTATTACCGCGTCACGAACCCGGTACTGGCCGCCGTCGGCCGACGCGCGGTGGGCGAGGCCCTGGACGACTTCCGGCGCGAGGGCTGACCCGCGGTCGACGCCGCCGGGACTGCCGGTCACGGACGGGCCGTGTCAACAACGCGTGAAGAGATCACCGTCAGGCGCAAGGAACGCGCACTCGGTGAGCTCCTCGCACAAGCTCAACTGCCGCTCGCTGCCGTACCCCTGACGGGGACGTTGGTCAACCGAGGCCGGGGGTTGCGGAGATGACCAGATCGATGAGTTTGATGCCGAGGAACGGCAGGACCAGGCCGCCGAGTCCGTACACGATGAGATTGCGGCGCAGCAGGTCGTGGGCGGATGCGGGGGTGTAGCGGAGTTGCTTGCCGATCTCGACGATCTCGACGATCTCGATGAGCTTGGTGGGGTTGGAGTCCAGGTCCACCATGTTCCCGGCCTCCTTGGCGGCCGAGGTACCGGTGTTCATGGCCACCCCGACATCCGCCTGCGCCAGTGCGGGGCGTCGTTCGTACCGTCCCCGGTCATCGCGACGAGCTTGCCACCCGCCTGCTCCCGCTTGATGAGGGCGAGCTTGTCCTCGGGCGTCGCTTCGGCGAGGTAGTCGTCGACACCGGCCTCCTGGGCGATGGCCTTGGCGGTCAGCGGGTTGTCGCCGGTGATCATCACTGTACGGATACCCATGCGGCGCAGTTCCGCGAACCGCTCCCGGATGCCCTCCTTCACCACGTCCTTGAGGTGGATGATCCCGAGGACCCGCGGCCCGTCCCAGTCGTGCACCGCGACCAGCAGCGGGGTACCGCCCGCGTCAGAGACCGCGTCGCTCCACGCGCGAGCCTCGCCGGGCACCTTACCGCCGTACATCTCCACCCAGCCGATGACCTGCGCCGCCGCCCCCTTGCGGATGTGGCAGGCGGCGCCGTTCTCCCAGCGCAGGTCGATGCCGCTCATCCGGGTCTGCGCGCTGAACTCCACGAGACCTGGTGCGCAATCCGTCGACGCGGCGGTACTCGATTTCCTGATGCGGGCGGGGGGCAGTCGCCCCCGGGGCGCAGGGGGCCGGCGAGTGACCGGGTTCCGCGCCCCGGCGCAAAGAGCCGTAGGGGATGCGTCAAGAGCACGCCGAGAGTCGTATGGGACCCGTTAACGGGAGTCGCGGCCCTCTGAAAAGGCGGTTTCCTCGGAATGCCCGAAAATCCGTTCTTCACTCAGGAGCTCACGATGGCCGACGTGGCCTTCGTCGTCACCACGATCGCGGTCTTCGCGCTGGTGGCTTTCATTGCCAGGGGGGTGGCGAAGCTGTGACTGCCGAGAACATAGTCGGCCTCGTCGTGGCAGCCGCCCTGCTGGGCTACCTCGTGCTCGCCCTCGTCAAGCCGGAGAGGTTCTGAGTACGGATATGAGTCCTGTCCTTGCTGGACTGCTCCAGCTCCTTGCCCTGATCATCGCGCTGGGGCTGGCCTACCGCCCGCTCGGCGACTACATGGCCCGTACCTACTCCTCCGACAAGCACCTCCGTGTCGAGAAGTGGATATACAAGGCCATCGGAGCCAACCCCACCACCGAGATGCGCTGGCCCGCCTATCTGCGCGGTGTCCTCGCCTTCTCCGCGGTGAGCGTCCTCTTCCTCTACCTCATGCAGCGTGTGCAGGGCTACCTGCCCGGCTCGCTCGGGTTCTCCTCGATCGACCCGGACCAGGCGTTCAACACCGCCGCGTCGTTCGTCGCGAACACCAACTGGCAGTCGTACTACGGCGAGCAGGCCATGGGCCACGTCGTACAGACCGGCGGCCTGGCGGTACAGAACTTTGCGTCCGCCGCGGTGGGCATGGCGGTCGCGGTGGCTCTCGTACGGGGCTTCGCCCGCGCCCGCACCGGTGAGCTGGGCAACTTCTGGTCCGACCTGGTGCGCGGCACCGTTCGGATCCTGCTCCCGATCTCCGTGATCGGCGCGATCGTTCTGGTCGCGTGCGGCGCGATCCAGAACTTCTCCGGGATCCACGAGGTCGGCCAGTTCATGGGCGGCACACAGGAGTGGAACGGCGGCGCGGTCGCCTCGCAGGAAGCCATCAAGGAGCTGGGCACGAACGGCGGCGGATACTTCAACGCCAACTCGGCCCACCCCTTCGAGAACCCCAACGCGTTCTCGAACCTCTTCGAGATCTTCCTGATCCTGGTCATCCCGTTCGCGCTGACCCGCACCTTCGGCAAGATGGTCGGCAGCGTCAAGCAGGGTTACGCGATTCTCGCCACGATGGCGACGATCTGGATCGGCTTCAGTCTCCTGATGCTGTGGACCGAGTCCGCGCACAACGGACCGGCCTTCGACATCGCCGGCGGTGCGATGGAGGGTAAGGAAACCCGCTTCGGGATCGGCGGCTCGTCGATCTTCGCGGTGGCCACCACCCTCACCTCCACCGGTGCGGTGAACTCCTTCCACTCCTCGTACACCGGCTTCGGCGGCGGCATCACGATGCTGGGCATGCAGCTCGGCGAGATCGCCCCCGGCGGTGTCGGGTCCGGTCTCTACGGCATGCTGATCATGGCGATCATCGCGGTGTTCATCGCCGGTCTGATGGTCGGCCGTACCCCGGAGTACCTGGGCAAGAAGATCGGCACACGGCAGATCAAGTTCGCCGCCTGCTACATCCTCGTCACCCCGGCGCTGGTGCTCTGCTTCACCGCCGCGGCGATGGCCCTGGACACCCCGTCCAACTCGATGACCAACTCCGGTGCGCACGGCTTCTCCGAGATCCTGTACGCCTATACCTCGGGCGCCAACAACAACGGATCGGCCTTCGCCGGTCTGAACGCGGACACGCAGTGGTTCAACAGCACGATCGGTATCGCGATGCTGCTGGGCCGGTTCCTGCCGATGGTGTTCGTGCTGGCGCTGGCGGGGTCGCTGGCCGAGCAGACTCCGGTCCCTGAGACGGCGGGCACGCTGCGTACGCAGAAGCCGCTGTTCACGGGTCTCCTGGTCGGCACGATCATGATCATCACCGGTCTGACCTACTTCCCGGCGCTCGCGCTGGGACCGCTCGCCGAAGGGCTCGCGTCATGAGCACCAGTACTCCGACCGGTACTCCGACCGGTACTCCGACCGGTACTCCGACCGGTACTCCGACCGGTTCTGCGACCCGGGCACCGCACCAGGATGCCCCCACCGGTCACAAGCCCGAGAGCGGCAAGGTGGGCGGGGGTCTGTTCGATCCCAAGATGCTGATCAAGGCGGTCCCGGACGCGCTGCGCAAGCTCGACCCCCGGGTGATGATCAAGTCGCCCGTGATGTTCGTGGTGCTGATCGGGTCCGTACTGACCACGGTCTTCGCCCTCAAGGAACCGGGCGACTGGTTCGGCTGGGCGATCACTGCCTGGCTGTGGCTGACGACGATCTTCGCCAACCTGGCCGAGGCCGTGGCCGAGGGCCGCGGCAAGGCGCAGGCCGACACGCTCCGCAAGGCCAAGACGGACACGGTCGCCCGCCGGGCCATCGGTAAGAACGAGGAGCGGGTGCCCGGCACCGAGCTGCGCATCGGCGACCTCGTGGTCTGCGAGGCGGGCGACATCATCCCCGGCGACGGTGACGTCGTCGAAGGTGTCGCCTCGGTCGACGAGTCGGCGATCACGGGTGAATCGGCCCCGGTCATCCGGGAGTCGGGCGGCGACCGCAGTGCCGTCACCGGCGGTACGAAGGTGCTGTCCGACCGGATCGTCATCAAGATCACCACGAAGCCCGGCGAGACCTTCATCGACCGGATGATCAACCTGGTCGAGGGCGCCTCCAGGCAGAAGACGCCCAACGAGATCGCGCTCAACATCCTGCTCGCGTCTCTCACCATCGTCTTCCTGCTCGCGGTCGTCACGCTCCAGCCGTTCGCCACGTACGCCGGCGCCCGGCAGTCGATGATCGTGCTGACCGCGCTGCTGGTCTGCCTCATCCCGACGACGATCGGGGCACTGCTCTCGGCGATCGGCATCGCGGGCATGGACCGGCTGGTCCAGCGCAACGTCCTGGCGATGTCCGGCCGTGCCGTCGAGGCCGCGGGCGACGTCTCCACGCTGCTGCTCGACAAGACCGGCACCATCACCCTCGGCAACCGTCAGGCGTCCGAGTTCGTGCCGGTCAAGGGCACGACGGAGGCCGAGCTCGCAGACGCCGCCCAGCTCTCCTCGCTGGCCGACGAGACCCCCGAGGGCCGCTCGATCGTGGTCCTGGCCAAGGAGAAGTACGGACTGCGCGAACGCCACCAGGGCGAGCTGAAGCAGGCCGAGTGGGTGGCCTTCACCGCCCAGACCCGTATGTCGGGTGTGGACGTCGACGGGCGCAAGGTGCGTAAGGGCGCGACCGGTTCGGTTGTCGCCTGGGTCAAGGAGCGTGGCGGCAGTGTCTCGGAGGACGCCCAGGCGCTCACCGACCGGATTTCCCAGGCTGGTGGCACGCCGCTGCTGGTGGCTCTGGAGGACGCGGAAGGCGCCCGGGTGCTGGGTGTCATCCACCTCAAGGACGTCGTGAAGGAGGGGATGCGGGAGCGGTTCGACGAACTGCGCCGCATGGGCATCAAGACGGTCATGATCACGGGTGACAACCCGCTGACCGCGAAGGCCATCGCCGAGGAGGCGGGAGTCGACGACTTCCTCGCCGAAGCGACGCCCGAGGACAAGATGGCCCTCATCAAGCGGGAGCAGGCGGGTGGCAAGCTCGTCGCGATGACGGGCGACGGTACGAACGACGCGCCGGCACTGGCTCAGGCGGACGTCGGGGTGGCCATGAACACCGGTACCTCGGCCGCCAAGGAGGCCGGGAACATGGTGGACCTGGACTCCAACCCCACCAAGCTCATCGAGATCGTCGAGATCGGCAAGCAACTCCTCATCACGCGAGGCGCGTTGACGACGTTCTCGATCGCCAACGACGTCGCGAAGTACTTCGCGATCATCCCCGCGATGTTCGCGGTCGTCTACCCGGGCCTGGACAAGCTCAACATCATGGACCTGTCCTCGCCGGAGTCGGCGATCCTGTCCGCCGTCATCTTCAACGCGCTGATCATCATCGCGCTGGTGCCGCTGGCCCTCAAGGGCGTCCAGTACAAGCCCACCAGCGCCGGCAGGATGCTCCGCCGCAACCTCGGGATCTACGGACTCGGCGGCCTGGTCGCCCCGTTCATCGGTATCAAGATCATCGACCTGCTCATCTCCTCCATCCCCGGGCTGCGCTGAAATTAGGAGCGTGCTGACCAGCCATGAACAACTCCCTTGGAAACACTGCCAGGATGCTCGGCGCCGGACTGCGGGCTCTGCTCGTCCTGACCGTGATCTGCGGGGTCATCTACCCGCTCGCCGTCACCGGCGTCGCCCAGGCCCTGTTCAACGACAAGGCCAACGGCTCCGAGATCAAGTCCGACGGCCGGGTCGTCGGCTCCGAACTCATCGGCCAGACGTACAACCTGCCGAAGCAGAACCCGGACGACCCGGAGGAGGCGGCGGTCCCGGACCTGAAGTGGTTCCAGCCCCGCCCGTCCAACGGCCTCGGCAGCAACAGCGTCAACAGCCAGTACTCGATCATCCTCTCCGGCGCGACCAACCGGTCCGGCGACAACGAGGACCTGATCCAGTGGGTCAAGGACGCCAAGGCGGCCGTGGTCAAGGACAACTCGACCCCCGGCTACAAGGTGAAGCCCGAAGACGTACCGGCCGAGGCCGTCACCTCCTCCGGTTCCGGCCTGGACCCGCATATCTCCCCGGAGTACGCGAAGCTCCAGGTCCACCGGGTGGCCGAGAAGAACCACCTCGACGTCAAGCAGGTCGGCAAGCTCGTCGCCGACCACACCGACGACCGGACCCTCGGCTTCATCGGTGAGCCCCGCGTCAACGTCCTCCAGCTCAACATCGCCCTCAAGGAACTGACCAAGAACTGATGGCATTACCAGCATCACGCGGGAGCCGACGGGCCTTGGAACGTACAGGGCCCGCCGGCTCCCGCCGCACGCCGGACGTTGTGTCGATGACCTGCATGAGGAAGGCAGCATGCCGATGACCCGGGTGCTGGTGGTGGAGGACGACCCGCCTCCGTCGTCGACCTGGCAGCGCGCCGTACCCACCAGGCCGCCCGGCTGCGGGCCGAGGCGGAGACCCTGTCCTTCCTCGCGGGCAGTGTGCTGCGTGGTGAGACCGGCCTGAACTCCCTGCTCGAACGCGTACGGGAGACCTTCGCGATGGACTCCGTGGCGCTCCTGGAGCGCCGGGACGAGGCCGAACCGTGGATCTGCACGGCAGGTGTCGGGCCCCGGCCGGCATCGTGCCCCGAGGACGCCGACGCGGACATGCCGGTCGGTGACCGTCTGACGCTCGCGCTGAGCGGCCGGGTCCTGCCGGCCGAAGACCGCCGCGTCCTGGGCGCGTTCGCCGCGCATGCCGCGGTGGTGCTCGACCGGCAGCGGCTGGTCGGCGAGGCGGAGGACGCCCGCAAAGTGGCAGAGGGCAACAAGATCCGCACGTCGCTCCTGGCCGCGGTCAGCCATGACCTGCGTACCCCGCTCGCCGGAATCAAGGCATCCGTCTCCTCCCTGCGCTCCGAGGACGTGGAGTGGTCGGAGGAGGACCGGGCCGAGCTGCTCGCGGGCATCGAGGGCGGTGCGGACCGCCTGGACCAGCTGGTCGGCAACCTGCTGGACGTTTCTCGCCTGGAGACCGGAACCGTCACACCGGTCGTCCGGGTGACCGACCTCGACGAGGTCGTCCCGATGGCGCTCGGCGGCGTACCGGAGGGCAGCGTGGAACTGGACATCCCGGAGACGCTGCCGATGGTCGCGGTCGACCGCGGTCTGCTGGAGCGCGCCGTCGCCAACATCGGCGAGAACGCGGTCAAGTACAGCCCCGGCGGCGAGGCGGTGCTCGTATCGGCGAGCACGATCGCCGACCGGGTCGAACTGCGCGTGGTGGACCGCGGTCCCGGTGTCCCCGACGAGGCAAAGGAGCGGATCTTCGGCGCGTTCCAGCGGTACGGAGACTCCCCGCGCGGCGCCGGCGTCGGCCTCGGACTGGCGGTCGCCCGCGGTTTCGTCGAGGCCATGGGAGGCACGGTGACCGCCGAGGACACCCCCGGCGTCGGCCTGACCATGGCGCTCACGCTGCGGATGGCGGACGGCCTTCCCCCGTCACGCCCCGACCTCCCGGCGAACGCCACGACGTAGCCGCCGACTGCCCGTCCCACCGGCACCGTGCCTACGCTTGATGTGGCGACGCCGCCCGAGGCGCCACCGGGAGGCGACCTCGATGAGACAACGCCATCACTTCCACATCGACCACGCGGGCCACTCGGTCAGCGCGACCGTCCAGACGGGCCACACGGTGGTGGTGGAGGTGCTCGTCGACGGCAAGGAGACCGGGTATGCCACCACACAGGGCGACCGCCCGGTCACCGTACACATCGAGCTGCCGACCGATCCGCCGACGACGGCGACGGTACGCGCGACACCGGGCCCCGGCATGCCCAGGTGCCTCTTCGAGGCTGAAGGGGCCCAGCCCCAGGTCATGTCGCCGCGTACCTACTGACGGGGACGGCAGACTCCCGACACCAGCCCGCGTTCAGCGCCGGTTCAGGTGCCGAGGGCCACAATCGGGCCATGCGAGTTCTGGTCATCGAGGACGAGGAGCGGTTCGCCGAAGGGCTGCGCAACGGCCTGGAGGCGGAGGGCTTCGCCGTCGACGTCGCACTCGACGGTACGGACGGCCTGTGGCGGGCACGCGAGAACCCGTACGACGCGATCGTCCTCGACATCATGCTGCCCGGCCTGAACGGCTACCGCGTCTGCGCGGCCCTGCGCGCCGAGGAAAACTGGACACCGATCCTGATGCTCACCGCCAAGGAAGGCGAGTGGGACGAGGTCGAGGGTCTGGACACCGGCGCCGACGACTATCTGACCAAGCCGTTCTCGTACGCCGTGCTGCTGGCCAGGCTGCGGGCGCTGCTGCGCCGCGACCCCCGCGAACGGCCCGCCGCGCTCACCGCCGGCGATCTGCGGCTCGACCCGGCGGCCAAGGAGGTCTCGCGCGGCGGGGTAAGGGTCGAACTCACCGCCCGCGAACTCGCGTTGCTCGAGTTTCTGCTGCGCAGGAGCGGCGAGACCGTGTCCAAGCGGGAGATCCTCGCGCATGTCTGGGACGACGACTTCGAGGGTGACCCGAACATCGTCGAGGTCTACGTCCGTCATCTGCGCAACAAGCTCGACCGGCCTTTCGGGCGCGCCGCGATCGAGACCGTGCGCGGCAGCGGATACCGGCTGGCTCCCGATGGGGGGTAGCGATGGCGTTTAGCCGTGGAGTGAGATTCCGGTCGACCGTTGCGGCCGTCCTCGTCGTCGCGGTGGGACTGCTCGCCGGAGCGGTGGCCCTGGTCGCGCTGTTGCGGGCCGAGCTGACCGATGACGTACGGCAGGCGGCGGGCACCCGCGCCGAACAGGTGGCTTCCGTCATCGAGTCGGGGCGCGGGGTGCCCTCACTGGCGGTGGCCGACCGGGACGAGCAGTTCATCCAGGTCCTGGACGCCGAGGGCAGGGTCGTCGCTTCCAGCGCGAACGTCGAGGAGCTGCCCGCGCTGGCCGCCCCGGACGGGGACTCCGAGTCCCGGATCACCACACCGCTGGACGAGGACGAGTTCCTGGTGGTGGCGGTCGCCGCCGACGGGCCGGACGGCCCCGAGAGCCGTAAGACGGTCCTGGTCGGGCGGGCGCTCATCGCCGTCGCCGAGTCCACCCAGATCGTCACCCGGCTGCTCCTGGTGGGGCTGCCGCTGCTCCTCGTCCTGGCGGCAGGGGCCACCTGGATGGCCGTCGGGCGGGCCCTGGCCCCGGTCACGGCGATCCGGACGGAGGTCGAGGCGATCTCATCGGCCGAACTGCACCGCCGGGTGCCGCTGCCGAGCGGCCGCGACGAGATCGCACGGCTCGCGGCCACCATGAACCGCATGCTGGACCGCCTCGAACGGTCCCAGACCGCCCAGCGACGCTTCATCTCGGACGCCTCGCACGAGCTGCGCTCCCCGGTCGCCTCCATCCGCCAGCACGCCGAGGTCGCGCTCGCCCACCCCGGGAGCACGACCCAGGAGCGGCTGGCCGGGACCGTACTCGCCGAGGATCTCCGCATCCAGCACCTGGTCGACGACCTGCTGCTCCTGGCCCGCGCCGACGAGGACGCGCTGCGCCCGCAGCTGCACCAGGTCGACCTGGACGACCTGGTCCTGGACGAGGCGCGACGGCTTCGCTCGGCGACGGCCGGGCTGCGGATCGGCACAACCGGCGTATCGGCCGCGCGGTTCGATGCGGACGCGCAGGGTCTGCGCCGGGTGCTGCGAAACCTGGGAGACAACGCTGCCCGGCACGCCGGCTCACAGGTGGCGTTCGATCTCGTCCAGGAGGAGGACGGCCGGATCGTGCTCGGGGTCGAGGACGACGGAACCGGGGTGCCGCCCGCCGACCGGGAGCGTGTCTTCGAGCGGTTCGTGCGCCTCGACGACGCGCGGGCCCGCGCCGGGGAAGGGACAGCCGGCAGCGGGCTGGGGCTGGCCATCGTCAAGGAACTGGTGGCAGCCCACGGCGGTACCACCACGGTTTCCGAGAGCTCCCTGGGCGGGGCCCGTTTCGAGGTGTCCTTCCCCCGCCCCTGAACGCGGATTCAGATTCATTCAGCGTCCCTTCAGCGCCCGGGTGGCAGCGTCCCGAATACGGCAGAGGGGGCAGTCATGAGGAGGCAGTCATGAGGAACCGGAAGCTGACAGCCGCGGCGAGCGTGGCCATGACCGCGGCACTCACGGCGGGCGCATGCAGCACAGGCGCCGTCGGCAAGGCACCGAAGGCCGGCACGACGGACTGCGTACAGATCGTGGACGAGGCCACCGGCAAGAAGACCGGGACCTGCCTGCCGCTCGCACCGGAGAAGGCCCGAGTCGACGTGTTCGAACCCGTGTTCTCGCACCCGACCTCCATCACCAACCCGCTGCACCCCAGCTCGGAGATCCAGCAGGTGATCTACGGAGGCCAGGTGGACGGCAAGCCGTTCCGTACCGAGTTCACGTTGCTGCCAGGCACGAAGCCCATCGCCCTGAACGGCGAGCAGGTGAAGGTGCGGACCCTTCAGTACATGGCGCTCTCCGACGGGCGGATCCAGGAGGTCGCACTCGACTGGTTCGCCCAGGCCGACGACGGATCGGTGTGGTACCTCGGCGAGGACGTCTTCAACTACGAGCACGGAGTGGTCGCCGACACCGGCGGCACATGGCTGGCCGGCAAGACCGGACCGGCCGCGATGATCATGCCCGCGCATCCGAAGGCCGGGGATGTCTACCGGCCCGAGAACACGCCGGAGGTCGTCTTCGAGGAGGTCACCGTCAAGAAGACCGGGCAGACGGTCTCCGGTCCGTACGGGCCCGTGAAGGGCGCGATCACGGTGGCCGAACTGCACATGGACGGCACCCGCGAGGACAAGGTCTTCGCTCCGGGTTACGGGGAGTTCTCCACCGGCAAGGCAGGTGCAGACCTGGAGGCGGTCGAACTGGCCGTTCCCACCGACGCCACTCCGGGCCCGGTACCACCAGAGCTGACCACCTTGTCGGACACCGTCCGCGCAGCACACAACCACGCAACCGACGCGTCGGTGCGGCAGGTCCGCCATGCCTGGAACACGTACCGGACGTCGGACCGTGTGCCGGACCTGCTCACGACACAGATGAACCGCGATCTGGGCGCACTCACCGCAGCCATCAAGGCACGCGACGCAGACCTGGTACGGGGTGCTGTGCTCCGGGTCGCACAGAACGACCTGGACCTGCACCTTCGCTACGAACCGCTCCCCACCGTGGAGGCGGCTCGCATGACCCTGTGGACGCAGCAGCTGCAACTGGACGCCACCGCAGCCGACGCGGGCGCCGTGGCCGGAGACGTCACCAGCCTCGAACTCACCTGGGACCGGGTGGAACCCGGCACGGAACCGTCAAAGGCGGCCCGGATCAACGCACAGTTGAGTGAACTGCGCAGTGCGGCGGACCACAAGGACACGGCCGCGGCAGCCGAGTCTGCACTCAGGCTCTCCGCAGCCCTGACCGGTCAGAACTGACAATCAGTTGTGCCCGAACTTCCGCTCCTTCTTGTGCGAGACGTGCTCCGCGATCGGGTGCATCGCCTCGGGTGCGGCCGAAGTCGGTGTCTGTTCCTTCGTCTCCGCAGCCGTGCTGCGTTCATGGCCGCCGGTGCGAGCACCGCGGTTCTGCCGACTCTGTTTCTTGCCCACGATCGTGCCTCCTGTCAGCGGATCCAGGACTATGGGTCACTATCAGATTCGCATATACGTACGAAAGCCGCATGTCGGGCAGCTGTCGAGGAGGTCGGCCTGGATGCGCGCGGCGACAGGTCACAACGCCTCCAGACAGGCGTACGCGATGGCGGCGTCCTGCTATCCGGGCGTGCGCTCCGTGGGGGCGAACGCGGAACCGTGGCCCGGCACGATGAGAGTCGGCGACAGGGCGAGGACGGCGGCGCGGGAGGCGTGCAGTGCTTCAGGGTCCGTGGCGTACGGATCTTCGACCGGCCGTCCGCGCTCCACCACAGGTGGGTGAGCACCACCAGACCCTCATCGGTGTCGGCGAGGGTGCTGATGTCCTCGGGCGTGTACCCCGGGGGACGCTCAGGGTTGCAGTCATGGCAACAGCGAAGCTTTTGGCCGGTGTTGTGTCCATGGGCGAGTTCGCGCACGCCTGTTTCGCGGAGATCGGCCGACAGCCATGCGCCTCACGCCTGACGTCTCATGCCTCATGCCTCCCTCGGGCCGAGGTCCGTGAGCGCGGCTCCCAACCGCCGTGCGCCCTCGGTCAGTTCGGAGTGATCGGCGGTCGCGGCGAAACCGATACGCAGGTGGGCCGCGGGCGGCTCGGTGGCGAAGTAGCGGCTGCCGGCGCTCACCGCGACGCCGCGTTGCCGGGCGGCGCCGACGAGGACGGTGTCGTCCACGCCGGACGGCAGGCGAACCCACAGGTGCAGTCCGCCCGTAGGCAGCCCGGCCAAGGTCGCGCCGGGGATCTCCTGGGCGACCGCGGCGGCCAGTACGGCGCACCGCTCCCGCAGCGCCGTACCGAGAGAGCGGACGTGCCGGTCCCAGGACGGGGAGCTGAGTACCTCCAGCGCTGCCTCCTGGAGCGGGCGCGTGACGAAGAAGTCATCGACCAGACGCACCGCCCGCATGCGCTCCATGACCGGTCCGCGGGCCACCAGCGCCCCGATCCGCAGGCTCGGTGCGGCGGGCTTGGTGAGCGAGGTGACGTGGACGACCGTGCCGTCGCGGTCATCGGCGACCAGCGGCCGCGGTGCGGCGCCGCCATGTCCCAGGTGCCGCGCGAAGTCGTCCTCGAGCACGAACGCGCCGGACGCGCGCGCCACATCGAGGATCTGGCGGCGCCGTTCGGGCGCCAGCACGGTGCCGGTGGGGTTCTGGAAGGTCGGCTGGCAGTACAGCAGGCGCGCGCCGGTCATCGCGAACGCGTCGGCCAGCATGTCGGGCCGCAGTCCGTCGGCATCGAGCGGAACAGGGACCGGCCGCAGCCCAGCGGCGCGAGCGGCGGCCAGGGCCCGGGGATAGGTGGGGGACTCCACCAGGACTGGGCTGCCGGGCCCGGCGATGGCCCGGAACGCGATCGACAGGGCGCTCTGCCCGCCGGCGGTGACCAGCACGTCCTGCGGTGCCACGCTGCCGCCGACGATCCGGGCGAACACGGTGCGCAGCGCCATCAGGCCGCCGGCCGGGGCGCGGTCCCAGGCGTCCGGGCGGCGCGCCGCCCGCGCAAGTGCCGCGCTCAGGGCCCGGGTCGGCTGGAGCGAGCGGTGCACATAGCCGCCGTCCATGTTGATTGTCCCGGCCGGTGGCGGTCCGAGCGGCTCGGCGATCAAGTGGGTGTCCACGGCGCGGTCGGTGAGGGCGACCGTCTGCCAGTCGGTATCCGTGTCGCTGTCGCAGGCTGCGTCGCGGAGCCGGTTGCGCTGCGCCACGTACGTACCGCTGCCCGGGCGGGTCACGACTGCGCCCTCGGCGGCCAGTGCGGCGATGGCCCGCGCCACGGTCGCAGGGCCGACCCGGTATTCCTTGATCAGCTCCCGGCTGCTCGGCAGCCGGTCGCCGGGGGACAGCCGGGAAAGCAGCGTACGGAGCCTGTCGGCCAACTCCCCAGAAGTGCTACTGTCATTCATGAGAGACAAGAATAGCGCTACTGGGTCTGGTCGGGAAGCACTTCAGCTGGACGTCGCCGCTCTGCGGGCCGACACCCCGGGGTGCCGGCAGGTCATCCACTTCAACAACGCGGGCTGTGGCCTGCTGGCAGCCCCGGTCCTCGACGCGATGGTCGGCCATCTGCACCTCGAGGCGCGGATCGGTGGCTACGAGGCGTCGGCCGCCCGAGCCGCCGAAGTCCGCGAGTTCTACACGGAGATCGCCGCCCTCATCAACACCACGCCCGACAACATTGCCTTCGCGGGCAGCGCCACCCACGCCTACGCCAACGCCCTGTCGTCGATCCCGTTCGAGGCCGACGACGTCATCCTCACCACCCGCGACGACTTCGTCTCCAACCAGATCGCCTTCCTGTCCTTGCGCAAGCGGTTCGGCGTACGCATCGTCCACGCGCCGGACATGCCCGAGGGCGGGGTCGATGTGGAGGCGATGGCCGCGCTGATGCGGACCCACCGCCCGCGCCTGGTGTCCGCCACCCATGTCCCCACCAACTCGGGACTCGTCTCGCCTGTCGCCGAAATCGGGCGCCATTGCCGCGAGTTGGACCTGCTCTACCTGGTCGACGCCTGTCAGTCGGTGGGCCAGTTCGTCATCGACGTGGAGGAGATCGGCTGCGACTTCCTCACTGCCACCTGCCGCAAGTTCCTCCGCGGCCCGCGCGGTTCCGGATTCCTGTACGTCTCCGATCGCGTCCTGCGCGCGGGCTACGAACCGCTGTTCATCGACATGCACGGAGCCCGCTGGACCGAGCCGGGCGGCTACGAGCCCGTAGCGACGGCGGCCCGGTTCGAGGAGTGGGAGTTCCCGTACGCCACAGTGCTCGGCAGCGCCGCCGCGGCGCGGTACGCCCGCCAGGTCGGTATCGACGCCATCGAGCAGCGCGTCCCGGCGCTCGCGGCCCGGCTGCGCGACCGGCTCGCACCGATCCCCGGGGTACGTGTGCTCGACCGCGGCCCGCGTCTTGCCGCACTCGTCACCTTCGAGGTGGCGGGTTGGCAGCCGCAACCGTTCAAGGCGGCCATGGATGCCCGCGGCATCAACTCGGCGCTCAGCTTCCGTGAGTTCGCACAGTTCGACTTCGGGGACAAGGGCGTCGACTGGTGCCTGCGCCTGTCGCCGAACTACTACAACACCGAGGAGGAGGTGGACCACGTCGCGGACGCGGTCGCGGACCTCGCCGGCAAGGGACGGCGATGACCGCCACACGGACACACACCCCGGAACCGTCCACGCAAAGCCTCTGGCACAACGGCGACTTCCTCAGATTCTGGTTCGGCGAGACGCTGTCGCTCCTCGGCACCCAGGTCACGAACCTTGCCCTGCCGCTGACCGCGATCCTCGCCTTCGACGCCAGCGACGAGCAGGTCGGTGTCCTGCGGTTCCTGCAGCTCGTCCCGTATCTCGGTCTCGCGCTGGTCTTCGGGGTGTGGGTGGACCGGGCCAGGCGGCGGCGGATCATGCTCGGCGCCAACCTCGTCCGGACGATCCTGCTGGCGCTCGTACCCGTCCTGTACTGGACGGACGCGCTGAGCCTGGTCGCGCTCCTTGTGATCGCCTGCGCCGTCGGCGTCGCCTCGGTGCTGTTCGACGTGAGCTGGATGGCGTACGTCCCCACTCTCGTACGAGACCCCAAGCACTACGTCGAAGCAGGCGCCAAGATGGGGATGAGCTCATCGGCGGCCGATGTGGCAGGGCCAGGACTCGCGGGCGTCCTGGTCGGCGCCCTGACCGCGCCCGTGGCGCTGATCGTCGACGCGTTCTCCTACCTGGTGTCCCTGATCTCGCTGCTGCTCATCCGCACCCCCGAGCCCCGTCCCGAACCGCCCGCCGCACGACGACACCTGCCGACGGAACTCCGGGACGGCTTGCGCTGGGTGCTGAAGAACCCCGTCCTCCGGTCGCTGGCCCTGATCGGGTTCTGCTGCAACTTCTCCATGATCACCGTATGGACGATGTTCCTGCTGTACGGAACACGGGACCTGCACCTGGGCCCGACGACCCTCGGCGGCATCTTCGCCACCGCCTCCGTGGGAGGCCTGATCGGCGCAGCGATCTCCCGCAGTGTCATCCGGCGCTTCCGGCTCGGCCTCGTCTACCTCGTGGCCCAGTCGGCCCTGCTCATCGGCCCGATGCTGATCGTTCTGGCCACCGGTCCCCGGCCGGTGATGGTGGGGATGTTCGTCCTTTCCTTCTTCACCACCTACCTCGGACTCGGCGTCGCCGGCGTCGTCATCGTCAGCCTGCGCCAGGCCAGTACCCCGCAGTCGATGATGGGCCGGATGACGGCGGTCTTCCGCACCCTGCTGTTCGGCGGCGGCGCACTGGGCGGCCTGTTCGCGGGCCTGCTGTCCGGCCGAATAGGCGCCCAGGGCGCATTGACCGTGGCAGCGATCGGATCCGCCGCGGTACTGATCGCACTCGCCCTGTCCCCGGTGAGCCGTCTCCGCGGCCTGCCGCAGATGCCGGAAGAGCCCGTCGCAGCGGCAGCGACTGCGCAGGCCGCGGGCTGAGACGGAGAACGCCGAAGGGCCCCACCGCGAACGGTGGGGCCCTTCGATCTGTCCTGCTATGTGGCTGTCGGGGTGGCGGGATTTGAACCCACGACCTCTTCGTCCCGAAGCAACTCTGGGGAGTGTTCGACCTTTGGTCCGACCCGCTGTGAGCTGCTGCGATCGTCCTCCGGTGTACGTGAGCGTCCGTCGCCATCCACCTGCGTTGTCACGCAGTTAGACACTCACCGGCGAGGACTCGTGTTCGGCCGTGGCGTGCGTTCAAAGAGCGCCGGCGTACCGCCACTTCTTCTTGCCCTGGGTCTTGCCGGGGATCTTTATGAGCTGGGGTTTTGCTGGTTAGAGGGGCACTCATAAGTGACTGAGCGGTCGTCATTGGTCGTCGTTGTCCGCTATCGAGCGGCCTCGGACGGCCCAGACAACGGCGGCCTGCGGTCCGCTCATCGGCCTACGAGCTGCTAGGCAACTCTCTTGCTCGTTGGCGTGCTTGGGCTCGTATCTCCTTCAGGTGAGTGTGAAACGTGTTGTGGCGGTTCTGGTCGAGGTTCAGCGGGAGGTCGAGCTGGGAGATGAGCTGTGACTCCAGGTCCCACGGTTCGCTCTGCTCGATCCAGCACACCCGCGCGTTGTCCGCCATCCACTGACCCAAAGTGGCTTCGCTATGCCGACATAGAGCAAACGTCCAGCGCCGAGGTCCGAGTGGGGCGTCTGCTCGAAGTGCCACCCATAGACCCCTGCCGCCGCTGGAACAGGGCTCGGACGCATCAGAACCTCCTGTGCCGACCACGACCGATCCGAGGTGGTGAGAGAGGTAGCTGCCATGAAGCCTCCAGATACGCCGCGACTGACGAGCGCAGGCTACGGGCCGGAACGGACAACCCAGCGGACCGCGGTTCACAACGCAACCTGTCCTCAGGGCCGCGGTGTTGCCGGCACATCCAACTGCGCGGGGATCAACTCAGACGACAATTCAGGCTATGTAGTGCCCAGTTGTCCGATAGTCTGGTTAGCGATCAGTCGCCGTCTCCCGCATTCGGGAGCTGACATGTGTCGCCGTCTCCCCCACTGGGGTGCTGACACACAAGGAGAAGCCTGTGTCCGGCAAGGACTACAGCTACGACATCCCGGACCACCCGATCAAGTACGTTCAGGTGGACCCGAGAACTATCAAGTTCGATTCCCGCGCTCAGCGCAACCTCAACAAGTCGCGCGCGCAGACCATCGCCGAGAAGCTGGTCCCCACCGCTCTCGGGACGCCGATCCTCTCGCAGCGTGTAGATGACCTGTATGCGGTGGACGGCATGCATCGTGTCTACGCCTGCCAGCTCATTCTGGCTGGAAAGGTCAAGGTCGCGGAGGTGGTCCGCGAGGCGATCCAGACCATTACCTGCGAGGTCCATTCCGACCTGTCAATGGCCCATGAGGCGTCCTTGTTCATCATCAAGAACAAGGAGTCCTCGAAGGTCGGCGCGAACGACGAGTTCAGGATCGGCGTGCTTGCCGGGCACCCGCTCTTCGTGGACACCAACACTGTCCTGGAGAAGCACCAGCTCAAGGTCGGTAGCCGTACCACCAACGGCGTGCGAGGCATCAAGGGAATCCTCGACATTGTCGCGGAGTATGGTCCCGAGACCTTGGACCAGTCACTCGCCATCGCCGAGGACGCTTGGGGTCGCACCCCGGACACCTGGCACTCTGTCACCATCGGCGGAATCGCCATAGTGATCTCCAGGCACCCCGATGTAGTGAAGCACAAGGAGTTGGCGCAGAAGCTTAAGCGCCAGGGCGACCCGATTGCCTTCAAGGGCAAGATTCAGATCATCGCGACCAACAACAACACCCGCGCCGACGGCACCAAGGGCCGTCTCAAGGCTGCCCACCTGTCGGTCGCTTCCGCCTGGAACGGTAGCCGCCGCGTCAACCGCATCCCCGTCCCGAACATCTTCGAGTAGCCCCGACACAGGGTGCCCCGCCTCCCCACCTGAGGGGGGCGGGGCACCGCAGCATCTGGGAGTGCTGGCCCAGCTAGACCCGGCGGCGGTTTGTACGGCGGGGTGCGCCTGCGGGAACCGGTGGGCCGGGATCGGTCATCGACAGCCATACCGGCCGATACATGGCTTCAGGGGAGACACTGCTGGCGGTGGCGGTTGCTGTGGTTGCGGTACTTCGCTGCTGCACAGCAGCTTCACGGGTGCTAAAGCCATTCACGTACGCCTTGACGTTCGGACAGATCGCGGCGTAGCACCGGGCCGTGGCAAGCGAGCGGACAGTAATCTCGCGCGGTCTACGCAGGGTCGGCAACTACACCACGGGCACGGGCAACGAGCCACCCGATCGGCGTCAGCGACATGACGTTGCGGCCCCGGGCTGCCACATCCGTATCCTGTCGCACGAGGCCGACATCCGAAAGACGAACCATTTGCTGTCTCATGCTTTCTGTGTTCTGGAAGTTGAATTCCATGTGTTGGCTATAGATGCAATAGCCACCCGCGCTCGCCAATGAATCGAAAAGTCTCCATGCCCGCTCCTTCACTCGAAGCTGCACACCTTGGCTATTCTCGTGATCTCTACCCTTATTGACTAGCCAAGATCGCAAGATGACATTCCTTTCGTTGCGACTTGCGTCGGGATGTTGCCTCTGGAGCCACGCCGAGAAGCACTCGGCGTATTTGAATGCATCCCGCAAATGTTTTCCAATTACCGCATAGATAAATTGGAAATTATCAGAATCGACGGGCGCGTCGGACGAATTCCCAAGCGCGTAGACTTGCAATCGTCGCTCGATAACCTCTCCTACCTGGCCCTCGCTTATCGCCGGCACTTCGATGGGATCGTTCAGTCGGCCACGTAGCCTAGGTGTTTGCACTAGGGTCCGAGTCACATGGTTGGCTCCGCAGAGGATCCACAACAAGCCGGGGTAGCTGAAAACTGAGTCCCTCATCGACTCAAGAGCGTTAATCGAAGCTTTGGCCGTTCGGAGTAGCTCAAGATTGTCAATCGTGCAGATGAATCCGCCGGAAGCCGGCTCAGGAAAGCATTCCTCCAGCCACGCCAGCACGTGACCCGGGAATCCATGATCGGTGAATCCCTGAGAGGTGTTCGACGTACGCCCGCCAGAGAACGTTGCCCCGACTCCCATGACCGTTGCCCCGACTGCCCGGGAGCGGTTCATGGGATTAGACAGCCATTCTTCGACTCTATCGGAGCCCGGGAAGTTATATCCATGTTCCTTGAGGACTCTTCTATGTTCAATGAAGGCGTGGGCCACGTCGAACATTACCGATTTCGTAAATGAGGTCGCCGTGTGGTTTGAGCGCATCTCGAAAGGTTTAATCGGTATGAAGGGTGGCCCTCCATCTTCGGTAAATTCGCGCCACAGCCTGTACTGAGCCACGGATGTCAGGCTCGTCTTCCCGACCCCATTTTCACCCTCTACGGTGGCATGGAGAACACCCGATGTGACACAGTCGTTAAGCTCTGCGATCTGCTCGTCTCGCCCTACCAAAAGTCTGTCGCCATATTGTGACCCCGGAACCGGGTCAACGTGATAGGGGCTGGCTCTGAAGCCTCTGTTGCGCCACCACGCGGCCATGGGGAACCCCTTGGCTTAGACAGGTCCTGCGGCGATTTCCTTACCAGTCAGCCTACGGGGCTACTGAGGGTCATGCATCTCAACAACCGCAGGAAGTAGATCACCGCCGTGGCGCGCCCCGGAGCGTGCATTCTTGATAGACCGTGGTCCACGGAGCGCGCTACGGCCCCTGACCAGCTGAATCGGCCAGGGGCCGTTCTCATGTTCGCTGTCCGTCAGGCACCGTGATTTCCCGTCAGGTCCCGGCTGAGCGGGCACGGCAGGGGCACGAGCGGGCCATGTGTCCATCACGGGCTAGGGCTGAGGCAGGAGCCGGGCGTCCGAGCACTTAAACCCCTTGCCCTGCGGCCAGATGACCGCCTGATCCAAGCTCCTAAAGAGCTGAAGGAGATCTTCCCGCGGTTTGCTGGGCACAAGGACGCCCGTATAGCTCGCGTTGACGAAGCGGTTGTAATCCGCAAGCTGGCCGATTGCCATGCGCATGTTCTCGCGCGTCACGCTGCCCTTTGCCTCGACGAGAAGCCCGAGGTCGGGGACGTACAGGTCGGTCAGTAGGGGCCGGGTCTCGCCATCGGGCAGGATGCGATGTCGGCTCACCCGATAGCCCTTGGACCGCAGGTAGTCGCTGAACTGCTGTACGAGTGCGCTCTCTCGTCGTTCAGCTTCGTAGGGCTCGCGGTGGGGCTCCACGAACGACTTCTCGGTCTCATGCTGCTCGATGTCGATTTCGACGCAGATGTCGACCTGGCTAGCGAGGAGCCGGCCCAACTTGGTGCCGGGTTCCTTGGCGGGGGTGTCCAGGGGGCGAAGTCGGAAGACGATGACCTTACGAAGTGGGCCGTCGCCAGTTTCGGGTGCGTCCGCTTCGTACCAGCCCTCGACAGTGAACTCGCCGAGGTACGTCACATGGCCGCGGGCCCCCTCAAAGACGCGAAGGGCTCGCCCCTCCGCCCGATGGTTGAGGATGCTGGCGTTGCCGGACAGCATCCGCTGGTCTCCGGCTTGCCCCTCGCCGCTGTAGTGGAACAGGCCGTCAGACATCCACCCGTCGTAATAGCCGTGCTTCTCGCCAGCGATGGGGTCCGTGAAGATCATGACGTTCGGCGTCCTGGCAGACGGGCCGATGCCACCCTGTGTCCGCCCCCCGAACTTGACGTGTAGCTGCTTTCGCTCGATCACGTTCCCCGGCTCGAGATCCCAGCTCAGGGTCTCGGGTTCTGCGGAGTCCACCTCCGGCATGGCTGTCTCCCCTCATCTACTACGTCCCACCGTAGGGTACGGTACGCTTGCGAAGCCGGAATCGGCGCGGCGAATCGGACAGCCGATTTTGGGGTCCAAAATGGACATCGAAGCGCGGAGGGGGATGCGAAGAGGTGAGGTCGCGGGTGTAGCGGGTGGGCGTCGCTCGTTATGCGTCTCGAGTACCCAAGGCGAATCGACGACTCAAGTTTCCGCGTGAATACCGCAGTTGTTTCACGTGAAACCGAAACACCCTGCGTAGTAGCCCTGTTGGTCGAGGGAATCGCTGCTGGTCAGAATGATTTCGGTACAAGTGTTCACCGAATTCTTCAAGTGCCTGCACCCCCAGTGGCTTTACGGGCGGAAGCGTGTCGGCGCCCTAGGTATGATTAGAGAGCTTCATCGAAATCCCTGGGGGCTGAGTCGCAGGATTCATTCCCACTGACCTCCGGCGCCCGAAAAGCGGTCGTCGGTTGGGATGAAGGTGAGGTGGTGCGTTGAGTACCGATCTGAACAAGCAGCCGAAGTGGACCGGGCCCGAAATGTGGCAGGTGATCTTGGGGCTGCTGAGTTTAGTGGTCGCGCTCGTCGCCCTGGTGGGGCAGTTCACTTAGCTTGACTGAGTGCCCACCCGAAGGCCCGGCCGGCGAACCGGCGTTGCGTAAGCAGCGAGCCCGGTCGTCTGATGCTCGACCGGGCTCGTAACTGCGCGGAGGGCCTGACCTGGGTGGTGCCGGGTCAGGTCCTTCGTGTCATTTAGAGGAAGGCGTACTACCCCGCTATGACACGTAAAACATTACCACGTTTAGCCCTTGCTGGGACTTAACTGGAAGCGTTTTCGCAGGTCAGGGGTGGTTTATGGAAATGGCAATCCCACTTCAGCCCTCCGCGTCTCTCCTGCACTCACCACTCGCCTAGCTCCCATCCCGTCCGCCTTTGACCCACACACCGTGGAGCGGTCGTGGTTCAGGGCGTCAAGGTGGAGCGCGCCACTGTACGAACGACCTTGACGCCCTGGGCCGCGACTGCTCGGCTCTGCCTGGGTCGAAGGTGGTCGGGATGGGAGCCCACAACGCTCAACACGAATCCGCCGGCACCCGCGAACGGCGCCCCGTCCCATCCCGGAGTCTGAGCGCCCCCGCCGGAGGCATGTCTTTGGCCCGCGGATCGGTCTCGACTCATGCCCTTGGGCCTATCCACTGCGGGCGCGCGTCGGCGGCGGCAGCGACGAGCGGGCCGGAGGCAGGAGCGCGGGAGCGCCCAGAGCCGGGAAGCGCGCCCGGCGGAGCGGAGCGCAGCCGGGTGCCTTGATGAGGTAGAGAAACCTGTAACAACCCTGCTCGGTCAGAGCTTCAGTTGTCCGGCTGGGAGCGGATCGCGGCTGCGATGGCCTGCATGGACTCAGTGATCGCTTCGGCTCCTGCTGCGGCGAACAAATCGCGCTTCGGTGCCTTGTTGGCGTAACCGATAGCCGCGCAGCCGGCTGCGTGGGCGCCTTGGATATCCGTCAGCGAGTCGCCAATCAGAACGCACAGCGTCACTTCAACGCCGAGCAGTTCAGCGGCTTTGATGAGCGAGTGGGGATTCGGCTTCATCAGCTCCGGCCGCTCCTCCGGGCGCCCCACCACCGCCTGCACATGTCCTGCGAGGCCATGCCGGTCAAGGAAGGCCTGAACGGATGCAGCGGAGTTGTTGCTGACCACCGCCACCTTCCTCCCCGACGCTCGTGCGGCTTCAAGCGCGGCAATCGCGCCCGGCGTTGGGTCTCCCGCAATCTCGACGGCTTCAACTTCGGCCGCCGTGAGGGCACGCTCGACCTCTAGCCCGATTTCGGTGTCGAACTCGTGGGTGAGGCGAAGCACTTCAAGAAAGTCGTGGGCGTCGGACAGCTTGCCCAGCAGGGCTGGTTCGCTGGTTGCTGCCAGCGCGATCAGGTCCGTCTTAACCTGTTTCGCAGATTCGCCGACGAACACGTCAACGACGGGGCCGTCGAAGTCGAACAGCACGGCGACAGTGCCTGTCAGCGCTGCGCTCAGCTCGTCAGTGTCCATCGAGATCGAACTCCCTCGCGATGGTCTCCCAAACGCTGTCAAACCACATGCGCGCCTGCTCGACCTGCTGCGTGCCGCTGGACGACTCGCTGTCACTGACCGAGTGATGGAAGAGAACTGTGTCCTTACCTACCAGGTCATAGATCTCAACGGCTTCTCCTTGGGCTACAACCTTGTTGGGCTTGATCGGGTAGTAGCCGAAGAATGCGTCTTCCTCGTTGATCACGTACAGCTTGAAGAACTGCGTACCGCTATGAACCCGCACGTCAACGCGTGTTTCGGGGACCAAGCCAAGGTGACTGAGTTCCGCCATCGAGTCACGGATGCTGCGGGCATAGCCGACCATGATGTCGTGCATCCGGGCACGTAGGCGTTCGTCATCACCGCAGTCCTCGCGGCGAACGGGGGCGGCCTGGGGAACCGCCATGTCCGGGACCAGTATCCGAACGGTGATGCTCGACGGCGTCAGCCTGCCGACTCGGATCTTGTCCAACGGTTCTTGGAGTGCGCCGTGCAACGTCTCGCTGGAAAACCCGGCGAAGTCGATGGTGACGTTGCTGCTGGCGAACGCCTGCTCCACGTACGGACGTAGCCCAGCGGGTCGTTCCGTCCGATTGCGAACGAAGACGCCGCTTCCCTTGCGCGAGACCACTAGCCCCTCGTCTTCGAGGTCTCTCAGCGCCCGCTGGATGGTCGCACGGGCGAAGCCGTACAGCTCCGTCAACTCCTTGTGCGACGGCAGCTTTTCGCCCGGTCCGATCTTTCGCGTCCGGATCGCCGCCCCGAGGCTGCTCGCCACCTGCTCGTAGGGCGGGCGGTCGTCGTCTGGGTCAAGGGGATCGGGAGCAAACGTCATACGGCGATGGTACGCGGCGGAACTGACATTGGGACAGCCAGGACAGCCAGGTGTTGACATGACTAGCCAGGCTGCGTACGTTGGTCATGTAGCCAACACGGCTAGCCAAGTTAGTCACCTCCTTCAAGGGGAAACTCATGCCGTCGTTCAAGATCGATGTTTCGACCGCTGTCGTGTTCGTCGCGACGCCCCCGACCCCGAAGCTCGTCAGCAAGCAGACCGGTGAGATCGCGATGGACCGGGAGACCGGTGCTCCGCTCGCGACGGTGGGCCTGCTGATCTCGGATGAGGGGGAGGGCAACCTGTACCAGGTGACCGTGCCGAGCACGGGGGTACCGGAGGGGTTGGCCCCGGGTACGCCGGTCTCGGTGATCGGTCTCAAGGCTCGGGACTGGGAGAACACGTTCAACGGTCAGACGCGGCACGGAATCTCGTTCCGTGCGGTCGCGATCACGCCGGGGGCCTGATCATGTCGGACGTCGCCACGGTGATCGAAGCGGCAGGGGTCTTAGCTGCCGCCGGTGGTCTCGGCTATGCGAAGGTTCGCGCTCCTCGCGTGTTCTGGTCGCTGGTCGGTCTGCCGGTCGCGCGGGTCCGGTTCTCGGCTACGTACCGGTCGACGATGGATGTGTGTGGGCTGACGGTTCAGCCGTCTCGCCTGCGGGCGTTCATGGTCCGCAACGTGGCCCGTCGCCAGGATGTGCAGCCGGTCCCGCCCCAGGTCCGCCGAGTCCGGGGCTCGTCCACCGGAATGCGGGTCACGCTCCGCCTTCCTGCCGGTCTGGAGCCCGCTGACGTCGTCGCTGCTTCCGAACGGCTGCGGCACGCCTGGGGCGTTCACTCGGTCCTCGTGGTGGAGGTCAAGCCCGGTTTCGTTGAGCTGCGGATGACCGGCTACGACGTTCTGCGCCGGGTGAAGATGCCGCGCCGGCTGCCTCGCAAGCTGATGTCTGGCCCGTTGGTGGTGCCGGTGGCGTTGCGGGAGGACGGCACGGCGTTCGTCCGGGACTACAAGAAGATCCCGCACGCCCTGACTCTGGGGGCGAATCAGTCGGGCAAGTCGATGTATCAGCGCAACCTCATCGCTGGTCTGGCAAAGCTTCCGGTCGGCCTGGTCGGGATCGACTGCAAGCGTGGTGTCGAACAGCGTGGCTTCGCGCCCCGGTTGTCTGCCCTCGCGGTCACTCCGGATGAGGCTTCGAACCTGTTGGAAGCCCTGGTCCGGGAGATGGAAGACCGTTTCGACATCCTGGGCGCGCATGGCGTCTCCGACCTCTGGGATCTGCCCGTCAAGGTGCGGCCGGTGCCGCTGGTGGTCCTGGTGGATGAGGTGGCGGAACTGTTCCTCGTCGCCGCGAAGAAGGATGAGGAACGCCGCGACAAGATGGTGATGCACCTGGTCCGTCTCGCGCAGATGGCGCGGGCGGTCGGCATCTATCTGGAGGTCTGCGGACAGCGCTTCGGGTCCGAACTCGGCAAGGGCGCCACCATGCTTCGCGCTCAGCTCACCGGCCGCGTGGTGCACCGCGTCAACGACAAGCAGACCGCGGACATGGGCCTGGGCGACATCGCCCCGGACGCGGTCTTCGCCGCCACCACGATTGCTCCGGATCGCCCCGGTGTGGCCGTGGCCGGCGACTCCTCCGGCGGATGGTCCCGCATCCGCACCCCGGAAATGACCTCCGCCAACGCGGTCGCCGTGTGCCACGAATTCGCGCACCTGACACCGCACCTCACGGTTCTGGCCCCGTTCCGGCCGGTCGTCCGCACCGCCCCGGCGCCCGCTTCGCCGCTGGTCAAGCCGGTGCCGGTCACCGAGTAACACCTGCTTCCCCTCGGTCGGCGTGACCGCCTCGCGCCAGGTCCCTACCCCGCCCATGCCCGGAACCGAAAGGACCCACCGTCATGGCAACCAAACGGACCACCACCAAGCCCCCGACGAACCCCGCGCCGGCCGAGTCGGCCGCATGTCAGCCCTGTGGAGGTAGCGGCACCGTCGCCGTCACGGTGCGGGTCGGTCGCAAGCGTCGCCCGGTCGGCCAGCAGGACGGGCTTTGCCTGAACTGCTTCGGCTCCGGCACCAACCCCGACTCCTGACCCCGGCGCCGGGCGGTTGACCCCGTATCCCGCCCGGCCCCGGTCCCACCCCGAATGGAGGTGAATCTGATGTCCCGCACCCTGCGCCTGGACGCGGTACTGATCCAGGCGGTCATCGCCGGCGCTCTGTCCTTCTCGCACCTGCACGACCTGGCACAAGCGGCCGGACAGGACGGCTGGAAGGCGTGGGCCTACCCGATCAGCGTGGACCTGCTCCTCGTCGCCGCCTGGCGCCGCATGCGCACCCACGCAGACAACCGTGCCGCCTGGATCTGGTTCGTGATCGCGCTCGCCGCATCCCTCGGCGCGAACATCGCCACCGCCGGACTCCTCGACCTGGCCGACGTACCGGCCTGGCTGCGCATCCTCGTCGCGGGCTGGCCTGCCCTCGCCTTCCTCGGCGGCACCCTCCTCGCCCACACCCCCAGCGCGCCGACGGATCCCGAACCGGCCCCGGTCCTCGCGCCGCTGGCCGAACCGGATGCCGAGCCAGTCGCTGTCGTCACGGTGCAGCGCGCTCCGGAGCTTGCCCCGGAACTCCCGCCTGCCGCTGTTCCGGCCGCGCCTGCACCTCCGGCTGTGGCTGTTCCGCCGGCGCTGCTCGATTACGCCCGCAAGCTCGCCGACACCCACCACGCCACCACCGGCAACCGGATCGACCCCGACACCCTGCGCGCCCGCCTCGGTGTCCCCGCCCCGCTCGCTGACGCCATCACCGCCCAACTCGCTTAAGGAGAACCGATCATGCGTCCGTCCATCCGTGCCGCCTTGAAGCGGTCCGCCGAACTCACCAGGGAAAACCGCCTCGTCGAGGGGATGGAGGTGGGCGAGTCCGCGATCCGCTCCGCCACCGAGTCCGAGCGCCCTGAGATTCGGGCCTGGCTCGCCGCCCACGTCGACGACTTCACCGGCACCACCGGCGGCCCGGCATGACGCGCCCGAACCGCTTCCGTGACGTCATCCGCGTCGGCCCCGTCCAGGTCGGCACCCACCACGACGGCCGCGGCCGGACCAAGCACACCGCCGCCTGCACCGCCCCCGGCTGCAACTTCTCCGCCGACTACCTCAACCGCTCCGCCGCCGAACTCGCCGCCCGCACCCACCGCTGCAACCCCTGACCGGAGGTGACCCCATGCGCTACCCCGAGGACCAGTTCAACGCGGGTCACATCCCGGCCGACCTGCTCGGACAGCTCCCGCCCGGCACCGACCCGAAGCAGATCGTCATCGTCCGGGCCACGCCCCGCAACTACACGGGCCCCATCCTGCTGGCCATCACGATCACCGGTGGAATCGCCCTGATCGTCCTGATGATCGCCGTGACCCTGCACATTGCCGCTGCCGCGACGGTCGCCGTTCTCTCGGCCACCGGCGGCGTGGGCCTCACGCTCAAGCGCCCCCAGCACCGCAGCAAGTAGCCCCCGGGGCGGCCTCGGTCGCCAAACTTCCGCCGCCCCGGGCGCCTCAACACCTTCCAGATCTAGCTGACCCGAAAGGGAGACACCATCATGCCCCAGCGCCCCACCAACCTGCCCGTCTGCGCCCACTGTGACGGCTTCCCCCAGGTCGCCATCACCACCGGCCAGACCACCCCGGACGGCCACCGCCACACCATCACCGCCGACTGCCCGGCCTGCCGCGGCACCGGCCACACCACCGCGGCCAAGCTCATCCGGGTTGGGCGGTGACTGCCATGTCTGACCTGACCCCGACCGCGGACCGCCCCGGCCTGCACATCAGCAAGCACTCTCCCTCGACCCCCGCCACCGGCTCCGCCGTCTGCCACTGCGGCGCTTCGGCCACCGCCACCGGTGACGCACAGGTCCGCGCCCTGGTGGAGGGCTACACCGCTAACCACGGGCCCGCCCACAACCGCCGGGGGCGCTAACCATGAACACCACCGCCACCGCGGCGGGCCTGGACCCGACCACCCTCGCCGACGTGCTGAGGGTGGCCGGGTCCACCGGCTTCGACCGCTGGGAAGAACAGATCCGCCGCACCCAAGGCTGCTCCCAGCCCATCCACCTCACCGGCGCCACCAAAACCACCGACCGGGCAACCGGCACCCTCCTGCACCACTACACCACCGACACCGAGCCCGGCGGCCGGTTACGGATCGCCTGCGGCAACCGCCGCGCCTCCCGCTGCCCCGCCTGCGCCTGGACCTACGCCGGCGACACCTACCACCTCATCCGCGCCGGACTCACCGGAGACCCCGACAAGGGCACCCCCCACACCATCCGGGATCACCCGCGGGTCTTCGCCACCCTCACCGCCCCCTCCTTCGGCCCGGTCCACAACCGGCCCGGAAACCGGCCCTGCCGCTGCGGCACCCACCACACCGAAACCGCCCCTGAACTCGGCACCCCGCTCGATCCGGCGAGGTACGACTACGCGGGCGCGGTGCTGTGGAACAACCACGCCTCCGACCTGTGGCGCTACTTCACGATCTACCTCCGCCGCGAAATCGCACGCCGAGCCGGCCTCACCCAAAAGGCAGCCCGCGAACAGTCACGGCTGTCCTTCGGCAAGGTCGCCGAGTACCAGAAGCGCGGCGCGGTCCACTTCCACGCCGTGATCCGCTTCGACGGACCAGACGGCCCCGATTCGCCGCCCCCGGCGTGGGCCACCCTCGCCCTGCTCGACGACGCGATTCGCGCGGCTGCCGCCCGGGTCGAGGTCACCGTGCCCGCGAACGAGGAAGCCGGCTTCCCCAGTGACTGGGTGCTGCGCTGGGGCACACAGCTCGATGTCCAGCCCATCGGTGCCTTCGGCAACGGTGAAGACCTCACCGAACAAGCCGTGGCTTCCTACGTGGCCAAATACGCCACGAAGGCGGCCGAGACGACCGGCACCGTGGATCACCGGATCGGTAACAAGGAAGCCCTGGTCCTCCTCGGCGTCCCGGACCACCCGCGCCGGCTGATCGAAGCCTGCCTTGACCTCCACCACGCCTACCCGGACCGCAAGCTCCGCGACTGGGCCCACATGCTCGGCTTCCGTGGCCACTTCTCCACCAAATCCCGCCGCTACTCCACCACCCTCGGCGCCCTCCGCCAGGTCCGCGCCGACTACCGCGCCCACCAGCAACGCGAGGCGCTCGGACTCCCCGACCCCGACGATCACCCCGAAGCGACCACGCTCACCCTCGCGCACTGGGCCTACGCCGGCCACGGCCACACCCCCGGCGAATCCTGGCTCGCCGCCAACATCCACCGCGACATCCAACACAACCGCGACCACGTACGGGAAGTACGCGCCGAACTGATCACTGCCGAGGAGGAATGGTGACCGTACTCGAAGTCCGGACGACTGAGGTCTCCCCCGCTCTCTATCGGATTCCGGAGGCCGTGCGGGCCCTGGGGCTGAGTCGAAGCGTGGTCTACGACCTGATCCGCACCGGGCGTCTCCGGACGGTGAAGGAAGGCCGCACGCGTCTGGTTCCTGCTGCCGCGATCAGCGAGTACGTGGCCCTCCTGGAGCGAGAAGCTGGGGTAGCACGATGACCAAGAGGCGTAGCCGTGGTGACGGCGGGTTGCACTGGGACGAGAGGAGACAGCGCTGGATCGCCACGGCGAACCTTGGCTTCGATCCAAGTGGCAAGCGCATCGTCCGGCGGGGGAGTGGCAAGACCAAGACGGAGGCGAAGAACAAGCTCAAGGAGGTGTTGCGGGACTATGAAGACGGTCTCGCCATCGCACCCACGAACTACACCGTCGCCGACGCCGTGAACGACTGGCTTGCGTACGGCTTGGCGGGCCGCGATCCGCGCACGGTCGAGAACTGCACCTACCTGAGCCGGAAGCACGTCGTACCTGCGCTCGGCGCCCGAAAGCTGCGCGACCTGAGCGCGGAGGACGTGGACCGCTGGCTAGCGGCCAAGGCCAAGGTCCTTGGTACCCGCACCCTCCAGGCTGTTCACTCGTGCCTGAACCGCTCGGTGAAGCGAGCTATGGCCCGGGACAAGGTCAAGCGCAATGTTGTCGAGCTGTGCGCGGTGCCCCAGGGGCAGGCGGGCCGCCCGTCCAAGGCGCTCACCTTCGTTCAGGCCGGGGCCGTGCTCAAGGCCGCGGAGGGGACCTCGATGTACGCGTACATCGTCGTCGCGCTGCTGACCGGGGCTCGTACTGAGGAGCTGCGGGCACTGACCTGGGACCACTTGTTCCTGAAGGGCCGGCCGGATGCCGATCCGCCGCAGCCCCCGCACATGGCCGTGTGGCGCTCGGTCCGGCGGGGTGGGGACACGAAGACCCGGAAGTCCCGGCGGACGCTCGCTCTACCGGCGCGGTGCGTCGAAGCTCTCTGGCGGCAGTTCGAGGACCAGGGCTGGGAGCGGCTCGCCGCGGGCAACGACTGGGAGGAACACGGGTTGGTCTTCGCCTCGGCTGTCGGCAAGCCTCTCGACGCGACCAACGTCCGGCGCGCCTTCCGGGTGGCGCTCAAGGCGGTCGAGGGGATTGAGGCTGACGACTGGACGCCCCGGGAGCTCCGGCACAGCTTCGTGTCCCTGCTCTCCGACCGGGGTGTCCCTCTGGAGGAGATTTCCCGCCTCGTCGGCCACTCCGGCACGGCCGTGACCGAGGAGGTCTACCGGAAGCAGATCCGGCCCGTGATCCAGACCGGTGCCGTGGTCATGGACGGCATCTTCAAGCGGGGCCTGGAGAGGTAGTCACGCAGATAGACACGCACCCAAAACAAGTGAGGGACCTACTGAATTCAGTAGGTCCCTCACCTGTTGTTTTGGCTGTCGGGGTGGCGGGATTTGAACCCACGACCTCTTCGTCCCGAACGAAGCGCGCTGCCAAGCTGCGCTACACCCCGATGTCACGCGGTCTCCCGGCGACATCGATTACTTTAGCCCACCCGCGGCCGGAGGCGAAATCCGGTTTCGGTGGGGGGCGGGGTCCCCAGACGTCGGGGCGGATGCGGTCCAGGCCGATCAGCAGCGTGGTCAGGGCGGCGAAGAGCAGGCCCAGGGCCAAGGCGTTGGTGAGGACTCCCCCGTAGCCGTAGGTGTCGACATCGACGAAGGGGTACGGGTAGCGGGCCGCGGTGCCGGGGGAGGAGCGCGCCCCGGGTCAGGGCGAAGGCCAGGTGCGCCAGGGGGCAGAGCAGCCACTGCGGGATGAAGCGCAGGCGACCACGGGTCTGGGGGACCGGTCCCCGTACGGGAAGCTCCGCGGACCGGGGGCTGGGGAGCAGGGCGGTCCGCGGCAGGGGCATGATCTTTACGGTAAGCGGGGGAGGCCGGACCTCGCGATTCGTCCGTACGTCAGTCGCGGGGTGTGAGCGTCAGCAGCGTCGCCTCGGGCGGGCAGGCGAACCGGACAGGGGTGTAGCGGTTGGTGCCGCAGCCGGCCGAGACGTGCAGGTAGGAGCGCCGGTCCCCGACCGTGTGGGTGGAGAGGCCCTTGACCCGGTCCGTATCCAGGTCGCAGTTGGTGACGAGCGCCCCGTAGAAGGGGATGCAGAGCTGGCCGCCGTGGGTGTGGCCCGCCAGGACCAGCGGGTAGCCGTCGGCCGTGAACGCGTCCAGGGTGCGCAGGTACGGGGCGTGGACCACGCCGATGGAGAGGTCCGCACCGGTTTCGGGGCCGCCCGCGACCTCGGCGTAACGGTCGCGCTTGATGTGCGGGTCGTCGAGGCCGGTGAACGCGATCTCCAGGCCGTCGAGCTTCAGCCGTCCGCGAGTATTGGACAGACCCTGCCAGCCGGCGTCGTCGAACGCGTCCCGCATCGGCTCCCACGGGTTGTGGACGACGCCGACCGCGGGAGCGTTGCCGTTGAGGCCGTGGTTGCCCTGCACCTTCTCGAACAGGTACCGGGCGGGGTTACGGAGCTTGGGCCCGTAGTAGTCGTTGGAACCGAAGACGTAGACCCCGGGGAGCTCCATCAGCGGACCGAGCGCGTCGAGCACCTCCGGTACGGCATCCGGGTCCGAGAGGTTGTCGCCGGTGTTCACGACGAAGTCCGGACGCAGGCCCGCAAGCGACTGGAGCCAGGCCCGCTTCTTGCGCTGGCCGGACACCATGTGGATGTCGGCCACCTGGAGTACGCGCAATGGGCGTGCCCCGTGCGGGAGTACGGGGACGGTGATCCGCCGCAGGCGGAACGAGCGGGCCTCGAACCCGGCCGCGTAAGCGAGGCCGGCGACGCCGACCGCAGCGCCGACAGCCGTGACTTTCAGGGGTACTCCGTAGCGTGCGCGCATGTGCCCATCGTCGCAGACACGGTGCCGCGACAGGAAAACGCACGGGCGTCGGGTGCCCCGTACCTGTCACAATCGCCGCATGACCACGCTCAAGTCCAAGCTCAAGGAAGACCTCATTACGGCCATGAAGGCGCGTGACGAGCTGACCTCGTCCACCCTCCGGCTGACCCTCACCGCGATCACGAAGGAGGAGGTCAGCGGCAAGACGGCTCGCGAACTCTCCGACGACGAGGTGCAGAAGGTGATCGCCCGGGAGGCGAAGAAGCGCCGCGAGGCGGCCGAGGCATTCGCTCAGGGCGGCCGGCAGGAGCAGGCCGACCGGGAGAAGGTCGAAGGCGAGCTGCTCGACGCGTACCTCCCCAAGCAGCTCACGGACGAGGAACTGACGGGCATCGTCGCCGCCGCGGTCGAGGAGGCGAAGGCCGCCGGAGCCGAGGGGCCGCGCGCGATGGGCGCCGTCATGAAGATCGTGAACCCGAAGGTGGCGGGCCTCGCCGAGGGCGGCCGGGTAGCCGCCACGGTGAAGAAGCTCCTCGCGGGCTGACCACCGGCATCGGCACGCAGCAACGCGAAGAGGGTGCCCCGGGATCATCCCGGGGCACCCTCTTCGCGCATTTGAACGACCAGCACCGCTGTCAGGTCAGTCCCGGCCGCCGCCGGTGGCTCCCCGGCGACCGTCACCGCCGGTGGCGCCGCCGAGGAGGCCGGGCGGGAGGGTGATGTCGTCGCCGGGCTTGGCGCCGTCCCGACCGCCGCCGTTCTCGTCCCTGTCTTCCTTGTCTTCCTTCTCGGGCTTGGTGTTGCCGCGCGGGACCTTGACGTAGTTGAACGAGGGCGTTTCGCCGGCGGTCAGCACCTCGGTCATCGCGGTCCGCCAGATCGGGCCGGGAAGGCAGCCACCACAGACCTTGTCGTAGTACTGGCCGCCGATGGTGATGTTGTACATGCCGCGCTTCTCACCGATGTCGTCGCCGACCCAGACCGCGGTGGACAGGTTCGGGGTGTAGCCGACGAACCAGGCGTCCTTGCGGTCATCAGTGGTACCGGTCTTGCCCGCGTTGTCGCGGTCGGTGAGGCCGGCCTGGGTGCCGGTGCCGTCCTCGACGACGCCCTTGAGCATCTGGTTGATCATGTCGGCGGTGTTCTCGCTCATCGCCTGGTTGCAGGCGGTCTTCGGTACGGGCAGCGACTTGCCTGCCCGCGTGGTGACCGCCTCGATGGCGACGGGGGAGCAGTACGCACCGCGGTTGGCGAAGGCGGCGTACGTGGAGGCCATGCCCAGCGGCGTGTTCTCCGCGACCCCGAGGGTGATCGACGGGTCCTCGCCGAGCTTCCTCCCGGTGCTTGCCTCGTACCCGAGGCTCTTCGCCATGGTGACGGTCTCGCACAGACCGACCTTCTGCTCCAGCCGCGCGAAGTAGGTGTTGATGGACTTGCCCAGCGCGCTGGTCAGGTCGAAGGGCCCCTTCTCGGACTCGAGCTCGTTCTGTACGGGCCACTGGTCCGAGCCGGTCGGGCTGCCGGAGCAGTTCCGGTAGTCGCTCTTCGCCATGCTGATCTTCCACGGGTCGTTGAAGACCGTGGTCGGGCTGATGCCCTTCTCCAGGGCGGCCGCCGCGGTGATGGGTTTGAAGGTCGAGCCGACCTGGAAGCCGTACGTCGTACCGCCCATCTCGCTGCCGACGGCGAGGTTGATGACCGTCTCGTTCCTCGTCCCGTCGAGCCCGTACGGCCGCGACTGTCCCATCGAGAGGATCTTGCCGGAGCCCGGCTGGACCTGGACGACCGAGGCGGCGACGCCGTCGTTCTTGTTGACGCGGGAGGTGGCGGCCTTGTTGGCAGCGGCCTGCGCCTTGGGGTCGAGGGTGGTCCTGATCGTCAGACCGCCGAGGTCCCACAGCTTCTGCCGCTCGGCCTCGGTCTTGCCGAAGGCCGGGTCGGACAGGACGGTCTTGCGGACGTAGTTGCAGAAGAAGCCGGCGCCCTCGACGGCGGTGATGCAGCCGCTGCGGGGCCTGCTGACGTTCAGGCCGAGCGGGGTCTCCATGGCCTTGTCGGCCTCGGCCTGCGTGATGCTCTTGGTCGAGGCCATGCGCTGCAGCACGGTGTTGCGACGCTTGGTCGCCTCCTGCGCGTCATTGACCGGGTCGTAGCGGCTCGGCGACTGGACGATGCCGGCCAGCAGCGCGGCCTCCCCCAGCTTCAGCTTCTTCGCGGGCTTGGAGAAGTAGCGCTGGGACGCGGCCTCGATGCCGTACGCCTGCTGCCCGAAGAACGTGATGTTGAGGTAGTTCTCCAGGATCTTCTTCTTGCCGAGCTGTTCCTCGACCTGGATCGCGTACTTGAGCTCGCGGACCTTGCGGCCGAGCGTCTGCTGGGTGGCCTCCGCGACCTTCGCCTGGTCGTCGCCCGCCTCTTCGACGAAGACGTTCTTCACGTACTGCTGAGTGAGGGTCGACGCACCCTGTGTGGCCCCGCCGGCCTGCACGTTGCGGTTCATCGCACGCAGGATGCCCTTGAGGTCGACGGCCCCGTGCTCGTAGAAACGCGAGTCCTCGATCGCGACGATCGCGTCCTGCATGTACGGGGAGATGTCCTGGAGCGGGACGACGGTCCGGTCGCGCGAGTAGTCGGTCGCGATGAGCCCGCCGCTGTTGTCCAGGATCGTGGTGCGCTGACTGAGCGGTGGCGTCTTGAGGTTGGAAGGGATTTCGTCGAATCCCTCGACCGTCCCCTTGACCGCGAGGCCGAGCACTCCGGCTGCCGGCAGTGCGATACCTGCCAGGACAGCTCCGGATAGTGCGGCGACACCGAGGAACTTGGCGGCCTGCTGGGTCGTCGTGAGACCCCCGCCCGAGCGCTTCTTTGGCATGGGGGCAGCCTACGTTCTCATTCGCCGGACAGGCGTATATGCGTTGGCCTAAGCTGCTCTCAACTGTCACAGCAGACCGGTTTCGTTTCAACCCCCGTGCAGTTCCAGCCATCTTCGTACGCACTGTCTCCGCGACCCGAGGCGCTCCCGAATTCGCCTGGTGTGTCACGGAATGCCCACTGCGACTTGGGTGTACTGCCCCGATTTCAGGGTGATGGTCTCGTATGTCCTCACCTCACTCCTCTGGGTGATCTGCCGCGTACGCATAGTCCGTTCGGGCCATCGAAGATTGGGCCCGAAGGGGGTGTTGTGCTGTCCCTACCTTCCGTAACGTCCTCAACTGGTGGCGGTGAATATGCCGCCGCCGCCGTGGGGGAGCCTCGATTCGGGAGAGGACGGCGCCGGCATGGGCTGGGTAACCGACTGGAGTGCGCAGGCAGCCTGCCGCACTACCGATCCGGATGAACTGTTCGTACAAGGGGCAGCGCAGAACAGGGCCAAGGCGGTGTGCACCGGTTGTCCGGTGCGGACCGAGTGCCTGGCAGATGCGCTGGACAATCGCGTCGAATTCGGCGTCTGGGGCGGAATGACGGAGCGGGAGCGCCGCGCACTGCTGCGCCGACGACCCACCGTCACGTCCTGGCGCCGCCTGCTGGAGACCGCTCGCAGCGAATACGAGCAGTCGACGGGCATCCTGCCCGCAGCGGTCGGCCTGGACGACGACGTACTGCACGAGACGTACGCCGCCGTGGGGTAGGCGCACGAGCCCGTACCCCGTGAGGGGAGGGGTTCGGGCGAGTAGGGCCTAGGCAGCTCCGGCCGGAGCGGAAACGGAACCGGCCGCGAGCCGGTCCCCGATGGCTCGGAGACCTGCGAGGTCATGTACATCGCCGGGCAGCGCGGCCACTTCGGTGACGGCGACCTCGGGGTGGAGCGCGGTGAAGCGGTCGCGTGTGTGCTGTTCGCGCGCGACGACCTGCATGCGCTCGGCGTGCAGCCGCAGCAGACCTGCGGTCAGCTGCTCGACCGAGTGCTCGGCGGACGCGGCATCGGACGCGGCATCGGAAGAAGCGGCGGCAATGGCGGCAGCGGAAGCGGAATGCGCGTCCGTCGGCGGCTCCGACTGCTTGTGCTGTTCATTCGGCTGGTGCGCATGCGGCTCATGCGGCTTGTTGCGTTCGTCAGGGGGCAGCGGTGTGCCGTGGGCTTCGGGAGAGGCGCCCGCCGGGTCCACCGGGTCACTAAGGCCAGCCTTCCCGGTCGTCTGATCCACAATGCCGCCCTCTTCAAGATTTTCCGCGGCGGCCAGCGCACGCTCCGCGGTCAGCCGGGAAGCCTCGCTGCCGTGCACCCGGTTGAGCACCAGGCCGGCCAGGGGCATCTCCTCCGCGGCCAGCCGCTCCACGAAGTACGCGGCCTCACGCAGCGCGTCCCGCTCCGGCGTCGCGACGACGAGGAACGCCGTGCCGGGCGCCTGGAGCAGCTTGTACGTGGCATCGGCACGGGTACGGAATCCGCCGAACATCGAGTCCATCGCGGCGACGAAGGTCTGTACGTCACGGAGGAACTGACCGCCGAGCAGCTTGCCGAGCGTCCCCGTCATCATCGACATGCCGACATTGAGGAACTTCATCCCGGCCCGGCCGCCGATCTTCGCCGGAGCCACCAGCAGCCGGATGAACTTGCCGTCCAGGAACGATCCGAGACGCTTCGGCGCATCCAGGAAGTCCAGCGCGGAGCGCGAGGGCGGCGTGTCGACGATGATCAGGTCCCACTCGTCGCGCGCCCTCAGCTGCCCCAGCTTCTCCATCGCCATGTACTCCTGCGTGCCCGCGAAGCCGGCCGACAGGGACTGGTAGAAGGGGTTCTCCAGGATCGCGCGGGCCCGGGCGGCATCGGTGTGCGCCTCGACGGTCTCGTCGAAGGTCCGCTTCATGTCGAGCATCATGGCGTGCAGTTCGCCGCCGCCGGCGCCGTCGATGTCCTCGACCCGGCGCGGGATGTTGTCCAGCTGGTCGATGCCCATGGACTGGGCGAGCCGGCGGGCCGGGTCGATGGTGAGGACCACCGCTTTGCGCCCGCGTTCGGCGGCCCGTACGCCGAGAGCCGCGGCCGTCGTGGTCTTGCCGACCCCGCCCGAGCCGCAGCACACGACGATCCGGATCTCCGGGTCGTCCAGGAGCGCGTCCATGTCCAGCCCCGGTACGACGTCCGAACCCAGCGTCATGACTCCACCTCTTCCCCTGCGCCCTGTTTACGGAGCTCGGCCGCCAGGTCGTGCAGCGCGGGGAGATCCACCCCCTCGCCGATCAGCGGGAGTTCGGCCGTGGGCAGTTCCAGGCCGGCCAGCACGGCGCGCTGCTCGCGCTCCAGCGAGACCCGCTGCGCGTGCTCGGCCGCCTGCGCGACCAGCGGCCGTACGAGTGCGGCGGAACCGGTCACGCCCGCCCGGGTCAGCGTCTTCGCGATCTCCTTGCGACGGGCCCCCGATGCGGTCCGCAGCGCTTCCTCGTCCAACAGGTGCGGGCGCACCATGTTCACGATCACCCGGCCCACGGGCAGCTCGGCCGCGCGGAGTTCGGCGATGCCGTCCGCGGTCTCCTGGACCGGCATCTCCTCCAGCAGTGTCACGAGGTGGACCGCCGTCTCCGGGGACTTCAGGACCCGCATCACGGCCTGTGCCTGATTGTGTATCGGGCCGATCTTCGCCAGCCCGGCCACCTCGTCGTTCACATTGAGGAAGCGCGTGATGCGGCCGGTGGGAGGCGCGTCCATGACCACGTGGTCGTAGATGAAACGTCCCTGTTTGTCCTTACGGCGTACGGCTTCGCACGCCTTGCCGGTCAGCAGGACGTCCCGGACCCCCGGCGCGATGGTGGTGGCGAAATCGATCGCCCCGAGCTTCTTGAGTGCCCGGCCGGCGCTGCCCAGTTTGTAGAACATCTGGAGGTAGTCGAGGAGGGCCCGTTCGGCGTCGATCGCCAGCGCATGCACCTCCCCGCCGCCCGGCGCGATGGCGATCATGCGCTCCTCGTAGGGAAGGGCTTCCGACTCGAAGAGCTGGGCGATGCCCTGTCTGCCCTCGACCTCGACGAGGAGGGTGCGCTTCCCCTCGGTCGCGAGGGCGAGCGCGAGGGCGGCGGCAACCGTGGTCTTACCGGTACCGCCCTTGCCGCTGACGACCTGGAACCTGCTCACGCCTGGAGCCTAACCAGTCGTGCCCCGGGCTACGCACGAGGCCGTACGTGCCAGGCATTACAGTCGGCCCTATGACCAAGTGGGAATACGCGACCGTGCCTCTTCTCGTGCACGCGACCAAGCAGATTCTGGACACCTGGGGCGAGGACGGCTGGGAGCTCGTCCAGGTCGTGCCCGGCCCGAACAACCCCGAGCAGCTCGTGGCGTACCTGAAGCGGGAGAAGCCGTAATGGCGGGCGTCGTCGAAGCGCGCCTCGCCGAGCTGGGCCTGACGCTCCCGGGCGTCGTCCCGCCGCTGGCCTCGTACCAGCCGGCCGTGCAGTCCGGGGTGTACGTCTACACCTCCGGGCAGCTGCCGATGGTGGAGGGCAAGCTCGCGGTGACCGGCAAGGTCGGCGCCGAGGTCACGCCCGACGAGGCGAAGGAGCTCGCCAGGACGTGCGCGCTCAACGCCCTCGCGGCCGTGAAGTCGGTCGCGGGCGACCTGGACCGGATCGCACGGATCGTGAAGGTCGTGGGCTTCGTCGCCTCCGCCACCGACTTCACCGGTCAGCCGGCCGTGATCAACGGCGCGAGCGAGCTGCTGGGCGCGGTCCTCGGTGACAAGGGTGTGCACGCACGCAGCGCGGTGGGCGTCGCGGTGCTGCCGCTGGACGCGCCGGTGGAGATCGAGGTCCAGGTCGAGCTCGTCGAGGCCTGACCCGTACCCCGTACTCGATGGATGATCCCGTTCGGTCCGCGTGACCGGGCGGGATCATCCATGTACAGGGCATGTACGGATCACCCGCGGCCCTCGAACATCGGGAAGGTTCCGGATAGCCTCCGGCCATGTCCAATGGTCAGTGGTACCCACCGGAATGGCCCGACCGGATTCGGGCCCTCGCCGCAGGCGAGCTGACAGCCGTGGCCCCCAGGCGGGCCGCCACCGTGATGCTGCTCAGGGACCCTGGCGCGGACATCGGGGGCGGGCCGGCCGTGCACATGCTGCGCCGCCGCACCTCCATGGCGTTCGCCGGGGGCGCGTACGCCTATCCGGGTGGCGGAGTCGATCCGCGCGACGACGACCACCTGGTCGGCTGGGCCGGTCCTTCGCTGGAGCACTGGGCCGAGCGGCTCGGCGTCGCCACGGTCACCGAGGCCCAGGCCATCGTCTGCGCGGCCGTGCGCGAGACGTACGAGGAGGCGGGCGTCCTCCTGGCGGGGCCGACGGCCGGCACGGTCGTCAGCGATACGACGGGGGCGGACTGGGAGGCCGACCGCGAGGCGCTGGTCGCCCGCGAGCTGTCCTTCGCCGAATTCCTGGACCGGCGCGGTCTGCTGCTGCGCTCCGACCTGCTCGGCGCGTGGGCGCGCTGGATCACCCCGGAGTTCGAACCGCGCCGCTACGACACCTGGTTCTTCGTCGCCGCGCTCCCCGAGGGCCAGCGCACCCGCAACGCGTCCACCGAGGCCGACAGGACGGTGTGGATCGCCCCCGGCGAGGCGGCCGACGGCTACGACAGGGGCGAATTGCTGATGATGCCGCCCACCGTGTCCACGCTGCGGACGCTCAGGCCGTACGGGACGGCCGCAGAGGCCCTGAAGGCGGCAGATGCCCAGGACCTCACTCCCGTACTCGCACAGGCCCGCCTGGACGGCGACGAGCTGGTGCTGAGCTGGCCGGGACACGACGAGTTCACCAAACACATCCCGGCCGGGGGCGCGGGAGGCGAGGGCGCATGAGCGACGCGGCGGCACTTCCCGGGCAGCCGCGGGGCGGAGTCCTCTCCGGCCCTGCCACCCCCCGTACGGTCAACGTCCTCGCCCCGAACGCCTCGGCGATGACGCTGGACGGAACCAACACCTGGATCGTGGCCGAGCCCGGCTCGGACCTGGCGGTCGTCATCGACCCGGGCCCGCTGGACGAGGCCCATCTGCGGGCGGTGACCGACACCGTCGAGCGGGCCGGGCGGCGTGTCGCGCTCACCCTCCTCACCCACGGCCACGCCGACCACGCGGAGGGCGCGGCACGCTTCGCCGAGCTGACCCGTACGAAGGTGCGGGCCCTGGACGCCGCGCTGCGCCTGGGCGACGAGGGGCTGGGGGCGGGCGATGTGATCACCACCGGCGGACTCGAACTCCGGGTGGTCCCGACCCCCGGGCACACCGCGGACTCGCTCTCCTTCCACCTGCCGGCCGACGGGGCGGTGCTCACGGGCGACACGGTCCTGGGGCGCGGTACGTCGATGGTGGCGCACCCGGACGGGCGGCTGGGCGACTACCTCGACTCGCTGCGGCGCCTGCGCTCGCTGACGGTCGACGACGGGGTGCACACCGTCCTGCCGGGGCACGGTCCGGTCCTGGAGGACGCGCAGGGGGCGCTCGAGTTCTATCTCGCCCACCGTGCACACCGTCTGGCCCAGGTGGAGACGGCGGTGGAGTCCGGACACCGGTCGCCGTCGGACGTGGTGGCCCTTGTGTACGCGGACGTGGACCGCTCGCTGTGGCCGGCGGCGGAACTGTCGGTGCGGGCCCAGCTGGAGTATCTGACCGAGCACGGACTGATCTAGTCGACCTGGCCGAATGAAGCCCGAGCCGGCCATATCGAGCCCGTCCGGCGATTGGGGACGAAGCGAACCGCCGACGTACCCCGGCGCACCACCGCACCGCGAAGCACGAAGGGCCCCGCCACCCGGCGGAGCCCTCGCACAACGTCACACGGGTCAGCGGGACCGCTTCGCCAGCCGCTCCACGTCCAGCAGGATCACCGCGCGGGCTTCCAGGCGCAGCCAGCCGCGACCGGCGAAGTCCGCGAGGGCCTTGTTGACCGTCTCGCGGGAGGCGCCGACCAGCTGGGCCAGCTCTTCCTGGGTCAGGTCGTGCACGACGTGGATGCCCTCTTCCGACTGCACGCCGAAGCGGCGCGACAGATCGAGGAGCGCACGGGCGACACGGCCCGGTACGTCGGAGAAGACCAGGTCGGACATCTGGTCGTTGGTCTTGCGCAGCCGTCGGGCGACAGCGCGCAGGAGCGCGGTGGCCACCTCGGGGCGGGCGTTCAGCCAGGGCTGGAGGTCGCCGTGGCCGAGGCCGAGCAGCTTGACCTCGGTCAGGGCCGTCGCCGTCGCCGTGCGCGGGCCCGGGTCGAAGAGCGACAGCTCTCCGATGAGCTCGCCGGGACCGAGGACGGCCAGCATGTTCTCGCGTCCGTCGGGGGAGGTGCGGTGGAGCTTCACCTTGCCCTCGGTGACCACGTACAGGCGGTCGCCCGGGTCGCCCTCGTGGAACAGCGCGTCGCCGCGCGCGAGGGTCACCTCACTCATCGAGGCGCGGAGCTCCGCGGCCTGCTCATCATCGAGCGCCGCGAAAAGCGGGGCGCGCCGCAGAACGTCGTCCACGAGTTCTCTCCTTGTCGGCCTGTTCAGGGAACCGTGGTCCCCATGATGCCGGACGGTAAAACAGTGCGATCAATCACAAACCAGTTTGACGCACGGGAGTGCCGGTCCGTACGGCAGGGGGCCGATTGGCGCGGATACGCGGTGACCGGGGCGGATGTCAGTGCCGGGCTCTAGGCTGGCCGGGTGTCCAGAACGCCGGTGAGAGCGCAGGTCGAGGGGGCTGATGGGGTGTCGGAAGACCCTGATTCCGCTGTGGGCGAACAGTTCGTACATTACCCCCTGAATGCCACAAAACGCCCGGACGAGACCACTGCGGGGAAGCCCGCGACGAAGGCTGTGAAGACGAAGGCTGTGAAGACGACGAAAACGACGAAACCGGAATCGCACCTCGCGATGGTGCGCCGCGCCCGCCGGATCAACCGCGAGCTCGCCGAGGTCTATCCGTACGCCCATCCCGAGCTGGACTTCCGGAATCCCTTCGAGCTTCTCGTCGCCACCGTGCTCTCGGCGCAGACCACCGACCTGCGGGTCAACCAGACAACTCCCGCGCTGTTCGCCGCCTACCCGACGCCCGAGGACATGGCGGCGGCCGTTCCGGAAAGGCTGGAGGAGCTGATTCGGCCGACCGGCTTCTTCCGGGCCAAGACCAAGTCGCTGATAGGTCTTTCGACCGCCATCCGGGACACCTTCGGCGGCGAGGTCCCCGGCCGGCTCGTCGATCTCGTCACGCTGCCCGGCGTGGGCCGCAAGACCGCCAACGTCGTTCTGGGCAACGCGTTCGGGGTCCCCGGCATCACGGTGGACACCCATTTCGGCCGGCTGGTCCGCCGCTGGAAGTGGACCGACCAGGAGGACCCGGAGAAGGTCGAGGCGGACGTGGCCGCGATCTTCCCGAAGAGCGAGTGGACGATGCTCTCGCACCGCGTGGTCTTCCACGGCCGCCGCGTCTGCCACTCCCGCAAGCCCGCCTGTGGTGCCTGCCCCATTGCCCCGCTCTGTCCTTCGTACGGGGAAGGGGAGACGGACCCGGAGAAGGCGCGGAAGCTCCTGAAGTACGAGATGGGCGGCTATCCGGGCCAGCGCCTCAGCCCCCCGCCCGACTACCCGGGCAAACCGGCACCGCCCCTCGGGGCCGAATGAGGGACGGGCACAGCACGAGCCGTACGAAACCGAGCGAAATGGCCCCGGAACGAAATGGCCGATGACAGGCGTTGTGAAACGGAGGGGGTGCCTATGACGCACGCACAGGGCATGCGGTCCGCTCCGACTTCGTCGTCGGGCGTGCCCGCCGACGACGGTTGGGACGCGTCCCACGGCGACGTGGTCCCCGTCACCACCGAGGGGCTGCCCGACTGGCTCGACCCCGTCGCCCGCGCGGCGCGGACCATCCGGCCCCGGCAGCTCAGCCGCTTTCTGCCGCCCGAGAGCGGTGCGGGCCGCCAGTCCGCCGTGCTGATCCTCTTCGGCGAGGGCGAGCGCGGTCCGGAGCTGCTCCTCATGGAGCGCTCCAGCTCCCTGCGCTCCCACGCGGGCCAGCCGTCCTTCCCCGGCGGCGCGCTGGACCCCGAGGACGGCGACCCGGCGACCACGGGGCCGCTCAGGGCCGCGCTGCGGGAGGCCGAGGAGGAGACGGGACTCGATCCGCGGGGCGTCCAGCTCTTCGGCGTGCTGCCCCGGCTGTACATCCCCGTGAGCGGCTTCGTGGTGACGCCCGTGCTCGGCTGGTGGCGGGCGCCGAGCCCGGTCGGTGTCGTCGACCCGGGCGAGACCGCCCGGGTGTTCACGGTTCCCGTGGCGGATCTCACGGACCCGGCCAACCGGGTGACCACCGTGTATCCCAGCGGCCATCCGGGCCCGTCATTCCTGGTCGAATCCGCCCTCGTCTGGGGATTTACGGCCGGTGTGATCGACCGGATTCTGCATTACGCGGGCTGGGAGCGCCCCTGGGACCCGACCAGACAGGTGCCGCTCGACTGGCGCCCATGACAGGCTGACTGCTCCATCCCGTGCTGCGCTGCTCCGGCCCGGCCCGGATCCCGTCGGACGAACGACGGGCCAGGTGACGAATCTGCGAGGCTAGAGACGGTGAACGTGCTGGACATCCTGCTGCTGGTCGGCGCCGTGTGGTTCGCGGTTATCGGCTACCGCCAGGGTTTCGTCGTCGGCATCCTGTCGGTGATCGGCTTTCTGGGCGGCGGACTCGTCGCCGTCTATCTGCTGCCGTTCATATGGGACCAGGTGACCGACGGCTCAGAGGTCTCCTCCACGGCCGCCGTCGTCGCGGTCATCATCGTGATCGTGTGCGCCTCCGCGGGCCAGGCGTTCACCACCCACCTGGGCAACAGACTCCGCCGGTACATCACGTGGTCGCCCGCGCGCGCCCTGGACGCCACCGGCGGCTCCCTGGTCAACGTCGTGGCGATGCTCCTGGTCGCCTGGCTGATCGGCTCCGCCCTGGCCGGCACGTCGCTGCCCACGCTCGGCAAGGAGGTCCGCAACTCCAAGGTCCTCCTCGGCGTCTCGCGTGTGATGCCCGATCAGGCATCCACCTGGTTCACGGACTTCTCCTCGGTGCTCGCCCAGAACGGCTTCCCGCAGGTCTTCAGCCCGTTCGCCAACGAGCCCATCACCGAGGTCAAGGCCCCGGACCCGGCACTCGCAGGCAGCCCCGTCGCCGCCCGCGCCATGAAGTCCATCGTCAAGGTCGAGGGCATGGCACCCGGCTGCGGCAAGCTCCTCGAAGGCACCGGCTTCGTCTTCGACGACCGCCGTGTCATGACCAACGCGCATGTCGTCGGCGGAGTCGACGAGCCGACCGTCCAGATCGGCGGCGAGGGCCGGCTGTACGACGCGAAGGTCGTCCTCTACGACTGGCGGCGCGACATCGCCGTACTGGACGTGCCGGATCTCGAAGCCAAGCCCCTGCGCTTCACCGACAGCGACGCGGAGACCGGCGACAGTGCCATCGTCGCGGGCTTCCCGGGGGGCGGCGACTACGACGTACGCTCCGCGCGGGTCCGCGGGCGCATCGACGCCGACGGCCCGGACATCTACCACCGGGGCACCGTCCGCCGCGATGTGTACTCGCTCTACGCGACCGTGCGGCAGGGCAACTCCGGTGGCCCGCTGCTCACTCCGGACGGAAAGGTGTACGGAGTGGTGTTCGCCAAGTCCCTCGACGACCCGGAGACCGGCTACGCGTTGTCGGCCGACGAGATCCGCCAGGACATCGAGCGCGGCCGCAGCGCGAACCAGCAGGTCGACAGCCAGGACTGCGCGCTCTAGGGCCTCTTGTTCGAGAGGCCCCAGGCGGACTGCGGGTCCGGTCGGCAGAAGGTGGCTGCGTCATCCACGGGGATGACGCAGCCGCGCCGAGACCCAGCGGGCCCGGCGGCGGAGAATGCGTGGGATTCCAAGCTGGGGATCATGAAAATCATGCACTTCGTGCACCCGGCCCTGCGGGCCGCCCCCCTCATGAGTGCTCGGACCGACCGTTGCGGTCGAGCGGCGGTTGCGTGCTGCGTCACCGAAGTCGTGCGTCCAGCCCATACCCCGACGTCTGCCCGTCACCCAAGGTCGGTAATCGTGCGGGAGTCAGCCAATTGGCCTATGCGGCAGGCAATTGGCTGTTCGGCGCACACGCGTGCCCCCGGGCTAGCGGTCGGGCTCGGGATCCTTGAGCCAGTTGATGAGTTCGCTCGAGAACCCCGCCGGGTCCTCCTCGTGGGGGAAGTGCCCGAGACCGTCGAAAAGTCGCCAACGGTACGGCGCTTCCACGTACTCGCCGGACCCCGCGGAGCTCCGCGTACGGATCGCCGGATCGAGTGAACCGTGCAGATGCAGCGTCGGTACGCGCACCGGCCGCTTCATCCGCCGGTTGAACTGGGCGCCGTCCGGCCGGGCCATGGACCGCACCATCCAGCGGTACGGCTCGATCGAGCAGTGTGCCGTTGACGGGATCGACATCGCGCGCCGGTAGACGTCCAGCACCTCGTCGTCGGGGAAGTCCGCGGTGCCGGGGCCCGCCCATTCCCTGATCAGCCGGCCCACGAGGGCCGCGTCGTCCGCTACGAGCCCACGCTCCGGCAGCCACGGCCGCTGGAACCCCCAGACGTACGAACTCGCCCGGGACTGCGAGAAGTCGGAGAGCATCGCGGAGCGCCAGCGGCGCGGGTGCGGCATCGAGGAGACCACGAGCCGTCGGACCAGCTTCGGCCGCATCACGGCAGCGGTCCAGGCGAGATAGCCGCCCAGGTCATGGCCGACCAGCGCGGCGTCCGGCTCGCCGAGCGAGCGGATCACGCCGGTGACGTCGAGGGCCAGGTTGGCCGGGTCGTACCCCCGGGGCGTACGGTCGCTGCCGCCGACCCCTCGCAGGTCCATGGCCACCGCCCGGAATCCGGCGTCGGCCAGCGCGGTCATCTGGTGGCGCCACGTCCACCAGAACTGCGGGAAGCCGTGCAGCAGGAGTACCAGCGGGCCCTCGCCCAGCTCGGCGATGTGGAAGCGCGCGCCGTTGGCCGCCACGTCCCGGTGGGTCCATGGACCGTCGAGGCGTACGGGACTGCCGGAACCGGCCGGGCCCAGGGGGCCTGCTGCCGGACCGGACGTGCTGGAATCGGGGACCGTCATGTGGACGAGCGTGCCACAGCGGACGCCTTGTCCTGAACCGGGCGGCTTTCGATGGCCTTGTCCGACAGGGTGCTGCCCACCGTCGTACGGTCCGTACCGGGCAGGACCTCGGGGCGGGGGTGGGGCTTGACGCCCTGGAGGACGGCGGCGGTCTGCTTGGCCGAGGCGATGGACTTCTCCGGCGGCTTGACCTTCTTGAGCTTGGCCCAGCCGAACAGCGCCAGCAGGACTCCCAGCAGGATGAACGCGCCGCCGACGATCAGGAACGACCAGGCGAGGCCGAGGCCCAGATTATGGATTCCGTACGCCGCCGCGAAGCTCAGCACGGGAATCGCGAACAGAATCAGCACGCCGGTGACGATGAACGCCACGCTGCCGGTGACGCCGCGCTTCACGTCCTGGCGTACTTCGGCCTTGGCCAGTGCGATCTCGTCGTGCACCAGTGCCGACATCTCGGCCGTCGCCGAAGCGACCAACTGTCCGAGACTGCGGTCGCCGTTGCCCGCGTAGTTGCCGGGGTCGCTCATCCCTGACTCCCTCTCCTCTTCAACACATCCGGTGTCAGATCATGCCGGACTGTCCGTCTCGCTGCTCGTCGCCCCCGCCGCCCGGGCCAGGCGGCGATGCTCGGCGGCCTTCTTTTCGAGGATCGCGGCCATCCGGAGGTGGTACTCCGGGTTGTCCTGCTCGTAGACGTCGGGGACACCGTCCTCGTCCTCGTCGAGCTCCTCGGCGTCGTAAAGGGCCCGGTACCCGCGTACCCGCAATTTGAGCAGTACACCGGAGAGTACGGCCGCAATCAGGGAACCGATGAGCACGGCGGCCTTGATTTCGTTGACCATCTCGCCCTGCCCTTCGAAAGCGAGCTCCCCGATGAGCAGGGAGACGGTGAAACCGATACCGGCGAGCGAGGCGACGGCGAAGAGGTCCGCCCAGGCCAGGTCCTTGTTGAGCTCCGCCTTGGTAAAGCGGGCGGCGAGCCAGGTGCCGCCGAAGATGCCAACAGTCTTGCCGACGACGAGACCGAGGACGACACCGAGTGTTTCGGGCCGGGTGAAGACGCCGGCGATCGCGTCGCCCTGGAGCGAGACGCCGGCGGAGAACAGCGCGAACAGCGGTACGGCGAAACCGGCGGACAGCGGGCGGACCAGATGCTCGATGTGCTCGCCGGGCGAGTGCGCCTCGCCGTCACGCGTCGTGCAGCGCAGCATCAGACCCATGGCGACACCGGCGATGGTCGCGTGGACGCCGCTGTTGTACATCAGCCCCCAGATGACCAGGGCCAGCGGTAGGTAGATGTACCAGCCCTTGATCCCGGCACGCAGCAGGAAGTAGAAGACGACCAGGCCCACGACTGCTCCGCCGAGCGCCATGAAGTCGATGCTGTCGGTGAAGAAGACCGCGATGATCAGGATCGCGAAGAGGTCGTCGACCACGGCGAGGGTGAGCAGGAACGCGCGGAGCGCTGAGGGCAGCGAGGTGCCGATGACCGCGAGGACGGCGAGCGCGAAAGCGATGTCGGTGGCGGTGGGGACCGCCCAGCCGGCCATGGAGCCGTCGCCGACGAGCGCGGTCAGGGCGTAGACGAGGGCGGGGACGGCCATGCCGCAGAGCGCGGCGATGACCGGCAGGGCGGCCGCCCTGGGGTCCTTCAGTTCGCCTGCGACCAGTTCACGCTTGAGCTCGACACCGGCGACGAAGAAGAAGATGGCGAGAAGGCCGTCGGCGGCCCAGTGGGCCACGGAGAGGTTCAGCCCCAGGGCTTCGGGGCCGAAGTGGAAGTGGCTGACCGACTCGTAACTTGCCCCGAAGGTATTCGCCCAGATCAGCGCGGCGACGGCGGCGACCAGCAGGATGATGCCGCCGACCGTCTCGGTGCGCAGCGCTTCGGCGACGTAGTTCCGCTCGGGCAGGGAAAGGCGTCCGAGAGCGGTACGGCGGGCGGGAGGCGGGGTTGGAGTGGGCGCGGCCACGGTGGAGACCTCCGGGTCGGTACGGCAGCGGGGGCACGGCTGTAGCACTTGCCGACCAGACTTCCCGGCGCACCTAGTGGAGATTTCTTATTACGTTGTTGACGGAGCCATCACTGTACCTGGGGGGCCCGGAGCCGTATCGAACGATCTTCAGGCTAAATGCCCGAGGGGCACCCGGCTCGTTGCCGGGTGCCCCTCGGGGCCGTACGGGAGATGCGGTGGCTGTCAGTCCTCGGACGAGGACGGCAGCTGCGTCGTGATCAGGTCCATCACTGTCGAGTCGGCCAGCGTGGTGACGTCGCCGACCTCGCGGTTCTCGGCGACATCGCGCAGCAGACGGCGCATGATCTTGCCGGAGCGGGTCTTGGGCAGCTCGGCGACCGGCAGGACCCGCTTGGGCTTGGCGATCGGGCCGAGCGTGGTCCCGACGTGGTTGCGCAGCTCTGCCACCAGCTCGTCGGAGGCGGTGGCCGTGCCACGCAGTATCACGAAGGCCACGATGGCCTGGCCCGTCGTCTCGTCGGCCGCGCCCACCACGGCGGCCTCGGCGACCGCCGGGTGCGACACGAGTGCGGACTCGACCTCGGTGGTCGAGATGTTGTGCCCGGAGACGAGCATGACGTCGTCGACCCGGCCCAGCAGCCAGATGTCGCCGTCCTCGTCCTTCTTGGCGCCGTCGCCCGCGAAGTACTTGCCTTCGAAGCGCGCCCAGTAGGTGTCGAGGAAGCGCTGATCGTCGCCCCAGATGGTGCGGAGCATCGACGGCCACGGCTCGGTGAGGACGAGGTAGCCGCCTCCGCCGTCCGGGACCTCGCGGGCCTCGTCGTCGACGACGGTGGCGGAGATACCGGGCAGCGCGCGCTGCGCCGATCCGGGCTTGGTCGCCGTGACCCCGGGCAGCGGCGAGATCATCATCGCGCCGGTCTCGGTCTGCCACCAGGTGTCCACGATGGGGCACTTGTCGGTGCCGATGTGCTTGCGGTACCACATCCATGCCTCGGGATTGATCGGCTCACCGACCGAACCGAGGATGCGCAGCGACGACAGGTCGAACTTGGCGGGGATGTCGTCACCCCACTTCATGAACGTACGGATCGCCGTCGGCGCGGTGTAGAGGATGGTGACGCCGTACTTCTGCACGATCTCCCAGAAACGCCCCTGGTGCGGGGTGTCGGGCGTGCCCTCGTACATGACCTGGGTGGCGCCGTTGGCCAGCGGCCCGTAGACGATGTACGAGTGCCCGGTGACCCAGCCGATGTCGGCGGTGCACCAGTAGACGTCGGTCTCCGGCTTGAGGTCGAAGACCGCGTGGTGGGTGTAGGCCGCCTGGGTGAGGTAGCCGCCCGAGGTGTGCAGGATGCCCTTCGGCTTACCCGTCGTACCCGAGGTATAGAGGATGAAGAGCGGGTGCTCGGCCTCGAAGGCCTCGGGGGTGTGCTCGGCGGACTGCCGGGCGGTGATCTCGTGCCACCAGACGTCGCGGCCCTCGGTCCACGCCGTGTCCTGGCCGGTGCGCCGCACCACGAGGACGTGCTCGACGGAAGCGATACGGGAGACGGCGTCGTCGACCGCGGGCTTGAGCGCGGAGGGCTTGCCGCGGCGGTAGCCACCGTCGGCGGTGATGACGACCTTGGCGTCCGCGTCCTGGATACGGGCGGCGATGGCGTCGGCGGAGAAGCCGCCGAAGACCACCGAGTGCGCGGCGCCGATGCGGGCGCAGGCCAGCATCGCGACGGCGGCCTCGGGGATCATCGGCAGATAGACGGCGACCCGGTCGCCGGCGACGACACCGAGTTCGGTGAGGGCGTTGGCGGCGCGGGAGACCTCGTCCTTCAGCTCCGCGTAGGTGATGGCGCGGCTGTCGCCGGGCTCGCCCTCGAAGTGGATGGCGACCCGGTCGCCGTTGCCCGCCTCGACGTGGCGGTCCAAGCAGTTGTACGCGACGTTGAGCTTGCCGTCCGCGAACCACTTCGCGAAGGGCGGGTTGCTCCAGTCGAGCGTCTCGGTCGGCTCTGTGGCCCAGTTCAGGCGGCGGGCCTGCTCGGCCCAGAAGCCCAGCCGGTCCGCCTCGGCCTGCTCGTACGCCTCCGCTGTGACATTGGCGTTGGCGGCCAGCTCGGCAGGCGGAGCGAACTTCCGCTCTTCCCGAAGCAGGTTGGCGAGGCTTTCGTTGCTCACGACTTCTCCCAGTCCCAGGGTGTCCGTTGTGTCCCGGGGCATAGCTCATCAGGCCAAAGGCCGGGTGACAAGTGTCTGCCGGGAATTGGTTTAGACCTGTGTTCTCGTGTATGGGGCCACAGACCCCGCTTCCGCAAGCGGTGCGGTGAGACGCGGAAGCGGGACCACAAGGTCTCACGGACCGGGCGGGCGTGCGGTTCAGGCGTCGAGGGCGGTACTGAGGTCGGCGCCGGGGCCTACCCGGTCGAAGACCTCGTCGGGGCCTGTACCCGAACTGGCCCCCTCGGCCAGCAGATACGCCTGCGCCTCGCCCACGTGGAAGTACATGCCGTGCAGTTCCAGCGTGCCTTCCGCCATTCGGCGCGCCACCGATTCGTGTGCCCGCAGATGGTCCAACTGCTGGACCACATTGGTGAGGCAGAGCTGTTCCACCGCATCGGTGGGCAGTCGTCCGGAGATCCGGGCCCAGGAGTGATGACGCGACGCCATCCGCTCCAGGCTCGGCAGGCCGTGCCGCAGCCAGCGCCACAGAGGCGTCCGGGGGGTGCGCGGCTCTGCTCCGAGCAACGCCTGCATGGCGCCGCAGCCGGAATGTCCGCAGACGGTGATGGACTCGACCCTCAGCACATCCACTGCGTACTCGATGGCGGCGGCCACCGAGTCGTCGCCGCTCTCGGTGGTCTCCGTGTCCGGCGGGGGAACGAGATTGCCCACGTTCCGCACGGTGAAGAGGTCACCCGGGCCACTCGACGTGATCATGCTGGTGACCAGCCGGGAGTCGGCGCAGGTGATGAAGAGCTGGGAGGGCCGCTGGCCCTCGGCGGCCAGCCTGGCGAGCTCCTCGCGCACCAGCGGGGCCGTATTGCGCTGGAACGAACTGAGGCCGTTGAACAGGCGGTGGGCTCCGGCCGGGCGTGGCGCGCCGCCCGCCGTCGCGCCCCCCGTGCCCGGGCCTGCGGGCGCGCCCGCCGCGCTGATGCGGTCGAGGCCCCACGCGCCGGATGCGCCGCGTTCCGTGGCATCGTGCGCCGTGAATCCGGTGGCGGTCCCGCTGGAGTGCTCGGCCCGGTCGTGGCAGTGATGGTTGGTCCAGGGGCGGCAGCAGGAGCGCGTCGCCGCTGCGGGCTCGGCGACCTGGCCGCCCGATCTGCCGGTGAACACGACCTGGCCGCCCTGGGCGAGTTGGGCGCTGCGCCAGTCCTGGATCGTCTCGAACGCCGCGTGATCCATGAAGAAGCCGTCCAGCTCGACGATCGCATCGACCCCGTGGGGGAGCTGGCCGAGAGTCCTGCTGAGCCGCGGTACGGCCAGGAACGTCAACTGGCCGCGGACCGTGACCAGATGACGGCCGTCCTGCTCCGTCACCGTGATCCTCGTGCGCGCCAGCCGGTGCAGCGCGACGGCCACTGCCACCGCGATGCCGAGGACCACACCCTTCAGCACACCGAAGAGGACGACCCCGGTGATCGTCGCCCCGTACACCAGGAATTCGCGGTGCTTGTGGACGTTACGGATGTGGGCGAAGCTCACCATCTGGATACCGACCACCATGACCAGGGCGGCGAGCGCGGCCAGCGGAATCCATTCGAGCACCGTGACCAGCAGGGCGGCGGCCAGCAGCACCCAGAGGCCGTGCAGTACCGTGGACGCCCGGCCGGTCGCCCCGGCCCGAACGTTCGCCGAACTGCGCACGGCGCCACCGGAGACCGGCAGTCCGCCGAGCAGGCCGGCCAGCGAGTTGGCGATGCCCTGGCCGCGCAACTCGCGGTCGAGATCGGAGCGTCTGACCGGCTCGTGGCCGGACGGCCCGCCTCCGGAACGGTCCGCCGCCCGGTCCGCCGCCAACTTGTCCACGGCGACCGCCGCGAGCAGTGACTCCAGGCTGGCCACCAGCATGACGGTGAACACCGCGGTGGTCAGGGCGAGAACGGGACCCTGCGGCATTTCGGGCAGGGCGTGCGAGCGCCAGGACGGCAGATCGACGCGGGCGATCCCCGGGGTCGCGAGGGCAGCGACCGCGGTCGCGATCACCACGGAGGCCAGCGCCGCTGGAATTCTCCGCACCACCTGTCCGGCCCGCCCCGGGAGGCGTGGCCACAGCACCAGGACGGCGATGGTCAGCGAGCCGATCAGCGGAGCGGACGGACTGATCCGCTCCAACTGGGCGGGCAGGGCGAGGGCGTTGTCGACGACGGAACTCTGGGGCGAGCCGCCGAGCACGATGTGCAGCTGGGCCAGGGCGATGGCCACCCCGATCCCGGCGAGTGTGCCGTGCACGATGGCGGGGCTGACGGCGAGCGCGCTGCGGGCCGCTCTCAGGGAGCCCAGCAGGATCTGTAGAAGTCCGGCGCCGATGGTGATCGCGCAGGTGGTCCGCCAGCCGTAGATCTGGATCAACTCGGCGGTGACGACGGTCAGTCCGGCGGAGGGTCCGCTGACCTGAAGAGGGGTGCCGCCGAGCAGCCCGGCGACGATGCCGCCGATGGCCGCGGAGACCAGGCCGGCTTGGAGCGGGGCGTCCATGGCGACGGCGAGGCCGAGCGACATGGGGACTGCGATGAGGAAGACAGTGACCGACGCGGACAGATCGGCGCCGGCGATGCGGAAGCGGCGTCCGCCGGGTGGCGGTGGCGGGCTGTGTGGTCGCTTGATTCCCGAGGCCCGGGAAGGGCGCGAACTACGGGATGAGTGGTCATTACGGGTGGGGACGCATGCAGACATGTTCCCGTCTCCTCCGGGGCAGCGCGGTCGCGGAACGTGGGGGACGCGGCCGTGGGTCACGGCGTGCAGCGGCGGGTTTTCTCAACTCTCAGTAAACGAATCGTAATGCAGAGTAAAGAGGCATGTCTATGATCTAGGGCAAATGACCCCTTGACCCACCCAATCAGGTGAATATGCATCTTTTCATTCGGCCTGTCGTCCTGGTTTGTGCGGCTTGCGTGCGACGTTGACCGCGCCGTGTCGGCACTTCGACGCAAATAACCTGCTGCAAGGAAGAGGGTGGGCGGATGATGGCCGCCACGAAGAGGATCGTCATGGGTGTCATGGCGACGGCACTGGTCGCGGGCTTGGCGGGCTGCGCCGGCTCCGGTGCGGGGTCGGGGGCAGCCGGTTCCGGGGCCGAAAAGGGAGCGGCCGGCCCGAAGGAACACGCGCCGGCCGTTCCCAAGAACAAGGTCCAGCTCATCGGTGACGGCTCCACCGCGTTCACCGGGACTCAGCCGAAACTCCCCGTCGCCAAGCGTCTGGCACCGGGTGAGAAGCCCCCGCAGTTCGTGGTGTTCTCCTGGGACGGCGCGGGCGAGGACAGTCAGAAGCTGTTCTCGCACTTCCGCGGGGTGGCCAAGAAGCACAACGCGACCATGACGTACTTCCTCAGTGGCGTGTACCTGGTGCCGGAGGAGAAGCGGGACCTCTACAACCCGCCCCAGCACTCGGCGGGCCGCTCCGACATCGGCTTCAACGACACCAAGGGCATTCGCGACACCCTGACCGAACTGCGCGCCGCCTGGCAGGACGGCAACGAGATCGGCACCCACTTCAACGGCCACTTCTGCGGCAAGGACGGCGGAGTCGGGACCTGGTCCGTGGAGGAGTGGAAGAGCGAGATCCGCCAGGCGAAGTCCTTCGTGCAGAACTGGAAGTCCAACGCCCCGGCCCTCAAGGCCGAGGCGCCGCTGCCATTCGACTACGAAAAGGAACTCGTCGGCGGTCGCACCCCCTGCCTGGAAGGGCGGGAGAACATGGTCGCCGCAGCCCGGACGATGGGCTTCCGGTACGACTCCAGTGGCGTCGGCAACCAGGTCTGGCCCACGAAGAAGGGCGGAGTCTGGGACCTGCCGCTCCAGCTCGTCCCCGTACCCGGCCGCGCCTTCGAGACGCTCTCGATGGACTACAACTTCATGTTCAACCAGTCCGGCACGACACAGGGCGACCCCGCCAAGCACGAGTACTGGGGCAACCAGATGCGCGACGGCCTGATCCAGGCCTTCGACCGCTCGTACAGCGGCAACCGGGCCCCGCTGATCATCGGCAACCACTTCGAGTCCTGGAACGGCGGCACGTACATGCGCGCCATCGAGGAGACGATCGAGACTGTCTGCCCCAAGGAGGGCGTGCGCTGCGTCTCCTTCCGGCAGCTCGCCGACTGGCTCGACGCGCAGGACCCGGCGACGCTGGCCAAACTCGGCACGCTCGGCGTCGGTGAGGCACCCAAGGAGAGCTGGTCCACCTACCTCGGCCCGACGTCCCCGGGAATGCCGGCCGCCAAGCCCGCAGACGCCGGGCCTGCCGCCAAGTCCGCTACGGGTGAGCAGTCCGCCGGCTGACTTCCTTACCTGCCCGGCCGGTGAGCCGTGAGGCGTGCGGCGTCCGAGGCAGTGCTGCCCCGGATGCCGCACACCCCACCGGTAGCGGCCTCGTCCGGCCACCGTTACGCGGGCTGAGCGACGCCCGTCTGTGCGCACCGCTCGTCGAGTACGAAGGCAGGGTCGACCTGCGCGGCCAGGTCGGCGCCCGTCTTCGCATTGCCCCAGCTCTCCGCGTTCTTCAGATGGAAGTGGACCATCTGGCGCGTGTAGCGCTCCCAGTCGCGCTCTGCGTACGAATCCTCGGCGGCGTTCTGCAGGGCCTGCAGCGCCATCCGGTTGTCCGCCTCCAGCAGCTCGAACCGGGAGGGCCGGCCTTTCTCCATCGAGCGCACCCAGTCGGAGTGACCGACGCCCACCAGCAGGTCGTCGCCCACCTCGGCCCGGAGGAAGTCCAGGTCGTCCTGGCACTGCACCTTGTTGCCGACCACCCTCAGCGCGACGCCGAAGTCCCGTGCGTACTCCTTGTACTGGCGGTAGACCGAGACACCCTTCCGGGTCGGCTCCGCGACCAGGAACGTCATGTCGAAGCGGGTGAACATCCCGGAGGCGAACGAGTCCGAGCCCGCGGTCATGTCGACCACCACGTACTCGTCCGGGCCGTCGACCAGATGGTTGAGGCACAGCTCGACCGCCCCGACCTTGGAGTGGTAGCAGGCCACGCCCAGGTCGGACTCGGTGAACGGGCCGGTGGCCATCAGCCGGATCTCCCCGTCGTCGAGCCGGACCGTACGCGCGCAGGCGTCGTAGACCGGGTTGTCCTCGCAGACGCGCAGGAGCCGCGAACCCTCGCCGGGCGGCGTCGTCTTGATCATTGTTTCGGCGGAGGCGATACGGGGGTTGCTGCCGCGCAGATAGTCCTTGATGAGAGGGAGCTGCGCACCCATGGCGGGCAGTGCGGCGGCCTCCTCCTCATCGAGGCCGAGCGCGGCTCCGAGGTGCTGGTTGATGTCGGCGTCCACCGCGACGACATGGGCTTCATTGGCAGCGAGGTGGCGGATGAAGAGCGAGGACAGCGTTGTCTTGCCGCTGCCACCCTTCCCCACGAAAGCGATCTTCATGTTCACCTAGGGTAGTGGTGCGATCGCAGTGCGCTGTCACACTTCGTGAAGAAGACCACTCCAAGGCGGTAAGGGTGTAGGGGGCGCGTAGCCTCGCTACTTATGAGTACGACTGCCTCAGATCCGCTCGCCGCGCTGGCCGCCCTGCCCGGCGTGACCGATGCCGTGGACTCCGTACGCAAGGCCGTGGACCGGGTCTACGGCCACCGTGTCATGCGGCGCCGGAGCAACGAGGTCACGGCGGAGGCGGCCCTGCGTGGCGCTCGCGGCTCCGCGGCGCTCTCGGGCGCCGACTGGAATCTGGAGGAGGTGCGCCGGCGCACCGACTTCAGGGGTGATGACGAGGCCCGCACGATCGGCGCGGCCCTGCGGCTGACCGCCGAAGCGGGTCAACTTCTGTCCATCTGGCGGCAGTCGCCCCTCCGTGTCCTGGCGCGTCTGCACCTGGTGGCGGCCGGCGGCGCCTCCCCCGATGACGCTGTCGGGCGGCCGCGACTGACGGGTGAGGCCGTCGACGAGCCGCTGATCGAGGCCCCTGTGCCGGACGCCGGTGAGGTCGCCGGGCGGCTGGAAGGGCTCTCCCAGCTGATCATCGCGGGGAGCGCGGCGCCGGCTCTGGTCTCGGCGGCGGTCGTGCACGGTGAACTGCTGGCCCTGCGCCCCTTCAGCTCTCGCAACGGCCTGGTCGCACGGACGGCCGAGCGGATCGTACTGATCGGCAGTGGCCTCGACCCGAAGTCGATCTGCCCGGCCGAAGTGGGCCATGCGGAGCAGGGGCCGACGGCGTACGTGGCGGCGTTCGAGGGCTATCTGGCGGGAACGCCGGAGGGCATGGCGGCGTGGATCGCGCATTGCGGCCGTGCGGTGGAGCTGGGTGTGCGGGAGTCGACGGCTGTCTGCGAGGCGCTGCAGCGCGGCGCCGCATGACGTGCTGACTTCTTGTCTCGCGGCTGTGTCTCACGGCTGAGGCTTACGGCCCCGAAAGGGTTGCGGCGGTACCGGGAACCGGTACCGCCGCTGGCATGTCCGCCGGGTTACCAAGCGTCCTCGAAATATGCCCATCAGGTCGGGTACTTCGCCCGTGCCCTGGTGCGGCTGGCCCGTAATCGACGGGTCGACGTCGCGTGGGTGCTCGGCTTCCATGCGCGGTCCGTGGGGCCAACCTGCGTGAAAAGGTGATCCTCTCGGATGTCCTTGGTCTCGCGGGCCGTTGAGTCCTTTCTACTCCCCTGGCGGGGGAAGGGAAAGTGGTGGCCCGACTTCTTTACTTTTTGGTTCAAATACGGGTGAGTCGGGCGTGACGTGTCGCAGGCCCACGCGGGCCCTCACGGGCCGTCGTGGGGAGGGCCTGGGAGTGGGCGGGATGCGTGTCCCGGGGCCGGCCGGCCTCCCCGCACGGGGGTGTCAGGTGGCGAGCGTGGTGGCCCGGCGGCGGCTGGTGTACCAGACCAGGCCTGCGGTGAGCGCTGCCGCTCCCACGGCTGCCACCGCCACGAGCGCCGGGCGCGGGGGCATCGAGAAGGCGGGCAGTCGCTGCTTGAGCCGGACCGGCCGGTCGAAGACGAGAATCGGCCACTCCCTGATGGTCGCCTCACGTCGCAGCGCACGGTCCGGGTTGACCGCGTGCGGGTGGCCGACGGACTCCAGCATCGGCACATCGGTCGCGGAGTCGCTGTACGCGTAGCAGCGCGAGAGGTCGTACCCCTCCGATACCGCGAGCGCCTTGATCGCTTCCGCCTTCGTCGGTCCGTAGGCGTAGTACTCGACCTCGCCGGTGAAGCAGCCGTCGTCGCCGACGACCATCCTGGTGGCGACAACCCGGTCGGAGCCGAGCAGCTCCCCGATCGGTTCGACCACCTCCGCGCCCGACGTGGACACGATGACCACATCGCGTCCCGCGGTGTGGTGCTCCTCGATGAGCGTGGCGGCCTCGTCGTAGATGATCGGGTCGATCAGGTCGTGAAGGGTCTCGGCGACGATCTCCTTGACCTGCTCGACGTTCCACCCTTTGCAGAGCGCGGAGAGATATTCGCGCATCCGCTCCATCTGATCGTGATCGGCGCCTCCGGCAAGGAAGACGAACTGTGCGTACGCAGTGCGCAGTACGGCACGGCGGTTGATCAGTCCGCCTTGGTAGAAGGACTTGCTGAAGGTCAGCGTCGATGACTTCGCGATGACCGTCTTGTCCAGGTCAAAGAAGGCTGCGGTGCGCGGCGAGAAGCAGTTTTCCACAAGGCTGAGCATAGGGGCCCACCATTCGGCGTAAACTCTGGCGTGTGGGTTTGCCTGAGAAGGCTCTCGGGTACACCATGGAAGTCACGGATCGTTCGCGACCGTGCTAACCCGGTCCGACTCCTCCCCCCCCCGAGTCGGCCGTGGGGACGACCCCCGCTCTCCCCCCCGGCGGGGGTCGTCGCATGTCCGGACGCGTTTTTGCCGCCCGGAATCAAGGTTTTCGCCCTTCTCCCGGCCGCGACGGCCCGGCTCTGCGCGGGACTTTCTTCAGTCTGCCTCGTCACGGTGCGTTACGGAAGAGCTGCGCTCGGAAGTCGCCGGTATGGGTTACCGAGTTATTCACAACGCTGAAGTTGTCCACAGTTTTCCAGCAAGATCCACATGTTTTTCCGAAGCGCTGCACGGTGATTCCACCCGTGAAGTCCACGGGTTCCGGAATCGTGCATCTCGGAACGCTCCGAGATCGCCGCGAACCGTACTGAAGGGGCAGCGAGAAGGGGGGCGGAGATCGTGGCTGGATCGTTCGCACGAGAAGGCTTGCCGAGCGCGGAAGAGCGTCGGGGCGGGCCGTTGATCGTGACCGAGGACGTGGAGTTGCTCGACGATCTGCTGAGGCTCTGCGCGGCGGCCGGAGCGGAGCCGGAAGTTCATTACGGGCCGCCCGAACGCAGGGGCGGCTGGGAGCAGGCTCCGATGGTTCTGGTGGGCGACGACGCCGCCCCGCGATGCCGTGGCGCCGCCCGCAGGCGCGGCGTGATGCTCGTCGGGCGGGACCAGGACGCGCCGGACGTCTGGCGGAAGGCGGTGGAGATCGGGGCCGAATATGTGCTGCGGCTGCCCGATTCGGAGGGCTGGCTCGTCGACCAGATCGCCAACGCGGCGGAGGGCGTGGGTCGTCCCGCGCTGACCGTCGGCGTGATGGGCGGGAGGGGCGGCTCCGGCGCATCCACGCTGGCCTGCGCGCTCGCCGTGACCGCCGCCAGGTCCGGCCGGCGGACCATGCTGATCGACGGCGACCCGCTGGGGGGCGGCATCGACGTGCTGCTCGGTGGTGAACGGGCCGACGGGATGCGGTGGCCGGATTTCGCCCAGTCCAAAGGGCGGGTGGGCGGCGGTGCGCTGGAGGATTCGCTGCCCGCCCTGCACGGGCTGCGAGTGCTGAGCTGGGGCCGCGACGACGAGGTGGTCGTCCCGCCGCAGGCCATACGGGCGGTGCTGGCCGCCGCTCGCAGACTCGGCGGCGTGGTCGTCGTGGATCTGCCGCGCAGGGTCGACGAAGGCGTGGCCGAGGCGCTGGCTCAACTCGATCTCGGGCTGCTGGTCGTGCCCGGCGAGCTGAGGGCGGTCGCGGCGGCCCAGCGGGTGGCGTCGATGGCCGGAATGGTCCTGGAGGACCTGCGGGTCGTCGCGCGCGGCCCGTACGCGGCGGGCCTTGACGAGCGGTGGGTGGCCAAGGCGCTCGGACTGCCGCTCGTCGGCGAACTGCCGTGGGAGACGGGGCTTCCGGCGGCCCAGGATGACGGTGCGCCACCGGGGAGCGCGGTACGCGGGCCACTGGCCCGGTTCTGCACGGCCTTCTGGGCGCAGGCGGGCGCCACCGGCGGCGGAAGCCTCGCCGCCGGGCTTCCCGGCGGAGGTGTGTCATGACGGAGGCTCTGCTCGACGCCGTGCGGCAGCGGCTGGCGCGCAGTGGCGCGGCGCCGACCCCGGCAGGGGTGGCGGCCGCCCTGCGCGCCCAGGGGCGGCTCCTGGGGGACGCGGAAGTGCTCGGGGCCGCACAGGAGTTACGGGGCGAGCTGGTCGGCACCGGGGTCCTGGAGCCGCTGCTCGCGGACCCTGCGGTGACCGATGTACTGGTGTCCGCGCCGGACCGGGTGTGGGTGGACCGGGGCGGCGGGCTCGAACTGACCGGGGTCACCTTCGCGGACGCGGCCGCCGTACGCAGGCTGGCGCAGCGGCTCGCAGCCGTCGCGGGGCGGCGTCTGGACGATGCCCGCCCCTGGGTGGACGCGCGGCTGCCGGACGGGACTCGGATGCACGCGGTGCTGCCGCCGGTGTCCGTCGGCTCGACATGTCTGTCCTTGCGTGTGGTGCGGCCAAGAGCGTTCGCGCTGACGGAGCTGGTCGAGGCGGGGACGGTGCCGCCGGGCGGGGACCGGGTGCTGCGGGCCCTGGTGGAGGCCAGGGTCTCGTATCTGATCAGCGGGGGGACGGGCGCGGGGAAGACGACGTTGCTGTCGAGCCTTCTCGGGGCGGTCGGGGGACAGGAGCGGATCGTGCTCGCCGAGGACTCCGCCGAGTTGCGGCCGGATCACCCTCACGTGGTGCGTCTGGAGTCGCGCCCCGCCAACCAGGAGGGCGCGGGTCGTGTGACTCTGCGGGACCTGGTGCGGCAGGCGTTGCGGATGCGGCCCGACCGTCTGGTGGTCGGGGAGGTGCGAGGAGCCGAGGTCACGGAACTGCTGGCCGCGCTGAACACCGGGCACGAGGGCGGGTGCGGCACGGTGCACGCCAATGCCGCCGAACACGTCCCGGCCCGCCTTGAAGCCCTGGGGACGGCCGCGGGCCTCGACCGGACAGCCCTGCACAGCCAATTGGCCGCCGCGCTGTCGGTGGTCGTCCACCTGGTGCGGGACCGGACCGGGCGGCGGCGGCTCGCCGAGGTCCACGTGCTGGAACGGGATGCGGCGGGGCTGGTGGTGACCGTGCCCGCGCTGCGCTGGGGCGCCGACGGGTTCGTACGGGAGCGGGGCTGGGCGCGGTTGAGCTCGTTGATCGGGGGTGCGCTGTGACAGGCGTGGGGTCGGGATACGCGATGTACGCGATGGCGGTGTGCGCCGGGCTGGCGGCCTGGACGGCCGTACAGCGCGATCCGGCGCCGCGTCGGGCGCGGGTGCTGTTCGTGGACGGGGAGCCGGAGCCGAATCGGCTGGGGGCGTACTGGTCGGCGATGCGGGTGTTCTTCCATGGGCGGCGCGAGTGGCTGTGTGCCCCGGTGGCGGTGTTGCTGGCCGTGCTGGGCGAGTCGGTGCTGCCGTTGGTCGCTGGGGCCGTGGCGGTGCCGTTGGTGCGGCGGTGGCTGGGTGTGCGGTCCCGGCAGCGGGAGCGGGAGCGTGCGGCGGATGCGGTGATGACGCTGTGCGGTGCGGTGGTGGGGGAGCTGCGGGCGGGGCGTGAGCCGGGGCAGGCGTTGCTGGTTGCCGCCCGTGACTCGGCGGAGGCGCTGGGCAAGGCGGAGGCCGCCGTGCTGGCGGCTGCGCGGTTCGGTGGGGATGTGCCGGGTGCTCTGAGGCAGGCCGCGGATGCGCCGGGGCGTGACGGGCTCGCCGGAGTGGCGGCGTGCTGGCGGGTCGCGGTGGACGGCGGGGCGGGGCTCGCGGCCGGACTCGACCGTCTGGAGGGCGCGTTACGGGCGGACAGGCGCCGGCGGGAGGAGTTGCGGGCCCAACTGGCGGGCGCCTGGTCGACGGTCGTGGTGCTGGCGCTTCTGCCGGTGGCGGGGCTGGGACTGGGTGCCGCACTCGGGGCAGACCCCTTGCGGGTCCTTCTGCACAGTCCGGGCGGGCTGGCCTGCCTGGCGGCGGGAGGACTGCTGGAGACGGCGGGCCTCGTGTGGGCTCGGCGGATCGTAAGGGCGGGCGAGGCGGCGTGAACGGGGCGTCAGGGGGCGCTGTCCACAGCCTGGGGGTGGCCGGGGCGGTGGTGTGCACGGCCGCGTATGTGGCCCTCGCCATCGTCGGACGGCGCCGGGAGCGGGCGGTGCGCAGACGTGGGGCGCTGCTGCTGGCGGTCGGTGCGGGGAAGCGGCGTCGGTGGCGGCCGGGAGCCGATGCCGGTGTACGGAGGTGGGCAGGTCCGTTGGGGGCAGCGGCGGTCGGCTGGGTCCTGGTCGGCGGACTGCCGGGCTGTGTGGCCGCGGCGGGGGCGGCGTACGGGACGTGGCGCTGGCAGCGGTCGCGGAGGGCGCGTGATGCGGGTGCTGTCGGTGCGGAGGCCGCGGTGACGGCGGGGCAACTTCCACTCGCAGCCGATCTGTTGGCGGCCTGCCTTTCTGCCGGGGCCGGTCCGAGGGAGGCGGCGGAGGCGGTGGGCGAGTCCATGGGCGGCCCGGTCGGTGACCGGCTGGCCAGGGCGGCGGCGGAGATCCGGCTCGGTGGGGAACCGGCCGAGGCGTGGGGGCGGTTCGCGGAAATACCGGGCGCGAGGCCGCTGGCCCGCTGCCTGGACCGGGCGGGCTCGACCGGGGCACCGGCGGCGGAACCGGTCGCCCGGCTGGCGGAAGCGATGCGTGCCGAACGGTCGAGTGCGGCCGTGGCCCGCGCCCAGCGTGCCGGCGTACTGATCACGGCACCGGTCGGGCTGTGCTTTCTGCCCGCCTTCCTGGCGATCGGGGTGGCGCCGGTGGTGATCGGGCTGGCGACCGGGCTGCTGACCGCCGACTGACACGAGAGCGACGGGGGCTCCGTTCGGGCATCCGTTCGGGCATCCGGTCGGCCCGGTCGGCCCACTCGGGCCACTCGGCCCACTCGGGCCACTCGGGCCACTCGGGCCACTCGGGCCACTCGGGCCACAGAAAATCGACATATCTATTTCGGGGGTTGAAATGAGCGGGAACTTCATGGAGCGGGTGCTGGGTTCGGTGCGCCGGGTATGGACCGGCAAGCGGGGGTGGCCGGGCAGGTTCGGCCGATCGGACCGTGGGATGACGACGTCCGAGTACGCGGTGGGAACCATCGCGGCCTGCGGGTTCGCCGCGGTGCTCTACAAGGTCGTGACGAGTGGGCCCGTTCTCTCGGCGATGCAGTCGTTGATCAAGGATGCGCTCGATGCGAAGTTCTGAGACCGGGACCGGGCAGAAGTGCCGGGCGCGGGCTCCTGCCCGCCCCGGCCGGGACCGGGGTGCCGTGACGGCGGAGGCGGCGATGGTCATTCCCGCGCTTGTCGCCTTCGCTCTGGTCCTGGTCTGGGCCCTGGTGGCCGCAGCCGCACAGATCCGGTGTGTGGACGCGGCACGGGCAGGGGCGCGGGCAGCGGCCCGTTCGGAGCCTGCGGCGGCGGTGCTGGACGCGGCGCGGGCGGCGGCGCCCAGACAGGCACACGTCGAGGTGGAGCGGTCCGGGGAGCTGTGGCGGGTCCGCGTGGAGGCGCCGACACCGGGGCCGGGCCCGCTGACGCTCACGCTGAGCGCCGAGGCGGCCGCGCTGGCCGAGGACACGGTGGGGGTGGAGCCGTGAGGGGGCGGCGGAGGGGGCTGAGGCTGAGGTTCGGGATCGGGTCCGGGTCCGGTGATCGAGGGCTGGCGACGGTGTGGGTGGCGATGACCACGGCCACCCTGTGCGCGGTGTTCGCGGTGGTCCTCGCCCTGGGGCAGGCCGTGGCGGCCCGGCACCGGGCCGGCGGTGCGGCGGACCTGGCAGCCCTCGCCGCGGCCGACCGCGCCCTCCAGGGCCCGGCAGCCGCGTGCGAGGCGGCCGGGCGGGTCGCCGGGGCGCAGGAGGCGGTGGTGGTGCGGTGCGCGGTGCAAGGAGAGATCGCCGACGTGACGGCCCGCGCCCGCTTCGGCCCGTACGAACCGGAGATCAGGTCCCGCGCGGGGCCACCGGGCGGGGTGCGGATGCAGGAGGGGGCTGAGGGGGCTTCGCCCGTTACGCCTTCTGGTTGTCTTCCGGGCCCGGGGGAGCGGTGCGCAGGAGTTCGGTGAGGAGGCGTACGGCGCCTCGTTTGTGCAGGGGTTCGTTCCCGTTGCCGCACTTGGGGGACTGGATGCACGACGGGCAGCCCGCTTCGCACTCGCAGGACGCGATGGCCTCGCGGGTCGCCGTCAGCCACCTCCGGGCGGTGTGGAAGGCCCGCTCGGCGAAGCCGGCGCCGCCCGGGTGGCCGTCGTAGACGAAGACGGTGGGCAGCAGGGTGTCCGGGTGGAGCGGCACGGAGACCCCGCCGATGTCCCAGCGGTCGCAGGTGGCGAACAGCGGGAGCATCCCGATCGACGCGTGCTCGGCGGCGTGCAGTGCGCCGCCGAGGATCTCCGGATTGATCCGGGCGGCATCGAGCTGGTCCTCGGTGACCGTCCACCACACCGCGCGGGTTCGCAGGGTGCGGGGCGGGAGGTCGAGCTTGGTCTCGCCCATCACCTCCCCGGTGATCACCCGACGGCGCAGGAAGGAGACGACCTGGTTGGTGACCTCCACGGAGCCGTAACAGAGCCGCCCGTCGCCCCACGGGATCTCGGTGTCGGTCTCCAGCACGGAGATGGCGGTGGTGTCGCGTGCGGTGGTCGAGTACGGCGGGTTCGCCTCCTCGACGAGGGCCACGGAGTCCTCCAGGTCCAGTTTCCGCACCAGGTAGCTGAGGCCCTGGTGGAGGTGGACGGCGCCCTCGTGGACGGCGGTGTGCGCGGCCGACTCGTCCACGGTGCCGAGCAGGCGGCCGGTGCCCTCCTCGACGATCTGGACCGGACGGCCGCCCTCGCCCCGGATGTCGGTGAGATCGGCCGCCCGCTCCCGGCGGGTCCAGTGCCAGCCCGACGGCCGCTTGCGCAGCAGTTTCGCGGCCTCCAGCTGAGGCAGCAGCTCGGGCACCGCAGGACCGAAGAGCGCGATGTCGGACTCGGTGAGCGGCAGCTCGGCGGCCGCCGCGCACAGATGGGGGGCGAGGACGTACGGGTTGTCCGGGTCGAGGACGGTCGACTCCACGGGCTGCTGGAACAGCGCCTCGGGGTGGTGGACCAGATAGGTGTCCAGAGGGTCGTCCCGGGCGACCAGAATGGCGAGCGCGCCCTGACCGGAGCGGCCGGCACGGCCGGCTTGCTGCCACAGGGAGGCCCTGGTGCCCGGGTAACCGGCGATGACGACGGCGTCCAGGCCCGAGACGTCGATGCCCAGTTCCAGGGCGGTGGTGGCGGCGAGGCCGAGGAGCTCGCCGGAGTGCAGGGCGCGTTCCAGGGCGCGGCGTTCCTCCGGAAGGTAGCCACCGCGATAGGCAGCGACCCGCTTCGGCAGCGAGCGGTCCACCTCGGCCAGGCGTTCCTTCGCGATCACTGAGATGAGCTCGGCGCCGCGCCGGGAGCGTACGAAAGCGACCGAGCGGACGCCTTGAAGGGTCAGGCCGGTGAGGAGGTCGGCCGTCTCGGCCGTGGCGGTCCGGCGTACCGGGGCGCCCTTCTCGCCGTGGAGTTCGGTCAGCGGGGGTTCCCAGAGGGCGAAGACCAGTTCGCCGCGGGGTGAGGCGTCGTCGGCGACCTCCTTGACGGGGAGGCCTGTGAGGCGGCCTGCGGCGACCGAGGGGTCCGCCGCGGTGGCGGAGGCGAGGAGGAAGACCGGATCGGCGCCGTAACGGGCGCACAGGCGGCGCAGGCGCCGCAGCACCTGGGCGACGTGGGAGCCGAAGACGCCCCGGTAGGTGTGGCACTCGTCGATGACGACGAAGCGCAGGGCGCGCAGGAACGAGGACCAGCGGGGATGGGAGGGCAGGATGCCGCGGTGCAGCATGTCGGGGTTGGTCAGGACGTAGTTGGCGTACTGACGTACCCATTCGCGTTCCTCGACGGGGGTGTCCCCGTCGTACACCGCGGGCCGGATCGCGTGGCCGAGGGGCGCCGCGAGTTCCTTCACGGACCGCCGCTGGTCGGCGGCGAGGGCCTTGGTGGGGGCGAGATACAGGGCGGTCGTCCCGCGTCCGTTCGGCGCCTGCGAGCCGTCGAGGAGGGCGCTGAGCACCGGCGCGAGGTAGGCGAGGGACTTTCCGGACGCGGTGCCGGTGGCGATCACGACGGATTCGCCGTCCAGGGCGTGCTCGGCGGCGGCGGCCTGATGTGCCCACGGATGGTCGATTCCGGCCTGCTGAATCGCCGCGACGACTTCTGGACGGATGCGATCCGGCCAGATGGCATGGGTTCCCTCCCGCGGGGGCAAGTGCTCCGTATGAGTGATGCGCGCGGACCGGTCCGCCCCTGCGGCGAGCCGGTCGAGGACCATGGCGGGAGAGGGGCGGGAGCCCCCGCTCTCGGGCGGTCGACTGGGGCGGTGATTCTTGGCCATCGGGACCGAGTGTGTCACTGGCGTGGCGGACAATGGTCCCAAGGCGTCGTGCATGGCTGCCGGTAAGTGATTGAATGCCATCGCGGCTGGCGATCCGTCCCCTGGCTCCGTCGGGGAGACCGAGGGGCGACCGCTCGATAGCAAGGTGCTGGAGGATCCGTGGACCTGTCCCTGTCGACTCGCAATGTGTCCGGCCCTGGTGGCGACCGTACGGTCGTCGAGGTCGGTGGCGAGATTGATGTGTATACCGCGCCCAAGCTGCGCGAGCAGTTGGTCGAGTTGGTGAATGACGGCAGCTACCACCTGGTTGTCGACATGGAAGGCGTCGACTTCCTCGACTCCACCGGCCTCGGCGTGCTCGTGGGCGGCTTGAAGCGTGTCCGAGCCCATGAGGGCTCACTGCGCCTGGTCTGCAACCAGGAGCGCATTCTCAAGATCTTCCGGATCACAGGTCTGACCAAGGTGTTCCCCATTCACACCACGGTCGAAGAGGCTGTCGCGGCCACCGACTGACGTCGGAGCGGGCCGGCCTCATCTGGCCGGCCGGCAGGCAGTGAGCAGCCCGGCACGCGGCAGCAGACAGGCCGCGTCGAGCAGGTGGTCGGCCCTTGGCCGACTGCCCGCTTTGTCGGCTCTTCCGGAGGTTGGAGAGCAGGGGGACCGGGCGACACGCCCGGGCCTCTGAGAAGCACGCCCGTACGCTCGAGGGGGATCGCATGGCCACCGTTGAACTCCGCTTCAGCGCTCAGCCCGAACATGTCAGGACGGCACGCCTTGTGGCAGCCGCCGTGGCGCGCCGGGCCGGGGTCGACGAGGCGTTGCTCGACGAGGTCAGACTCGCCGTGGGCGAGGCGTGCAGCCGTGCTGTCGGGCTGCATCGCAGTCATGGCATCACTGCCCCGGTGACAGTCGTGCTGACCGACGAGGAGAAGGCTTTCTCCATCGAGGTCGGCGACGAGGTGCCCGGCCCCGGCAGCGAGGCCGCCACCGCGACCGGATCGTCCGACGCCACGCCCGACGGGCGGACCGGCTCGATGGATTCCGAGACCGACAGTGACGGCGAGGACGAGATGGGTCTCGCGGTCATCAGCGGCCTGGTCGACGACGTGGAAGTCAGATCGGGTGCAGACGGCGGAGTGATCCGCATGAGCTGGCCGACGAAGTCCGCGGCGGCACTTGCCTGAGTCCTGCGCCGGTGTTGCCGGGTGCGCGTGATCGAACGCGGGCCTGAAACGTCCCGGGCTCCCGTCACTCTCCCGGGTGCGGGTGATCGATTATTTTCTGGGCCCTGCTGAGCAGGGCCTTTTTTCGTTTTCGCTTGATCGGTGATCTTCCGGAAATGCCCCTGCCCCGTTACTGCATTCGGGCTGAATCAAGGGTGAGATCATTTGCCGATTGAGGGATGAAGGTCAATTCCATTACGCACCCACTGTTTTGATCAGGTTCTGCTCCCTACAATCCGTCCACGTCTTGAGCGCTGAGCGTCAAGGAGGACGTATGGCGGGGTCTTTCAACACACCACTGGCAGAACTGACGCAGTTTTCCGCACCTTCCGACCGTCCCACCTCACTCGCGGCCGCGGTTCTCACCGATGACAACCGGCTGATCATCATCGTTGTCGCGGTCGTCGCCGTAGCCGCACTGGTCGTGGCCCAGCTGCTGGCACGCCAGGTCCTGGCGGCCGGCGAGGGCACCGAGCGCATGAAGGAAATCGCGGCAGCCGTCCAGGAGGGCGCGAATGCGTATCTGGCGCGGCAGCTGCGTACCGTCGGCATCTTCGCCGTCGTCGTGTTCTTCCTGCTCCTGCTGTTGCCGGCCGACAGCTGGTCGCAGCGCGCAGGACGGTCGCTGTTCTTCCTGGTGGGTGCGCTTTTCTCGGCGGCCACCGGATACATCGGCATGCGCCTCGCCGTACGCAGCAATGTGCGCGTCGCCGCAGCCGCGCGTGAGGCGACTCCGGAAGAAGGCGAACCGGAGAAGGATCTCACCGCCGTATCGCACAAGGCGATGAAGATCGCTTTCCGTACGGGTGGCGTGGTCGGCATGATCACGGTGGGCCTCGGCCTGCTCGGCGCCTCCTGCGTCGTCCTCGTGTACGCCGCCGACGCGCCCAAGGTCCTGGAAGGCTTCGGCCTCGGTGCCGCGCTGATCGCCATGTTCATGAGGGTCGGCGGCGGCATCTTCACCAAGGCGGCCGACGTGGGCGCCGACCTCGTCGGCAAGGTGGAGCAGGGCATCCCGGAGGACGACCCGCGCAACGCCGCCACCATCGCCGACAACGTGGGCGACAACGTCGGGGACTGCGCGGGCATGGCGGCCGACCTGTTCGAGTCGTACGCCGTGACGCTCGTCGCCGCACTCATCCTCGGCTCGGCCGCCTTCGGGGACTCCGGACTGGCCTTCCCCCTGATCGTGCCGGCGATCGGCGTGGTCACCGCGATGATCGGCATCTTCGCGGTCGCCCCGCGGCGCGCCGATCGCAGCGGGATGACCGCCATCAACCGCGGGTTCTTCATCTCCGCGGTGATCTCGCTCGTCCTGGTGGCCGTGGCGGTCTTCGTCTACCTCCCGTCCTCGTACGCCGAGCTGGACGGCGTCACCGACAGCGCCATCGCCGCGCACGACGGCGACCCCCGGATCTTCGCCCTGGTCGCTGTCGCCATCGGCATCGTGCTCGCCGCGCTGATCCAGCAGCTCACCGGCTACTTCACCGAAACCAACCGCCGCCCGGTCAGGGACATCGGGAAGTCCTCGCTGACGGGCCCGGCGACCGTCGTGCTCGCCGGAATCTCCATCGGCCTGGAGTCCGCCGTCTACACCGCGCTGCTGATCGGGCTCGGCGTCTACGGGGCGTTCCTGCTCGGCGGTACGTCGATCATGCTGGCGCTCTTCGCGGTGGCCCTCGCCGGGACCGGCCTGCTCACCACCGTCGGGGTCATCGTCGCCATGGACACCTTCGGACCGGTTTCCGACAACGCGCAGGGCATCGCCGAGATGTCCGGCGACGTCCAGGGCGCCGGGGCTCAGGTGCTCACCGACCTGGACGCCGTCGGCAACACGACCAAGGCCATCACGAAGGGCATCGCCATCGCCACCGCCGTCCTGGCGGCGGCGGCGCTCTTCGGTTCGTACCGCGACGCGATCGCCACGGCGGTCGAGGACGTGGGGGCCGAAGCGGGTGAGCTGGGGCTGAGCCTGGACATCTCGCAGCCCAACAACCTGGTCGGGCTGATCCTCGGCGCGGCGGTCGTCTTCCTCTTTTCCGGCCTGGCCATCAACGCGGTGTCCCGGTCCGCCGGGGCCGTGGTCTACGAGGTGCGGCGGCAGTTCCGCGAGCACCCGGGGATCATGGACTACACGGAGAAGCCGGAGTACGGGCGCGTCGTCGACATCTGCACCAAGGACGCGCTGCGCGAGCTGGCCACGCCCGGGCTGCTCGCCGTGCTGGCGCCGATCGCGGTCGGTTTCAGTCTCGGTGTCGGGGCGCTCGGTTCGTATCTCGCGGGCGCGATCGCGACCGGCACGCTCATGGCCGTCTTCCTCGCCAACTCAGGTGGCGCGTGGGACAACGCCAAGAAGCTCGTCGAGGACGGTCATTACGGCGGCAAGGGCAGTGACGCCCATGCCGCGACCGTCATCGGTGACACGGTCGGAGACCCGTTCAAGGACACGGCCGGACCGGCGATCAACCCGCTCCTCAAGGTGATGAACCTGGTGGCGCTGCTCATCGCCCCGGCGGTCGTGCAGTTCAGCTACGGGGAGGACGCGAGCGCCGGTGTACGGGCGGTGGTGGCGGTGTTCGCCATCGTCGTCATCGTCGGGGCGGTGTACGTGTCCAAGCGGCGCGGGATCGTCATGGGTGACGAAGACGGCTCCGGGAGCGCAGGAAATGACGGCGACGACGGTGACCGTCCTGCCAAGTCGCCTGATCCGGCGGCCATTTCCTGATCCGGAACGGCCGGTCTCGCGTGCCCGGAGGGGCTCGGAGGCGGTAGTGCCGGCTCAAGCGGCGGGCGGACGAACTCTTCTGAGGGTTCGTCCGCCCGTCGTGCTTCACGGTTCTTCATCCGAATCGGTGAGTTTCCGCACGTGTGATCGAGCATTCGGGTGAGTTGTATCTCTCTCAATTCCCTTGGTGCAAATGGCTGCAAAAGCTTGCATATCCGACGCCCGACGCCAGAATGTCGCCCACTTGGCGTGTAAGTTCCGGGGCCGAGAGCCTTGGAAGGGACCCAATCCGGTGAACAAGAAGCTTGCAGCCGCACTGTCCGGCGGTGCGGTACTCGTACTGACGCTGTCGGGCTGCAGCGACGACAGCGACGACAAGGTCAACGACTGGGCCAAGGAGGTCTGCGACCAGGTCCAGCCCCAGCTGCAGAAGATCGCGGACGCCAACGCCGACATCCAGCGGCAGACCGCGGACAACAGCAAGCCGGCCGACGTCCAGGCGACCGACTCGGCCGCCTTCCAGCAGATCTCGCAGGCGTACAAGGCGCTGGGTGCAGCCGTGGACTCGGCGGGTCCGCCGCCCGTCGACGACGGCGAGACCACGCAGAAGGAGGCCGTGAAGGAGCTCAACGCCTCCTCCGTCGCCTACGCCGAGCTGAAGACGAAGGTCGACGCGCTCAACACGAAGGACCAGGCGAAGTTCGCCGACGGTCTCAAGGACATCGCCGACGAGCTGAACAAGATCAGCACCAGTGGTGACCAGGCGCTGAAGAAGCTCCAGTCCGGTGAGGTCGGCACCGCGATGGCCAAGCAGAAGGGCTGCCAGAAGCCGACGGCCTCCTCCTCGCCGTCCGCCGGGACCTCGAAGGCGGCGTCGCCGTCCGCCTCGGCGAGCAAGAAGGCGTAACAGGCACCAGGGAAGAGCTGGTGGACCGCCGGTCAGTGGCCCGGTCGCCCTTTATGGGTGCCGGGCCGCTGCCTTTGTCAGTGGGAGCGGACACAATGGGCGGGTGAGTACGACCAGCCTTCCCGCATCCGACCGTATCCCCGCGCTCCGCGAAGCCCTGCTCTCCGCCGCCTTCACCGCGGACGGGCTCCTCGACCGGCTCGGCGCGTCCGCCTACGCCGCGCTCGCCCGCAGCGAAACGGTCCCCGCACTGCGGGCGACCAGAGGCGAATCGCCGCTCGACACGCTGGTGCGGCTCTTCCTTCTCCAGCGCTCCGTCCCGTACGAGCGGGCCCGCGCCGCGCTCCCCGTGGAGGAGTGCGTCGAGGACGGCTGGCTGAGACGGGACGGCGACGAGGTTCGGGCGACCGTCGACGTCCGGCCGTACGGCGGGCCGGAGGGCGAGGACTGGTTCATCGTGTCCGACCTGGGCTGTGCGGTCGGTGGGGCCGGCGGTATCGGTTCGCACGAGGAGGGTGTCGTCCTCGGCGTCGGCGGGGCGTCGACCACGCTCGCCGGAATCACCGTCCGTGAGCCGGTGGCCTCCGCTCTGGACCTCGGCACCGGTTCGGGCATCCAGGCGTTGCACGCCTCGCAGCACGCCACCCGCGTCACGGCCACGGACCTCAACCCGCGGGCCCTGGCCTTCACCCGGCTCACCCTCGCTCTGTCCGGCGCCGCTCCGGCCGACCTTCGTGAGGGGTCCCTCTTCGAACCGGTCTCCGACGAGACGTTCGACCTGATCGTCTCCAATCCTCCGTTCGTGATCTCTCCGGGCGCCCGACTGACGTACCGCGACGGCGGAATGGGCGGCGACGACCTGTGCCGGACCCTGGTGCAGCAGGCGGGCGACCGGCTGAACGAGGGGGGTTACGCCCAGTTCCTCGCCAACTGGCAGCACGTCCAGGGCGAGGAGTGGCAGGACCGGCTGCGCACCTGGGTGCCGCGCGGCTGCGACGCCTGGATCGTGCAGCGGGAGGTGCAGGACATCACGCAGTACGCGGAGCTGTGGCTGCGCGACAGCGGCGACCACCGCTCGGACCCCGCCGAGTACACCGCGCGCTACGAGGCGTGGCTCGACGAGTTCGAGGCCCGCGGTACGAAGGCGGTCGGCTTCGGCTGGATCACGCTCAGGAAGACCGGGGCGGCCGAGCCGTCGGTCGTGATCGAGGAGTGGCCGCACCCGGTGGAGCAGCCGCTCGGCCCCGCCATCGAGGCCCACTTCGCCCGCCAGGACTACCTCCGGGACCAGGACGACGCGGCGCTGCTGGCCGCCCGGTTCACGCTCGCCGCCGAGGTCGTGCAGGAGCAGGTCGGACTGCCGGGTGCGGAGGACCCCGAACATGTGGTGCTGCGCCAGCACCGCGGGATGCGCCGTGCCACGAAGGTCGACGCCGTCGGCGCCGGGTTCGCCGGTGTGTGCGACGGGTCGCTTCCCGCCGGCCGGATTCTCGACGCCATCGCCCAGCTGATGTCCGAGGACCCGGTGCTGCTGCGCGACCGCACCCCGCAGGCGATCAGGCTGCTGGTGGAAGAGGGTTTTCTGGAGCCGGTGCGCAGGTGATCCGCATAGCGCTGGACGAGGCGTCGCTCGGCGCGACCCGGATCGCCGTCAGTCCGCTGTGGGACACCTTCTGCAGCATCCATCTGACCCGCCCGCACCGGATGCCCTCCTGGCCGTACGAGGAGTGGGTGGGCCGGGCCCGCGAGGTCCTGCGCGAGGACGACCGGACGCACGCCCTGCGCCTCCTGATCGACGGTCCGGACGGCTTCCCCGACTTCATGGTGCCCAAGCCTGTCGGGGCCTCGTCCATCGAGACGGAGCTCGACATCGTCCGGGCCACGCCCGCCGATGTCGTACGGGCCGGGATCGCCGAGCATTACGGGCACCTCGGCGAACACCCCTGGGTCCGCCCCTATCTCGACGACCCCGAGGCGGCCTGCGCCGCGCTCGCCGACGCGTACGCGGCGTACTGGGAAGGCGCGCTGGAGCAGCACTGGCCGACCATGCGCCGCCTCGTGGAAGGACGAGGTCCTCATCCGGGCCCGCACCTTCGCGACGGAGGGCGTCGACGCACTCTTCGCCGGGCTCGAGACACGGGCCAGATGGACGCCGCCCGTCCTGGAGCTGACCAAGCACATCGACGCCGACTACCGGGCGGGCGAGCGGCGGCTGCTGCTCGTCCCCCTCGTCTTCGCCGAGGGCTGCCGGCTCTACTCCACCGACGACCCGGAGGTCCTGACCGTCTCCTTCCAGGCCAGAGGCGCGGCCGCCCTGCGCGAGCGGCCCGCCGAGGCGGAGCCGGGCAGCGCCGACCGGCTCGGTCTGCTGCTCGGGCGGGGCCGGGCATCGGTCCTGCGCCAGCTCGGCGCACCGCTCACCACGGCCGGGATATCCGACCGGCTGGGCCTCGCCCCGAGCACGGTCTCCGAGCATCTGTCGGTCCTCGCCGACTCGGACGTCGTGACCCGGCACCGCGTCGGCCGCAGCGTGTACTACCAGCTCACCGACACCGGCCGCGCCCTGCTCGCACTCCTGTCGGGGGAGGACGTCCTGCGCGCGGTGTCCTGACGGCCTGCGCCGCACGACGATTCGGCGGCCCCCGAATTGATGGCCGGGCAGCGGCCGCGGCTCTAGCGTCGCCGCCATGCTTGCGATCGAGGCGAAGAATCTCCGCCGCACCTACACCGCCCGCACGGGCTTCCTGCGCCCGCGCCGCACCGAGACCGAAGCCGTTCGCGGTGTCAGTTTCCAGGTGGCGCGCGGCGAACTCTTCGGACTGCTCGGGCCCAACGGCGCGGGCAAGACCACGACCATCAAGATGCTCAACACCCTTCTCCTGCCGACCTCCGGCACCGCGAAGGTGCTGGGACACGACGTGGCCGCCGACCCCGTGGCCGTACGCCGCAGGATCGGGTACGTCTTCGGGGGCGACCGGGGTCTCTACGACCGGCTCTCAGCCCTCGATAATCTGCGCTACTTCGCGGAGTTGTACGGAGTCGGGCCCCGCGAACAGAAGGCCCGGATCGGCGAACTGCTGGACCTGGTGGGGCTCACGGGCCGGGAAAGGGAGCGGGTCGAGGGCTACTCGCGCGGTATGCGCCAACGCCTGCACATCGCCCGCGGCCTGCTGCACAAGCCCGATGTCCTCTTCCTCGACGAGCCGTCCATCGGCGTCGACCCGGTGGCGGCCCGCGATCTGCGCCGTACGGTCGCCGACCTCCGGGCCGGCGGTACCACGGTCCTGCTGACCACCCACTACATGGCCGAGGCCGACGAGTTGTGCGACCGGATCGCGGTGATCGCGGGCGGCACGATACGGGCGCTGGGCACCCCTGACCGGCTCAAGTCCCGGGTCCAGGACCGCGATGTCCTGGAGATCGAGGCGTACGGGGCAGCCGACGAGCACCTCGACCGCATTCGGGCGCTGCCCGGGGTCCGGGGTGTGGCCGTGGAGGAGCGGGGAAGCGGGCAGGCGGTCACCGTGCAGACGGAGCGGGGCGCCGGCCTGTATGCCGGGGTGCTGGCGGCGCTCGACGACATCAGGGTCGGACGGGTCGTCACCCGTGAACCGACCCTGGAGGACGCCTACATCGCGATCGTCGAGGAGGCGAACGGCCCGGAGCCGGAAACCGGTTCCCCCGGCGGCGAGCGGGAAGCCGGTTCTCACAGCGAGCGGGAAGCCCGTTCCCACAGCGAGCAGGAGGCCGTGACCGGCGAGCAGGAGGCCACGGTATGAGGACGGGAAAGAGCCCCCGCCGGGTCCTGCGGCTGACCGTCGTCGGTGTGCGCACCCACGTCTCGTACATGAGCAGGTCACCGCTCGAAATCACCTTCGCCGTCCTCCTGCCGCTGGTGTACGCGACCCTCGCCGTCTATCTCTTCCGCGCCGCCGACGACCCCGACCGGCTGCTCACCGCGGCCGTCGGGGCAGGGCTGATGGGCATCTGGTCCTCGGTGCTGTTCGGGTCGGGCGGCGCCGTGCAGAACCAGCGCTGGCTCGGCACTCTGGAGACGCTGGTCGCTTCGCCGGCCCCGCTCTCCCTCGTCCTGCTGCCGATCACGCTGGCCACGGCCGTCATCGGGACCTACGCCATGGGCGCGACGGTCCTCTGGGGCGCGGTGCTCTTCGACGTACCGCTGAACTTCGCGCACCCGCTGCTCTTCCTCGTCGCCGTGCCCGTATGCGTGCTGTCGCTCGGCATGATGGGGCTGCTTCTGGCCGCCACCTTCGTCCTGCTGCGCAACGCGAACGCGCTCGCCAACCCGCTGGACGCGCCCGTGTGGCTGCTGTCCGGAATGCTCGTCCCCGTCACCGTCCTGCCGGACTGGACCCGTCCGGTCTCCTGGGCGCTGCCCACCACCTGGGGTTCGCGGGCCGTGCACGCGGCGACCTCGGGCGGGCCCGCCGTCGCCGAGGTGCTCGTCCCGATGGGCGCGGCCCTCGCTCTCGGCGGGTTCTACGCGCTGCTCGCGGTGCTGGTCCTCGGCCGGGTCGAACGCCGCGCCCGGGCCGCCGCCACCCTCTCCCTCGCCTGATGACCGGGCCATTCAGGATCTCCAGGAGCCTCCGCATGCTCTCGTCAGTCCCCGCGTCCGTAGCGGCCCTCGCTTCGGGAATCCTCCGTACGGCACGACTTGTCGTCCTCGGCGGGGCCATCTCCTACCGCGCGCTGTTCAACTGGACGACGCCGCCCATGTTCATCGGCACGCTGCTGGCCGGGCCGCTGCTGCAACTGCTGTTCTTCGTCTTCCTCGGACGCCAGCTCGGGGTGGCGGACGACCGCTTCTACCTGATCGGCAACGCGGTGCTCGCCTCCTCGACCGCCTGCGTCTACGGCGGCACGATGGCCATCTCCAACGAGCGCCGCTTCGGCACGCTCGGCGCGGTCCTCCTCAGCCCCCGCCACCGGGCTCCGCTCTGGTTCGGCCGCGCCCTGCCCTACGTACTCAACGGGCTCCTCATCAGCGCTTTCACTCTCACCGCTGCGTCCCTCCTGCTGGGTCTGCGGATTCCGCTCGGGTCCGTCCCGGGACTTGCGGCGGTGCTGCTCGCCGCCTCCGCCGGATGCTCCGCGTTCGGGCTCGCCCTGGGGGCGCTCGGGCTCCGCTTCCGCGATGTCTTCCTGGTCTCGAATGTGGCTTGTTCCGTACTGCTCCTGCTGACCGGGGCGAACGTGCCGCGGAGCGAGCTCCCCGCGTGGATGCGCTCACTCGGCGACGTACTCCCGCTGACCCATGCCGCGGACGCGGCCCGGCAGTTGTCGGCGGGCGGCGTACTCGACACGGGCCTGCTCGGGGCGGAGCTGGCGGTCGGCGCCGGGTACGCGCTGCTCGCCGTGGCCCTCCTCGCGCTGTTCGAACGCGGCAGCCGGCGACGCGCGACCCTCGACGTGATGTGAAGTGAGACGAGGTGAGATGTGAGGACGTGAGACGAGGTGAGACGAGCCGTGGGAGTGCTGTTCACCGGGGGTTCGTGTCGACGACGCCCCGGCGTGGCAGCCTCCCCCTGCTGAGGCGCATCACGACGAGTGAGTTTGAGGGGTACGGACATGGAGAGCGTCACCGCCGTCTTCGCCGGTACGGCATTCGCACTGTTCGGTGCCGCGCTCCTGATCTGGACGGGGGCGCGCACCCTGCACCGCGCGCCGGTGGCTCACGGTGTGAGCCCCGTCGCCTCTGCCACCCTCGCCACGCTCTTCGGCGGAACGTTCCTCGTGGTCGGCGTCTGGTGCTTCACCCGCGTCTGATTCCCAACCCCCGCAGGGCCTGATCCCGGACGGGACACCTCCGGACGACTCCGCGAAGGCACCTCGGCGGCACCTCGGCGGCACCTCGGAATGCGCAGGCAGGAGGCATGCGCACGGCGGTCCGGGCGGTCCGGGCGGCAGGAATGGCGGAAGTCGGGTTACCGTTCGAGTGGCCGTTGCGGGCTTTTGCCGTTTGACACGGGGGCGGGTTGTACCGTCACACTCCGCAGCGACAGCACCGCGGGCAGCGTCATTGCGCTGCCCGGATGCCCACTGAGTGCCGACCGGAGAGAAGAGCGAAGTTGTCCCCGACCAGCGAGACCGCACAGGGCGGCCGCCGACTCGTCATCGTCGAGTCGCCTGCCAAGGCGAAGACGATCAAGGGCTATCTCGGCCCCGGATACGTCGTCGAGGCGAGCGTCGGGCACATCCGCGACCTCCCGAACGGCGCCGCCGAGGTGCCGGACGAGTACACCGGTGAGGTACGTCGTCTCGGCGTGGACGTCGAGAACGACTTCCAGCCGATCTACGTCGTCAACGCCGACAAGAAGGCCCAGGTCAGGAAGCTCAAGCAGCTGCTGGCCGAGTCCGACGAACTCTTCCTCGCCACCGATGAGGACCGCGAGGGCGAAGCCATCGCGTGGCACCTCCAGGAAGTCCTGAAGCCCAAGGTCCCGGTCCACCGGATGGTCTTCCACGAGATCACCAAGGACGCGATCCGGGCCGCCGTCGCCAACCCGCGCGAGCTCAACCAGCGCATGGTCGACGCCCAGGAGACCCGCCGAATCCTCGACCGCCTCTACGGCTACGAGGTGTCCCCGGTCCTCTGGAAGAAGGTCATGCCCCGCCTGTCGGCGGGCCGTGTCCAGTCCGTCGCGACCCGCCTCGTCGTCGAGCGGGAGCGCGAGCGCATCGCCTTCCGTTCCGCCGAGTACTGGGACCTGACCGGCACCTTCGCCACCGGCCGTACCGGTGACGCCTCCGACCCCTCGACGCTCACTGCCCGCCTCAGCGCGGTCGACGGCCGTCGCATCGCCCAGGGCCGCGACTTCGGTCCGGACGGCCAGCTCAAGTCGGCTTCCGGCCAGACGCTGCACCTGGACGAGACGAACGCCCGCGCCCTGGCCGCGGCGCTCGCCGATTCCACGTTCGCGGTCCGCTCCGTCGAGTCGAAGCCGTACCGCCGCTCGCCGTACGCGCCGTTCCGTACGACCACCCTCCAGCAGGAGGCCAGCCGCAAGCTGGGCTTCGGGGCCAAGGCCACGATGCAGGTCGCGCAGAAGCTGTACGAGAACGGCTTCATCACCTATATGCGTACGGACTCCACGACCCTCTCCGACACCGCGATCTCCGCGGCCCGGGCGCAGGTCACGCAGCTGTACGGAGCGAATTACCTGCCGGACAAGCCGCGCACGTACGCCGCCAAGGTCAAGAACGCGCAGGAGGCGCACGAGGCGATCCGTCCCTCGGGCGACCGCTTCCGTACCCCTGCCGAGACCGGCCTCACCGGCGACCAGTTCCGGCTGTACGAGCTCATCTGGAAGCGGACCGTCGCTTCCCAGATGAAGGACGCCGTCGGTAACTCGGTCACCGTCAAGATCGGCGGCCGGGCGAGCGACGGCCGGGACGCCGAGTTCTCGGCCTCCGGCAAGACGATCACCTTCCACGGCTTCATGAAGGCGTACGTCGAAGGCGCCGACGACCCGAACGCCGAGCTCGACGACCGCGAGCGGCGCCTGCCGCAGGTCGCGGAGGGCGACGCGCTGTCCGCCGACGAGGTCACGGTCGACGGCCACGCCACCAAGCCGCCCGCCCGCTACACCGAGGCCTCGCTGGTCAAGGAGCTCGAAGAGCGCGAGATCGGCCGCCCGTCGACGTACGCCTCGATCATCGGGACGATCCTGGACCGCGGCTACGTCTTCAAGAAGGGCACGGCGCTCGTCCCGTCGTTCCTCTCCTTCGCCGTGGTCAACCTGCTGGAGACGCACTTCGGCCGGCTGGTCGACTACGACTTCACCGCCCGTATGGAGGACGACCTCGACCGCATCGCGCGGGGCGAGGCCCAGTCCGTGCCGTGGCTGAAGCGTTTCTACTTCGGTGCGGGCGAGGACACGGCCGGTGCGGGTGCGGCCTCCGACGTGGGCAACGGCGACGGCGACCACCTCGGCGGCCTGAAGGAGCTCGTCACCGACCTCGGTGCGATCGACGCCCGGGAGATCTCCTCGTTCCCCGTGGGCGACGGCATCGTGCTGCGCGTCGGGCGCTACGGCCCGTACATCGAGCGTGGCGAGAAGGACTCCGAGGGTCACCAGCGCGCCGATGTGCCCGAGGAGATGGCACCCGACGAGCTGTCCGTGGAGTACGCGGAGGAGCTGCTGGCGAAGCCGAGCGGTGACTTCGAGCTCGGTGCGGACCCGGTGAGCGGGAACCAGATCATCGCGAAGGACGGGCGCTACGGCCCGTACGTCACCGAGGTGCTGCCCGAGGGCACGCCGAAGACCGGCAAGAACGCGGTGAAGCCGCGGACCGCCTCGCTCTTCAAGTCGATGTCGCCGGACACGGTGACGCTGGCCGACGCGCTCAAGCTGATGTCGCTGCCGCGTGTGGTCGGTGAGGACGCCGAGGGTGTCGAGATCACCGCGCAGAACGGCCGCTACGGTCCGTATCTGAAGAAGGGCACGGACTCGCGGTCGCTGACCTCCGAGGACCAGCTCTTCGACATCACGCTCGAAGAGGCCCTGGCGATCTACGCCCAGCCCAAGCAGCGCGGCCGGGCCGCCGCCAAGCCGCCGCTGAAGGAACTGGGCACCGACCCGGTGAGCGGGGCCCCGGTGGTGGTGAAGGACGGCCGCTTCGGTGCGTACGTCACGGACGGCGAGACGAACGCGACGCTTCGGAGCGACGACAGCGTCGAGGACATCACGCCGGAGCGCGGCTACGAGCTGCTGGCCGAGAAGCGCGCCAAGGGACCCGCCAAGAAGAAGACGGCGAAGAAGGCCCCGGCAAAGAAGGCCACGGCGAAGAAGACGACCACGGCCGTGAAGAAGACGGCGGCGAAGAAGACGGCCGCCAAGAAGACCACGACTGCCAAGAAGACGACGACGGCCAAGAAGGCCACAGCGGCGAAGAAGACGGTCTCGTCCGCCTCCACGGAGGACTGACCGAGGACTGACGGAGCACGCGCACACGGGACGGCGGGGCCTTCGGGCCCCGCCGTCCCGTATTTCGTCCCAGCCCCGCAGGTGCCGGCCCCACCCCCCGACGGCCGTATGTTCGGATGGGGCCAACGGTGACCGCACCGCTCCGGATAGGCTGGGCGGATGACGCGAGCCGAGCAGCCAACGGTCGTGAGCCCCACCTCCGACACACTTGCCGCAGACTCACGCGAGCGCGCCGTACGAGCCCTGTTGCGTGTTCCCCCGCTGAAGCGGTTGTGGAGCGCCCAGCTCGTCGGGAGTATCGGCGATGCACTCGCCCTTCTCGTGCTGGTGCTGTTGTCGCTGCAAGCAGCGGTCCTGGAGGGCTCATTCGGAGCCGGATACCGAGGGGCGGCCTTCGCCGTCGCCGCGGTGTTCGGTGCCCGGATTATTTCCACGGTGCTCTTCGGAGCCGTACTCCTGGGGCCACTGACGTCGCTCACGGGACCGGGCGGGCCGGTGGACCGGCGCTGGCTGATGATCGGGGTGGACGGGCTGCGGCTCGCGCTGCTGGTCGTCGCCCCGCTGTGGATCGACTGGATGCCCGACAAGGCACTCATGATGATCCTGATCACCGTCTTCGTCACCGGCGTCGGTGAGCGGCTGTGGACGGTCGCGAAGGAGAGCGCGGCCCCCGCGCTGCTGCCCGCCCCGCCCGCCGAGGGCGCCGCCGTGCGACCGCTGCCCGACCACCGTGACGCACTGCGCAGGCTCTCCCTGCGGACGAACTTCCTCGCGGTCCCCGCCGCCGGCGCGGCCCTGCTGATCGCCACACTGATCGGCAATCTGCTCGGCGCGGGACTCGACTGGTTCTCGTTCCACCAGGCGGCACTCGGTTCGTACGTCGCGGCCGGACTCTTCTCCGCCTCGATCTCGACCCTGTACTTCCTCGAACTGCCCGGCACACCGACGCCCCGCCCGCGTTCGCCCCTGGAGGGCCTGCGCCGTCCGGCCACCGGTACGGGACCCGACAAGGGCCGCACCGGCACGGTTCCGCTGGTCGTCGGCGCCTGCGCCGCGGTCGCCGGGGCGATCGCCGCCGCGGCGGCCGTCTCCGTACTGCACGCGCTCGACCTGGGTGGCGGCCCCGCCACGTTCGCGCTGCTCATCGTGGCGCTGACCGGCGGCACCGGCCTCGGTATCCGTACCGCGCAGAAGGTGCTGCCCACCCTGTCGCGGCGCCGTCTGCTGGCCTTCGCCACCGCCGTCACCGGAGTCGCGCTCCTCGCGCTCGGCCTGGTGCCGGACACGGCGACGGGGCTGCTTCTCGCGCTCCTCGCCGGTTACGCGGCCGGTGTCGCCGCCCGCACGGGGCACACGATCATCGACCAGGAGACCGAGGAGTTCCGGCAGGCCAGGACCACCGAACACCTCCAGGCCGTCGTCCGGGTGCTCATCGCGCTCGGCGCCGTCGGCGGCCCGCTGCTCGCCGCCGCCATCGGCCGGCACCGCCTGGCCTCCGGTGACTTCGTCTTCGCGCACGGCGGGGCAGCGTTCGCGCTGATGCTCATCGGCGCGCTGCTGCTGCCCGTCGCCGCGGTGCTCCTCGCCAGGACGGACGACCGCGCGGGCGTGCCGCTGCGGCGCGATCTGCGCGAGGCCGTGCGCGGCGGCGACCCCACGGTCGCGCCCGCCGCCACCGGCTTCTTCCTCGCCCTGGAGGGCGGCGACGGGGCCGGCAAGTCCACCCAGGTCGAGGCGCTCGCCGAGTGGATCCGGGCCAAGGGCCACGAGGTCGTCGTGACGCGAGAGCCGGGAGCGACGCCGGTCGGCAAGCGGCTGCGGTCGATCCTGCTCGACGTGTCGTCGGCCGGGCTCTCCAACCGGGCCGAGGCCCTGCTGTACGCCGCCGACCGCGCCGAGCACGTCGACTCGGTCGTACGTCCGGCGCTGGAGCGCGGTGCGATCGTCATCTCCGACCGGTACATCGACTCGTCCGTCGCCTACCAGGGCGCGGGCCGTGATCTGTCCCCGACCGAGATCGCCCGGATCTCCCGGTGGGCGACGAGCGGCCTCGTACCGCATCTGACGGTGCTGCTGGACGTGGACCCGGAGACCGCGCGCGAACGGTTCACGGAGGCACCGGACCGGCTGGAGTCGGAGCCGCCGGAGTTCCACGCCCGGGTGCGTTCCGGCTTCCTCACTCTCGCGGCGGCCGACCCGGTCCGCTACCTGGTGGTGGATGCCGGCCAGGAGCCGGAAGCGATCACCACCGTCGTACGCCACCGGCTCGACCGGCTCCTTCCGCTCTCCGAGGCCGAGATCAAGGCCCAGGAGGAGGCGCGCAGGGCGGCCGAGGAGGAGGCCAGGCGCAAGGCCGAGGAAGAGGCGGCCCGCAAGGCCGAGGAGGAGCGGCTGGAGCGCGAGCGGCAGGAACAGCTCGCCAAGCTCCGTGCCGAGGAGGAGGAGCGCAAGCGCCGCGAGCTGGAGGAGGCGCGGCAGCGCGAGGCCGAACGGCAGGCCGAGGAGGCCCGGCTGCGGGCCGAGGAAGCGCGTCGTCTCGCGGAGGAGGAGCGGGTCAGGCGCGAGGCCGAGGAGCAGGTGCGCGCGGCCGAGCAGGAACGCCTCCGCAGGCAGGCCGAGGAAGAGGCGCGGCTGCGCAAGGAGGCGGAGGCGCGGCGTCTTGAGAAGCAGCGCAAGGCGGAGGAGGCCCTGCTGAGGGCCGAGGAGGCACGGCGTCAGGCGGAGGCGGAGGCCGCGTCCAGGGCGGAGGCGGAGGCTGCGTCCAGGGCACAGGCAGAGGCTGCGTCCAGGGCACAGGCCGAGGCTGCCGCCGCTGCGGCAGCGGAGCGTGCCGAGCGCTCACAGCCGTCCGCTCCGTCCGACGGGTCTGACCGCTCCGACCGCTCCGGGCCGTCCGTGCCCGACAACGAGCTCACGGTGCCGACGCCGATCGTCGGGGCGAACGAGGTGACGCAGCCGGTGCCTTCGCCGGTGGCGCCCCCGGCCGACCGCCCGCACTCCGACCGCTCTCCCCGCTCCGGCCGTCCGGTCGCGGACGACGCCGAAACGGCCATGCTGCCGCGGGTGGACGATCCGGCCGGGCGCCGTCCGGCACGGGACGCGGACGAGACGACGGTCCTGCCGTCGGTACGGGACGAGGCACCGTCCGACCGTGTGCCGCCGGGCATCTTCCGCGACGAGCGTCCTGCCGCGCCCGCTTCGGAGAGCGAGAACGAGCGCACGCGCGAGCTGCCGCAGATCAGCGACGACCCGCGGGCCACCCAGGACGCGTACGACCGTCAGGCCCGCCAGAAGCGCCCCCGTCCCGACTGGGCCGAGGAGACGCCGCTGGACGACCTGCCGTCCCTGGCCGACGAACTGCTCGGCGGCCATGACGAGGACCCGGGCCCGTCCGGCCGGGGCCGGCGTCCGCGCGGCTGACCGTCTGCCCGACTCCCCTTATCGGCGGGCCCGGAATTCCGGGCCCGCCGATGGCGCGTAACCGGCGGCCGCGTCCGGGGGAGCCTGCTCGCCCCTCAGGCCGGAAAGCCGGGATTGTCAGACCCTTCCCCCACAATGGGAATCCGGCCCGACCGCAACACGAACGCGCGCCGCACCACCCCGCCAACGCACGACGCACCATCACACCACCGGAAGGGCGGTGACCCATGACCGTATGGGACGACCTCGTCGGACAGGACCGGGTGCAGGCGCAGCTCGCTGCGGCCGCCCGGGATGCCGATGCGCTGGTCACCGCCATCTCCACGGGTGAGCCCGTGCCCCCGGGCTCGAGGATGACGCACGCCTGGCTGTTCACCGGACCGCCCGGGTCCGGGCGGTCCACCGCCGCCCGTGCCTTCGCCGCCGCGCTCCAGTGCACCAGCCCGGACCGGGCCCTCGGCGGCATCCCGGGCTGCGGCTTCTGCGACGGCTGCCACACCAGCCTGGTCGGTACGCACGCCGACGTCGACGTCATCCGCACCGACCTGCTGTCGATCGGTGTGAAGGAGACCCGAGAGCTGGTCCGCCGCGCCCAGCTCTCCCCGGCCATCGGCCGCTGGCAGGTCATCGTCCTGGAGGACGCCGACCGCCTGACCGAGGGCGCGGGCAACGTCCTGCTGAAGGCCGTCGAGGAGCCCGCCCCTCGCACGGTGTGGCTGCTCTGCGCGCCCTCCCTGGAGGACGTCCTGCCCACGATCCGCTCCCGTTGCCGCCACCTCACGCTCCGCACACCGCCCGTCGAGGCCGTCGCCGACGTCCTGATCCGGCGGGACGGCATCGACCCCGAGCGTGCCGCGTCCGCGGCCCGCGCCACGCAGGGCCACATCGGCCGGGCCCGTCGCCTGGCCACGGACGAGCGGGCCAGGGCCCGCCGCGCTGCCGTGCTCAAGCTCCCGCTCCGGATCGACGATGTCGGCGGCTGCCTGAAGGCCGCCCAGGAGCTGATCGACACCGCGACCGATGAGGCCAAGCAGGTCTCGGACGAGGTCGACGTCAAGGAGACCGAGGACATGAAGGCGGCCCTCGGCGCTGTCGCCGGAGGTCGGATGCCCCGTGGCACGGCGGGGGTGATGAAGGAGCTGGAGGACAGACAGAAGCGCCGCAAGACCCGTTCGCAGCGTGACAGCCTCGACCTGGCGCTCACCGATCTGACCGGTTTCTACCGCGACGTACTGGCACTCCAGCTCGGTTCGCGGATCGCGATCGCCAATGTCGACGCGGAGGACGCGCTCGACCGGATCGCCCGGTCGTCGACCCCCGAGCGCACCCTGCGCCGGATCGAGGCGGTGATCGCCTGCCGCAAGGCGCTCGACCGCAACGTGGCACCGCTGCTCGCGGTGGAGGCGATGACGATGGCGCTCCGGGCCGGCTGACGCAGCAGCGTAGGTGGGGCGGGTATTAATCCGAATGAGTAGGGAATCGGACGAGTCGTCACTCGGCGGCTAGGCTCCGGGGATGGACACCAGGCGCCTGCTCCGCATCTCCGCCACCGCGCTCGGCACTGCCGGCCTCCTCATCTCCGGCTGCAGCAGCGGATCGTCGACGACGAGTGCGTCGGCCGCCGGAGCCGCGGCCCCCAAGGATCTCAAGCCGTATTACGCGCAGAAGCTGAGCTGGCGGGACTGCGGTGCGGAGGGCTTCCAGTGCACCACCATGAAGGCGCCGCTGGACTACGCGAATCCCGATGACGGGGACATCAAGCTGGCCGTCTCCCGCAAGAAGGCCACCGGACCGGGCAAGCGGATCGGCTCGCTCCTGGTGAATCCGGGCGGCCCGGGCGGTTCGGCCATCGGCTACCTCCAGGGGTACGCGGCCATCGGCTACCCGGCCCCGGTCCGCGCCCGCTATGACATGGTGGCCATCGATCCGCGCGGAGTGGCCCGCAGTGAGCCCGTCGAGTGTCTGACCGGCAAGGAGATGGACGCCTACACCCAGGTCGACCAGACCCCCGACGACGACGCCGAGATCAGCAAGCTGAGCGCCGCCTTCGAGAAGTTCGCCGACGGCTGCGAGAAGCGTTCCGAAAGAATCCTCCCGCATGTCTCCACTGTCGAGACGGCCCGCGACATGGACGTCCTGCGCGCCCTGCTGGGCGACGAGAAGCTGCACTACGTCGGGGCGTCCTACGGCACCTTCCTCGGTGCGACGTACGCCGAGCTCTTCCCGGACCGGGTGGGCCGGCTGGTCCTCGACGGTGCGATGGACCCGTCCCTCCCGGCGATCGACATCAACCGCGACCAGACAGCGGGCTTCGAGGCGGCGTTCCAGTCCTTCGCCGCGGACTGCGTGAAGAAGGAGGACTGCCCCCTCGGCACCACCTCCACCGACGCGGCGGGCACCGCGCTCAAGCAGCTCTTCACGGACCTGGACGCCAAGCCGATCCCGACCGGCGAAAGCCGGAAGCTCAGCGAGTCGCTGGCCACGACCGGCGTGATCGCCGCCATGTACGACGAATCGGCCTGGCCGCAGCTCCGTGAGGCCCTGGCAGGCGCCGAGCGCAGCGACGGCTCGGGTCTTCTCGCCCTCGCCGACAGCTACTACGAGCGCGAGCCGAACGGCTCGTACGCCAACCTCATGTTCGCCAACGCGGCCGTGAACTGCCTCGACCTGCCCCCGGCCTTCGACACTCCCACCGCAGTCCGGACGGCCGTCCCCAGCTTCGAGCAGGCGTCCCCGGTCTTCGGCAAGGGCTTCGCCTGGGCGGCCCTGAACTGCGGCTACTGGCCGGCCGAGCCCACCGGAACCCCCCACCGCACCGAGGCGAAGGGCGCGGCGCCGATCGTCGTGGTCGGCACCACCAGGGACCCGGCCACCCCGTACAAGTGGGCCGAGTCGCTCGCGGACCAGCTCTCCTCCGGCACCCTCCTCACGTACGAGGGCGACGGCCACACGGCGTACGGCCGGGGAAGCGACTGCATCGACACGGCGATCAACACGTACCTGCTGGAGGGCACGCCTCCCAAGGACGGCAAGAAGTGCTCCTGACCGGCGCCTGACCTGCGGATACGTCTCCGGGGGCGGCCGGTGCGGAGCACCCCCGGAAACTGTGTAGACTTGGGCCCGCTGCTGATCGCACCATAGTGCGACAGGGCGTGCCGCCTTAGCTCAGTTGGCCAGAGCAACGCACTCGTAATGCGTAGGTCTCGGGTTCGAATCCCGAAGGCGGCTCCGTTGAAGCCCCAGGACTCACTAACCGTGACCTGGGGCTTTTGCTTTTACTGGATGCGGCGACGACGCCGAGCGCGGGCCGCGCGAGTGTCGACGGTCTCAGTTCTGGTCTCAGTGGGGCCCGGATCCGGCTTCGTTGGCGAGGGGACGAAGAACTCGCCCATGCGACGCATGGCGTCCTTCGATAGGTGAGACCGCCCCTTCACGTAGCGCCGGGTCTGGCTGATCTGGGTGTGCCGAAGGATCTCCATGATCGTGGGCATGTCCACCCCCAACTCGTTCAGGATCGTGCCAGCAGTGTGGCGACTGCCGTCGTACAGGCGGCGGTCGTCGATCCCAGCCTCCCCGAGCAGTTGCTTGAACTCTTCGTAGTCGGCGCGCGGGTCAAGGGGACGCCCATCCGAGTGCGGCGATGCCCCGGATCGTCGCCGGCCTGGACGGACGCAGATTGGTTGCAGCCGGCCCCTGAGACGACGGTCGAAGAGATCGAAGACAAGCCGTCGCCCGCGTCTGCCACGGGTGGGCCGCCGCCACCGCCGACCCCTCCGTTCCCACCACTGAGTCCCAGGCCCGCATGGCGCTGGGGGACAAGGCCGTTGACGGCGGGGCCGCTCCGAACCTGCTCCGCCCGGGGCTGGAGAGCGCTGCGGCGCGGCCCGGTGTCATGGGGCGTACGGGCTTGGCTCGGTCGATGCGGTAGAGGTAGGCGACCAGCGGGCCCCGCCGTCGGCGGGGGCGTTCGAGCTGTGCGGCGACGTCCTGCCCGCCGGGCCGTAGCCCGAGGGACCGGAGTTGGCGGCGGGTCGCGTAGCCGTCTGGGGCGAGGCGCCACCGGTAGATGGGCAGGGTGGCCATCAGGCGACCATGCGTTTCCACGCGGACCGCAACCGGACCTCGGAAGCGGAATGGCCGGCAGACCGGAAGCGGCTCGCCATCTCCCGGTAGGACAGAGCGGGCGTCTCGCTGTGACGGATCTGCTCGACCAGCGCGTCCAACGCCTCATAGGTGAGAACGGGGGCTGTCTCCAGGGCGAGCTGCGTGACCGACTCGGTGGGGCCCCAGACCGGCAGTTCCCAGCGGGGTGTGACGCCGGGCGTGACGCGGGTCGTCACGCTGGTCAGCGCCCTGCCCGTGCCCTCCCCCTTACGCGTCGTCTCCAGCGTCGACCAGGCCCGGGAGAGGGTGTTGGCGGTCTTTGCCTGGACCTGTGCGACGCGGGCCCCGGCCTGCGTCACAGCGGTCAGCCGGGTCTCCTCCGTGGCAGCCTCAGACCGCAGTCGGGCGCGGGCCACGGCGGCTTCGTCGCGGGCTTCCTGCTGGATGCCCTGGATCGCGTCCAGCGCCTGGCCGGTGAGTGCGGTCCGCTCCCACAGCCCGTGCACCAACCACAGGGCTTTGGCCGCGACGGGTAGCCAGGCAACAGCCAGCCACGCGCCGGCCGATCCCTCGGCGGTGAGCGCGTGAGCAATCAGGACGCCAGTCGCGATCAGACCGAAGGACCAACCGACGCCGGTAACGACGTTGCTGTGGTCGCCCTGCGCGGCCAGGCGGCGCTCGTAGGCGAGGGTGGCGAGCCATCCGCCGTCGATCCCGAGGCCGACGACCAGAGCGACAGGCCACGGCATCGCCGTGCCGAGCCACATCACGACGACGGCCAGCGTGAGGACCATCGACACCGCCGTCATCGCGACGGCGGGCAGCACGGTCTTCCCCTTCATGCCGCACCCCCGTCCGACGGCCGGACCTCGGCAGCGGCGATGAGCGAGACGCGCACCGGGTGAGGGTGGTACTCCGGCCCGGTGTCCTCCGTCCACTCCCACTCGGCCCCGTCGACCAGGACGAACCCGAGGGACGCGAGAGCCGCCTCGCGCTCGTTGATGCTCGGAATCTCCGTGGACGTGGGCCAGGTGTGGACCGGCCAGTCACTGACCCTGCCGGTCATGGCCACGAACATCTGCCAGCACGGGCCGGTGGTGCGCTGCGGTGCGGTCGTTCCGCAGCAGCGCAGACCGAGCCGCGCCCTCAACGTGCGCCCGTTCATACCGAACCTCCGGACAGCGGAGGGTTGGTCATGCCGGTCAGGGTGGCGATGTCGTCGCCGGTGAGGATGGTCCGTTCGTCCATGGCCAGGGCCACGGTGCGGATCTCACGCCACAGGTAGCCGATCTTGCGGCGGGCCATGCCGCGGACCATGCCCCAGGACTTGCCGTCCTGGGGGGTGTGGTCGCGGCCCAGGTCGTACCCGAAGTCGGCGAGTACGTCGATGGCCTGCTCGCGGTCGTGGTCGGCGTTGCAGGCCAAGGCCCGCTCCGGCGTCCACAGGCCGTACGTCAGCAGGTACTGCACCTGGGCGATCTCACCGGCAGCGTGCTGTGCCGCGAAATGCCACGGATTGAGGTCGTGCGTATTGAACGCCGTGTTGCCGGTAAGGGTCCACTCGTCTACTTCGGGGGACCAGGCGATGACCTCGCTGGTCAGGACGCACATCCCGTAGGCCATGGCCAGCACCGCGTGACCGGCCTCGTGAAACGCCATGCCAAGCCGCGCCTGCTCGTAGCCGAGCGAAATCTCGAAGGACGCCCGGGGGTTTCCCCGGTGGTCGAGCAGCCTCTCGGGGGCGGGGGCGATGGCCATCATGCGGCACCGCCCGACAGCACCGAGTCGGCGCGGTTGGTCAGGTCGCGGCGGGCGGCCAGCACCCGCCGGCGGGCCCGGCGGATACGCCGCTCGTCCAGCTCGGTGGCCAGGCGGTCGATGGTCATGATCTGCGCGTCCAGCAGGTCGACGTCCGCCAGGATGACGGGCATCTCCAGCTCGATCGCGTCCAGCTCAGCGGCCGACGGCTCCATATCGAGCGACGCGGCCGTAACGAGGTCCTGAAGTGCAGCGATGGGCTTCATGGGTCGTTATCTCCTAGGGGTGAGACGGCCCGAAATGAGGCCCCGGTGTTCGAGCACCGGGGCCTCGCGCCGTCTGGGTCGTTCGTGGACTACGAGCGACCGCGGCGACCCGGCACCGCAGCCCGCCGAAGAGGCGAGCCCGAATGCCGGGCACCGTGAGCGCTGGTGCTTCGGTTCTCCTGTTGCGCACGGCGCTGCTCGTTCCGGGGAGATCCGAAATCCCAGAAGTCTGAGGTCGCAGCTTCGAAGGTGTGCCGTGCGGTTCTTAGAGCCGATGGCGTTCCCCGGTCAGGGGGTGTGGGCCCCGGTGTGAAGGGGGCCGTTTCTCGGTCGGCTGGTCTCCACTCGCCTCGGCCGGAACTGTCGCGGCCGTCGTACTGCGGTGGATCACGCTGTGGAGTTGTTGAGTCATGCGTCCGCCGCCCGAAGGAGGGGAATAACGCGCAACCGGGCACACTTGAAGGAGCTGCACCGCTTGCTCAACTTGTTGGTACAAGTCGATGTAGTGATGGTGCACCCACGGAACGTCAGGCGTCAAGCGATCGGGGCCTACATGTACCAACAAGTTGAGCGAGTGCGTCATGATGGGGTCATGAGCAAGCAGCCGAAGTACCGGCAAGTCGCGGATGCTCTGCGCCGCGAAATCGACAACGGGACCTACTCGCCCGGGTCCCGACTTCCTTCGGAGAGCGAGCTGTCAGCCCGCTTCGACGCGTCGCGGAATACCGTGCGGTCCGGGCTCGGCTTGCTGGTCACGCAGGGCCTTGTCTCCTCAAGCCAGGGGCTCGGGTACGAGGTGTCCAAGCACGAGGTGTTCAAGCTGAACGCCTCCCGGTTCGAGAACCTGGACTTCCCGCAGAACGGTGACGCGTACAGCACCGACGTAACCGCCGCGGGCCGACGACCGCACCAGACGTTCAGGGTCGAAATCCTTCCTGCGCCGGCCGAAGTGGCAGAGCGGCTGAAGGTAGATGCTCAGTCCCGTGCGGTCCTGCGGTTCTGCCATCGGTACGTCGATGACGTGCCGTGGTCGACTCAGGCCACGTACTACCCCGCATGGCTCGCCGACGAGGCTCCCAGGCTTGCCGAGCCCGGAGACATCGAAGAGGGCACCACGCGCTACCTCGCCGCACGCGGGACCGAGCAGGTGGGGTACTTCGACGAGATTTCAACCCGCATGCCGACGCCCGACGAGGCGCGCCTGTTGGAGATCGGCGCGGGAGTGCCCGTACTTCTCTGGATGCGCACGGGGTACTCAGCAGAACGCCCCATCCGCTGCACCATCACGACGTTCCGGGGTGACCTGAACCGGATGAACTACGAGATCGGCGACCAGTCGGCCCGAAGCGAGATCGATCCCCAGTGAAAATCACGCCCGCACGCCCTGACGACGTATCCAAGCTCATCGCGTTTCGAGAGGAGGCTGCGGCTTGGCTCTCACGTCTCGGCAGCGACCAGTGGCAACGCCCATATCCTGCCGACCGGCTTGCCGCCGCGATCGAGGCGGGCTCCGTTTTCATGGTCATGGACGGCGACTTGACCGCAGCCACCATCACTCTCTCGCCGGAGGCGGAAGAGGGCTTGTGGACGGACGAGGAGTTGGCTGAGCCATCCATCTTCATCACCAAGCTGACTGTGGCCCGGACACACGCCGGGCAGGACCTTGGGGGTCGGGTGCTCAATTGGGCCTGCGACCGGGCCTATCGAGGTGGTGCAACTTGGCTCCGCCTCGACGCGTGGACCACGAACGAACCTCTACAGCTCTACTACCTCCAGCAAGGGTTCGAGCATGTCCGTACTGTCCGAGCTGGAGGTGCGGTGAACGGGGGACCGCGGGTGTCCGGGTGGCTCGCCCAGCGTCGAACGGCGCCGACCAAGCACGGATTCGAGAACGCTCCCGCCTGAAATCGACTTGCTTCCAAGCGCGGTAGAACTTTTCCAACTTCATCAAGGCGGCTCGCTCCGCTCACCGCGCGCAGGCCCGCCCCCGTGCTGGGCCTGCGCCCCTGTCTTCGCCCCGCTCCAGCCCGGTCGGCGCCTGTCCCGCACACAGCAATCAGCCGCCCGATGCCACGGAAGGGGGCACTTCGTGGCTGAGGCGGTCCACTCCACAGCTTTAGGCAGCCACTTTGGCGCGAGCCTCGAAGATCACGGCCGCAACGTCGTGATTGCCGGGCAGGTCCATAGGCGCCCAACGCGCCGGAAACTTAAGGGGCATGGTCACTCGCGCCGAAGCAGCTCCAGCCCAAAGCCGCTCCGCCGACCGCAGCTTCCGTGCCCCTACCGAATATCCCGCCACACCCGGCACATCGAGGTGTGAGGACCTACCCTGGGTTCACGGACGTCCGGGGATGCCCCGGTAACAGTCTTGTGCGTGACGGGGGTTGGGTGTGGTTAGTGCTGAGATCGCGCAGTGGGTGCAGCAGGCTGGTCCTGCCGTGACGGTTGCGGTGAGTGCCTACGGGGCGGCAGTGCTTACCCGGGCCCAGGACGCGGCCGCCGATGCCACAGTCGGTCTGGGGCAGCGAATCCTCCAGGCGGTGTGGCGGCGTGGGGACGAGGCGGGCCGGGCCGAGCTGGAACGTGTGGTGAACGAGGCCGTCGACGAACAGGACGATGTGTACACCACGGCCGTGCTGGTCAGGCTGCTCAAGAGCGCGTTGCAGGATGACCGCGAGCTGCGGGAGGAACTGACCGCTTTGCTGCCCGTGCCGACCGCGGGCACAGTCACCGTCACAGCGTCCGGTGAGCGGTCGATTGCCGCTCAGCACATCGGCACCGCGATCACCGGCGACGGTCACACCCCACCCCGGCCATGAGTACGGACGACGCCGTGTCCCGGCTGCGTGTCGAGGCCGTCGGAAACCGGTCGATCGCGGCTGGGCGGATCGGCAACGCCTACACCGGGGACGTGGTGCCGACCGAAGCGTTGTACGCGCCGGCGAAGGTCACAGCGGCTCCGGGCACGTCCAACCTGGCCCCGGACGCTCTCTGCCTGGGACGTAACGAAGAACTGGTCCGGTTGCGCCGCAGTTTGACTAACCAGTGTGAAGGCGCCATTACCCAGAGCGGGGCCGTGCACGGCCTGGGCGGGATCGGCAAGAGTGCCCTCGCCCTGCACTACGCCCACCGCCACCGCGGCGACTACACCCTAATTTGGTGGATCAACGCCGCGTCCTCCGACGAGATCGAGACCTCCCTCACCAACCTCACGCACATGCTCGTTCCCGACTGGGCCGCCATGGCCGGACGCGCCGCCCAGGTAGCGTGGGCGATGCAGTGGCTGGCCTGGAATCCGGGCTGGCTGTTGGTCTACGACAACGTCGAGAACCCCGACGACCTTGCCCCATACACCGGGGCACTCCACCAGGGGCACCACTTGGCCACCAGCCGCCGCACCACGGGCTGGCCCGACAACGTCCCCACACTGATCCTGGGCAACCTGGCTTCCGACGATGCCACCGTCCTGCTGTGCAGACTTGTCTTCAAGGACACTGCCCCTACGCCACGGCAGCAGGAGGACGCCCGCGCTCTGACCGCCGACCTGGGGCAATTCCCTCTGGCAATCAGGCAGGCTGGCGCCTACCTAGCGCAGAACCGCGGTGTCAGTCTCGATTCCTATCGCCGTCGCCTGGACACCAAACTTGACAAGACCGCCCATGGAATCGACGCCGAACGCACCATCGCCCGGATCTGGAACGTCACCTTCCACACCCTGGAGGAGGACAGTCCGCTTGCCGTGGAGGTACTGCATACCGCCTCCTGGCTCGCCCCGGACGACATCCCGCACACCCTGGTCACACCATCTGGTGCAGAGCCGGACGACATCGCGGAGGCCATCGGCACCCTGGCCGCCTACAGCATGGTTACCGACACCGGAAGCGGTCTCAGTGTGCACCGCATGGTCCAAACCGTCCTGCGCACTCCCCAAGACACCGTCGGCACGTACTCAGAGCGGCAGCTCCAGGGCCGCAACCGCGCCGAACAATGTGTCCTTCGCCATCTGACCCCGCCTCCGGGCCAGGGCAACACCACTAACAACCAGTGGGACTCCACTACGCCCCACCTGGTCACCCTCGCCGCCACGACTCCGCCCGGCCGCCACAACATCCCCCTTGCCGACGCGTATGCCACCGCTGCGAACCGTCTTCACCAACAAGGCCACACCGCCCGCACCATCCCCCTTTTTGAGGCCATTCTCGCGGAGCGCGAGCAGGTCCTCGGCGACACCCACCCCCACACCCTGACTAGCCGGAACAACCTTGCTGCGGCGTTTGAATCGGCGGGGGATCTGGGGCGGGCCATCCCTCTGTACGAGGCCGTCCTTGCCGAGCGCGAGCAGGTCCTCGGTGGCAGCCACCCCGATACGCTGACTAGCCGCAACAGCCTCGCCGGGGCGTTTGAATCGGCGGGGGATCTGGGGCGGGCCATCCCTCTGTACGAGGCCACCCTTGCCGAGCGCGAGCAGGTCCTCGGTGGCAGCCACCCCGATACGCTGACTAGCCGCAACGACCTCGCCTACGCGTTTGAATCGGCAGGGGATCTGGGGCGGGCCATCCCTCTGTACGAGGCCGTCCTTGCCGAGCGCGAGCAGGTCCTCGGCGACACCCACCCGCAAACCCTGACGAGCCGCAACAACCTCGCCTACGCGTACCAATCGGTGGGGGACCTGGAACGGGCTATCCCTCTGTACGAGGCCACTCTCGCCCAGCGCGAGCAGGTCCTCGGCGACACCCACCCCCACACTCTCTCCAGCCGCAACAACCTCGCCGGCGCCTACATGGCAGGGCGCGATCTGGGGCGGGCCATCCCTCTGTACGAGGCCACCCTTGCCCAATGCGAGCAGGTCCTCGGCGACACCCACCCCCACACTCTCTCTAGCCGCAACGACCTCGCCGGCGCCTACTTGGCAGGGCGCGATCTGGTGCGGGCCATCCCTCTGTACGAGGCCACCCTTGCCCAATGCGAGCAGGTCCTCGGCGACACCCACCTGCAAACCCTGTCTAGCCGCAACGACCTCGCCTACGCGTATGAATCGGTAGGGGATCTGGGGCGGGCTATCCCTCTGTACGAGGCCGTCATTGCCGAGCGCGAGCAGGTCCTCGGCGACACCCACCCCCACACTCTCTCCAGCCGCAACGACCTCGCCGGCGCCTACTTGGCAGGGCGCGATCTGGTGCGGGCTATCCGTCTGTACTCGGCCACTCTCGCCCAATGCGAGCAGGTCCTCGGCGACACCCACCCCCACACTCTCTCCAGCCGCAACGACCTCGCCGGCGCCTACTTGGCAGGGCGCGATCTGGTGCGGGCCATCCCTCTGTACGAGGCCACCCTTGCCCAATGCGAGCAGGTC